>JACPKS010000069.1 GCA_016186905.1 Deltaproteobacteria bacterium
GCTGATGAAGTTCGCGCATTTTCATTTTCCATTCCTCGCTCTCAAAAACAGGTGAAGCAAGTACAGTGCCATTCCGATTTTCCTGATCGCGCGCATTCGCCCGCTATTGCGCGATCGCGGCGACACAGCCGGTTTTGAATATCGAGCGCGGAATATTCATGCGCATCCATTTAATCGCCATTTTCTTGATACTGATGGGCTCGACCGCATTCGGACAGGGCTTCAAGCCCGTCAGTCCCAATCAAGCTCAACAAGGCATGGCCACCCAATATGAGGGCATTATTAAGGAGGCCTGTTCGAAGGTAAGTCCCGACATGCCCCTTACTGATCCGAACTTCGATTCGGCGAAAATCGCGCTCTGCTGGAAAGTACAACGCCTTCAATCGGATTTAGCGGATTGCAGAAGCAAGAAAGCCACGGGTTCACCTGCGGTAGATGAAGGCGCAACTTTGAAGAAAATGATGCCGGATACCTTAAAGAATAATACAGGTTCCACTCCCCTAAAAACTCCAACCGGAACTACACAACATTAACGATCCGTTTACCGCTTCTGCGACGCAGTAGTCGCTACGCGACTACGCTCCGAAATCTCGCCAATAAATCGGCTTCGATTTCTCGCTCATCCGCATCGCGCCAAAACGCGACACCTGTCGCATTTTGGCGCGCTTGCGCCTGCGGCGAAGTAGCCTCTGGCGCGCGGCTACGCCGTATCTGTCACGTGACATCCGTGTCTTTTGGTCTGGTTTTCCCGTAGTCTTACCCGCCAGCAGCGCCTTCACTTCGCACTATAAAAAAAGCCGCCAGGTTTCATCCCGACGGCTTTCAAAGTCATTTAATAATTTTTCGCACGCTAGCGCGTGCGTGTTTCGCGCTTCGCGCGTGTACTCAGTGAGCTTCGAAGATCGCGTTGAGCTCGGCTTCAATCATGTTCTCGTCTTCAGCCTTGGCGATGCTGAGTTCCTTGATGAGAAGCTGCTTGGCCGAGTCGAGCATCTTGCGCTCGCCGAACGAGAGATCCTTGTTGACCTTGAGCACGTAAAGATTGCGCAGCACCTCGGCGATCTCGTACACCGATCCCGTGCGGATCTTTTCCATGTACTCGCGATAGCGGCGGTTCCAGGTCGTATTGTCGACCTTCACGTCTTTGCGCTTCAAGATTTTATAGACGTTGAGGACTTCTTTTTTGCCGATGATGGGACGAAGACCAACGGACTGAATGTTGTCAGTCGGAACCATGATCGTCATTTCATTTTCGAGAACCTGGAGGACGTAGAACTTCTTCTTTTTCCCGCCGACTTCGCGCTCGTCGATCTTTTTGATCACGGCAACGCCATGGGACGGGTAAACTGCGTTGTCTCCAACTTTGAAAAGCATCGTTTGGGACTCCCTTGACTTAAAGCCTTTTCAGGCGACGAGGGAATGTAACACACGCATACGTTGACGTCAAGAAGTTTACCGCGCCGCGCGCGACAGCAACCCCTCAGAAACCCTTGAAGGATCGGCCAGTTAGCATGACAATTTGTCAAAGGAGAAACCGGCAAAACTCCGTGATATTTGACAAATTGTCGATCACGAGCCGCGTAAAGCCCTTATAATGACGGGTAAATCTGGCAAACAGATTGCTGTATAGATCGAGGGGGATGGGCGCATTGGGCCATTTTATCAAACGGAAATTGTCGGATTTTTGGGCAAGCTGCAAGCGACTTCCGCAAACTCTGCGCGAGGTTCAAGCTCGCGTGCGCGAGCGTCTGCCGAAAAATCTCGACGATCTCAAAAAGCTTCAGCCCGAAGAGCTTCTGCACGCCGTCTTCGGCGACGACTATACGCGGCTGCGCGAAACCTTCACGGGAAAGGCGTACGGCACTTACCTTCGCGCCACACTCGTGACGTTCGCCGCGTATTTTCTCGCGGATACCGTTTCGCTTTTTACGGATAACCTGATCCCCGAACCTCCGACGGTGCCGCCGCCCAAGATCGTGAAGAAAGCCGAGAAGACCCGCACCTTCGAACAGTACTCGGCGATTCTCACCCGGAATATCTTCAACTCCAAAGGACTCATCCCCGAAGAGCAGGAGTTTGCGAGCGGGCCGCCGCGCAAAACGACGCTGCCGCTCAACCTCATCGGCACGGTCGTGCTCGCCGACGAGCTCAAGTCGATCGCGGCGATCGAGGACAAGGGCCAGAACATGGTTTTTCCGGTGCGCGTCGACGACTCGATCGACGGCAAGATCAAGATCACGAAGATCGAGCACCTGCGCGTTTACTTCGTCAATCAAAGCACGGGGCACAACGAATATGTCGAGATCGTCGACGAATTTCCGAAGCTCAACGTGACGCCGGCGGCCCCGTCCGCGGGTGGCGGCTCGCAGAAAAAAACGATGGGCGGAGTCACCCAGCTCGACGACTCCCACTACGAGGTCGAGCGCACGACGATCGACAAGAGCCTCACGAACATGGGCGAGGTTCTTCAGCAGGCCCGCGCGATCCCCAACTTCGAGAACGGGATGCAGAACGGATATCGCCTCATCCAGATCGTGCCCGGGAGCATCTACGACCTGCTCGGGCTCAAAAACAACGACGTCGTTTATTCCGTGGATGGAGAGCCTTTGAACGATCCCGGCAAGGCGTTCCAGCTTTTCAACCAGCTGCGCACGATCCAGCACCTCGAGCTCGGCGTGAACCGCGGCGGAGCGAAGTCGGTGAAAAACTATGACGTGCGATGACCGAACAGGAGAACTCATGCCAGAAAATATGCCAGAGAAGAAGCACCCGGCGGTGAACCTGACGTTGTTGCTCTCGGCGGCTCTGTTGGCGTTCACGATGTCCGCCGCCAAGGGGTTCGCGCAGACGCCTCCACAACCACAGCAAAACCGCGGCTTCACTCCTCCCGGATCGAACTTTGGCGGCGGAAATCCGTTCGCGGGCGGCAGAGCCGGCGGAGCGGATTTCTTCGACGAGGACGAGGAAGACGAGGACATCGAGGACATCAGCGACGAGATATTAAGACAGCGCATGGAGCAGCGCCTGCGCGAGCGCTCGCAGTTCGCGAAGCCGGCCCAGACCCCGGCGCCACTGTCCGGCGGCAGTCAGAGCGGAGGTGCGGGCGGCGTCGACATGGGCAGCGCCGGCACTTCGGTGGGCGCGACCTCGCTCGCCGGGGGCGCTAACACGAAGATCACGCCGGGCGGAAAAGGCCCGAACTGCCTGAGGCTCGATCCGGATACGGGATACGGCCCCGACATCGTCACGAACTTCGACTTTCCCGACGCCGACATCGTCGAGATCGCCAAAACCTTGGGCCGCCTCACGTGCGTGAACTTCATGTTCGACAAGGACGTGCGCGGCAAGATCTCGATCGTGAGCAACTCCCCGATCACGGTCGGCGACGCGTGGAAGGCCTTCCTCACCTCGATGGACGTGAACGGCTTCTCGCTCATTCCCTCCGGAAAATATTACCGCATCGCGAGACAGCGCGACGCCAAGGACAAGCAGATCAAGACCTATTCGGGAGAGGCTTCGCCGGACAACGACATGTACATCACCCGCGTGATTCCGCTCAAGTACATCAGCGCCGAAGAGGTGAGCCGCGTGTTCCGCAACTTCATGCCGCCGAACACCCGAATCATCTCGTACGACCAGACGAACACGATCATCATCACCGACACTGGCTCGAACATCAAAAAAGTCACCGACATGCTCGACGTGCTCGACGTCGAGACCTACGATGAAAAGCTCGACGTGATCCGCATCAAGTACGCTTCGGCCCAGGATATCTCAAAACTCATCGACCAGCTTCTGCCCGGCGGGGGCGCCGGCGGCGGCGCTCCGGCGGGCGCGGTTCCCCGTTTCCGCGGCGGATTCGCCGCGCGGAGAACGAAAGAAGGCGGCGCGATCTCGCACATCATCCCCGACGACCGCACGAACTCCGTCATCGTTTCAGCCAACCAAAAAGGCCAGGAGCAGGTACGCCAACTCATCCAGAAACTCGATCGCAAGGTCTCGGCCTCGGCCGGCGGCAGCAAGATCCACGTGATCTATCTGCAGTTCGCCGACGCCGAACAGGTTTCGCAGACGATCAACAACCTCGCCTCGGGGGCCGGCCCGCGTCCGGCGTCTCCAGGCGGCGCTTCCGCTCCGACAGCCCTCTTCGAAGGCGCGATCAAGATCGCGGCCGACAAGCCGACGAACTCGCTCGTCATCACGGGCTCGCCGAGCGATTTTCAGACGGTCGCCCGCGTGATCTCGAAACTCGACGTTCCGCGCGACCAGGTTTACGTCGAAGCGATCATCATGGAGATGACCGTCGACAAGACGTTCGAGCTGGGCACGTCGCTCGCCTCGCCCACCAACGGCGTCGGTTTTCTGCCGACCGGCGACCTCGGAAGCTTTCTCGTGAATCCACTTTCGGTGAACGGCCTCGTCATGGGCTTCAGCGGCGGAAAAAGCTCCAAAACCTTCACGCTTCCGGGCTCGACCCAATCCGTCACGGTGAGCAGCATCACGGGTCTCATCAAGGCGCTGCAGACGAATTCCAACGCCAACGTGCTCTCCACTCCGCAGCTTCTGACTCTCGACAACCAGGAAGCCACGATCGAAGTGGCCGAGACGATTCCGGTCCCGGTCGTGACGGCGGTGGGAGCCAGCGGAACGACCCAGCAGAGCGTTACCCGCGAAAAAATCGCGCTCAACCTCACGATCAAGCCGCAGATCAACAAGATCTCAAGCTTCGTGAAGCTCGACATCAACCAGAAGCTCGAAGACATCAGCAACCGCACGCCGCCCAAAGCCGTGGCCGACCAGGCGCTCGGCACCCTTTCGCGCACTTCAAAAACCACCGTCGTCGTGCAAGACGGCGACACGGTCGCACTCGGCGGCCTCGTGCGCGACAAGGTGCTCGAAAACGCGGTTAAGGTTCCGCTCCTGGGCGACATCCCCGTCATCGGCTGGCTCTTCCGTTCGAAGACGACGAACACCGCGAAGCAAAACCTCATCTCGTTCATCACGCCGAGAATCGTCAAGCAGTACCAGCAGATCCGCAAAGTGCTCGACCGCAAGATTCGCGAGCGCGACGAGTTCATCGAGAAGAACCTCGGCGGCGAAGACGAATTCCAGGAGCAGAAGATGCGCATGATCAAGGATCTGCCGGCGCTCTCGGAGCTTAAGGAAGGCGGACGCGTCGAAAGCGGCGATATTGAAACCGCCGAAGCCGAGGTCGAAGAGGACGACCAAGTGAGAGTCAAGGTTGAACCATTGGCTCCAAAGGCCACGGCACCCGCCGACGCGCCGGCCGCGCCGTCCACCGGCACGCCAACCAGGGAGGGTCAGCCGAAGCCAGCCCCGGTTCCGGCTGCTGGAACGAATCCCAAAGGATAAGAAAAAGTGATAAGATGGAATGATGGCAACTGAAAAAATCCACGCGGCGCAAAGCCGCCAGAAAATCGGCGAGATCCTCCTTCGGACGACCTCGTTGACCGGACCGCAGCTCAAGGAAGCCCTCGAGATCCAGGCCAGGGAAGGCGGGGTGCTGGGCGAGATCCTGCTGCGCAAGAATTTCGTGATGCCGCACGAGATCCTTAAGGCGCTTTGCGCGCAGCTCGACCTCCCGTTCGTGGAGGACCTCAAGCCGAACGACATCGACGCGGAGCTCGTCAAGAACATCCCGATCAATTACGCGAAAACAAAAGAAGTGCTTCCGCTCGCGCGCTATGACGGCACGCTGATGGTCGCGGTGAGCAACCCGTTCAACATGACGGTCATCGAGGACCTGCACGTTCTCACCGGGTGCCAGATTCAGATCATGGTGAGCACCTCGGCGCGCATCCAGGACGCCATCAACCGCGTCTACGAACGCGCGACGGCGAACCTCATCACCGACATCAAGGACGAGTTCGAGGAATCCTACGACCTCGAAGGGCCGATCGACATTCTCGACGCCTCCGAGCACGACGCTCCGGTCATCAAGTTCGTGAACTCGGCGATCTTCCGCGCCGTCAAGGAGCGCGCGAGCGACATCCACGTCGAACCCTACGAAAAAGAAATGGTGATCCGGTTCCGCATCGACGGCGTGCTCTACGACATCTTGAGGCAGCCCAAGCGCCCGCACTCCGCGATCATCTCGCGCATCAAGGTCATGGGCGTGCTCGACATCGCCGAAAAGCGCCTTCCGCAGGACGGCCGCATCAAGATCAAGCTCGCGGGCAAAGACATCGACATCCGCCTCTCGACGATTCCGACCGCGCACGGCGAGCGCGCCGTCCTTCGTCTCCTCGAACAAGGCGAAAAAGCCCTTGAGCTGCCGCAGCTGGGCTTTTCAGGCGACACGCTCATGAAGATCGAAAGGCTCATCGGGATGAAACACGGGATCATGCTCGTGACGGGGCCCACGGGTCACGGCAAATCGACCACGCTCACGGCGTGTCTAACCAAGCTCAACAATCCCGAGCGCTGCATCATCACCGTGGAAGATCCGATCGAATACGTAGTCTCGGGCGTGAACCAGATTCAGGTGAACGCGAAGATCGATCTCACGTTCGCACGCGCGCTGCGCTCGATTCTGCGCCAAAACCCCGACGTCATCATGATCGGCGAAATCCGTGACCGTGAGACCGCCGAAATCGCGGTCAACGCCTCTCTCACCGGCCACCTCGTGCTCTCAACACTCCACACGAACGACTCCGCGGGCGCGCCGCCGCGGCTTCTCGACATGGGTGTCGAGCCGTTTCTCGTGGCCTCCTCGCTTCTCGGCATCATCGCCCAGCGCCTCATTCGAAAAGTCTGCCTGAAGTGCCGCCTTGAGTACGAACCGACCGACGTCGAGCTCGAGGAGCTCGGCGTAACGCGCGCGCAGGTCAAAGGCGGCCACTTCTACAAAGCGGTGGGCTGCCCCAGCTGCTCGGGTTCGGGCTACTCAGGCCGAACCGTCGCGTACGAAATCATGGTCATCGACGACGAGATCCGCCAGCTGATCGTGAAAGAATCGGACGGCGGATCGATCAAGAAAAAAGCCGTGGAAAAAGGGATGAAGACGCTTCGAGAGGATGGCGTCGCGAAGGTCATGAACGGCATCACGACGATCGAAGAGCTCCTGCGCGCAACGCAGGCGGACGAGGAATAAGCGACAATGCCGATCTTCCAGTACAAAGCGCTCGACAGCGCCGGCAAAACGATCCGCGGGATGATCGAGGCCGACTCGAGCAAGACCGCGCGCCAGAAGCTCAAAAAAAACGGTCTCTTTCTCACCGATATCGCCGAGAAAGGCCCAGGCGGCAAAGTCAGAGCCGGCGTTGGCGCCGCGCGTGGCGGCGCCCTCTTTTCGGGCCGCGTGAAAATCCACGAAATCTCGCTCACCACGCGCCAACTCGCTTCGCTGATCAAAGCCAATATCCCGCTCGTCGACGCGCTCACGGCGCTCATCGACCAGGTCGAGAACGAAAAGCTCAAGGTCGTGCTCTCCGGCGTGCGCCAGGACGTCAACGAGGGCGTCTCGCTCGCGAAAGCGATGTCCAAACATCCGAAAATTTTCACCAACATCTTCGTGAACATGGTTGAAGCCGGCGAGTCGTCCGGCACGCTTCCGCTCGTGCTCTTGCGCCTCGCGGACTTTCAGGAGGCGCAGGTCCGCCTTAAAAACAAAATCACTTCGGCGCTGATGTACCCCATGCTGATGATGCTCACCGCGTTCACCCTGATCGTCGGCATCTTCACGTTCGTGATCCCGAAAATCGTCGGCATCTTCACGGCGATGAACAAGCCCATGCCGATGCAGACTCGCGTGCTCATCGCGATCAGCAATTTCCTCACGAGCTACTGGTGGCTGGTGATCGGCGGCTCCGTGCTCGCGTACATCATGTTCAAACGCTACATCTCGACGGAGGGAGGGCGAAAACGCTGGGACGGCTTCAAACTCAAGCTTCCGCTGCTGGGCAACCTCATTCGAATGCTCGCGGTGGCCCGCTTCTCGAACACGATGGCGACACTGCTGACCGGCGGCGTGCCGATTCTCACCGCGATGAACATCGTGAAAAACGTCGTGTCGAACACCCTCATCATGGAAGCGATCGCTCAAGCGCGCGAGAACGTGACCGAGGGCCAAAGCATCGCCGAGCCGCTGCGCAGGAGCAAGCAGTTCCCGCCGCTCGTCATCCATATGATCTCGATCGGCGAGAAGACCGGCGAGCTTCCGCAAATGCTTCAGAACGTAAGCGTCAGTTACGAGGAACAGGTTTCGGTCAAGATCGAGGGCCTCACGTCGCTGCTCGAACCCGCCATGATCATTTTCATGGGCGTGGTCGTGGGCGGCATCGTAGGCGCGATTTTCGTACCTTTGCTGCAGTTAAACGACATCAGCGGATGATTGGAGGAAAAATGAAACGCATTTTAAATATGGTTTATTGCTTCTGCGACGAAGTGGTCGCTGCGCGACCGCGCTCCGAAAGCTCGCTCGTAAACTCGCGTCGCTTTCTCGCTCATCCGCGCCGCTTCAAAACGCGACACCTGTCGCGTTTTGCCGCGTTCACGCTCATCGAAATCATGATCGTGATCACGCTGCTGGGGCTCATCGGCACGTTCGCCGTGACGAACTTCATGGCCAAACTGCAGGAAGGCAACCGCAAGGGCACGAAGGTGCTGATCCAAGGCCTTCGCACGTCGCTCGACGATTTCATGAGAACCTGCAACAGCTATCCCACGAACGGCCAGGGCGGCCTCGATGCGTTACACACCCCGCCCTCCGACGGCTCGTGCAAGGATTACGACCCCAACGGATACGTCAAAGACAAGAAGTTGCCGAAAGACGCCTGGGGGCACGCGTTCATCTATCTTTGCGACGACGGAAAAAAATATGTGCTGAAATCCCTGGGCCGTGACGGCAAGGAGGGCGGCACGGGAGACGATAAGGACATCAGCACCGAAGATCCCGATTTCTAGGGTGGAACGGTATGTCGCGCAGTAACGTGGCGAGCGGCTTTACGTTGATTGAGGTTCTCGTGGTGGTCGCGCTGATCGGGTTGATCATGAGCATCGCCGTGCCTAACGTGACGCTCGCCCTCAAGGTGAACCTCTCGAATTCGTCGCGCGAGCTCGCTTCGACGATCCGCTCGACCTACGACGAGTCGATCCTCAAGGGACAGGTCTACCGCGTCGCCTTCGACATCGAAAAAGGGGAATACTGGGTGGAGCAGGGCGAGCGCGGCTTTCTCATCCGCTCCGAGGAGCAGGCCGAAGAAGAACGCAGACGGCAGGAGCGCCTGACCGAAGAGGAGCGCGCGAAGAAAAAGGAGCCGTTCACGCTCGCAAGGGCGGTCACCAAGAGCAAGCGCAAGCTCCCCAAGGGCGTGCACTTCAGCGACGTCATCACCGCGCATACGAGGGATCCCCAGAAAGCCGGCATGGGGTACGCCCACGTTTTTCCGCACGGATTCATCGAAAAGCTCGTCATTCATCTGAAAGACGATTACGACCGCGCTTCAACGCTGGTCGTAAACCCCGTAACCGGCAAGTCGAGGCTCTTCGAACGGTATGTCGCTGAAGGCTTCTAAACTACCGCGCAGTATGACCGGAAAAAAAGCGAGCAAGGGGTTCACTCTATTGGAAGTGATGATCGCCATCACCATCATGACCATCGCGTTCGCGGCGATCCTCACATCGCAGAGCGGCGCGATCACGCTGACCACGAAAACGAAGGAACTCAACATGTCCGCGTGGCTCGCGCGCAACATCATGATCGATTCCGAACATCTTTTCGAGGGCAAACCCTTTTCCGAGCTCCCGAAAGAAGAATCCCAGGCCTTCCCCGCGCCGTTTGAGCGCTACAAGTGGACGCGAGAGATCCGTGAAATCCAGCTTCCCGAGTTCTCGTTCAGCAAGGGCGAGGAAGGCGTGCCCGAAGCGGTGCGCATCCTCGCGAAGGTCGTCACGAAATTCCTGAACGGCGCGATCCGCGAGCTGGTCGTGACCGTGACCTGGAAGCGCGGCGAGGGCGAATACAAAGTCCAGCTCAGCACCTATCTCGTCGACCTTAACGCGGCGTTCGATTTCCAGATATGAATGAGGAGAAGCGAGGAGTCCAACGCAGTATGAACGGAAAAGAAGCGAGCGGCTTCACGCTCATCGAGCTCATGATCTCGATGACGATTCTCTCCTTCATCGCCATGACCGTCTATCAGACCACGTCGCGCAGCTTCGAGCTGCGCGAAACACTGTCGCAGGACGGCGATTTCTACAACGCCATCCGCGTCGCGCTCGAGACGTTCGGCCGCGACGTCACCCACATCTACACTCCGCAGGCGGCCTCGCTTCCGGGAGAGATGGGCAAGCCCGCGAAGCCGGGCTCCGAAGCCGCCGCGGCGCTTTCGCCGTCGGTCTACCCGTTCTGGGGAGCCCTCATCAACTCGCACGGCGTGCGTCCCTCGCGTTTCAACGGATCCGACACGAAGATCTCGTTCGTCATCAATTCCCACGTGCGGCTCTTCCGCGACTCCGCGGAATCGGAATTCGCGAAAATCACGTATGCGCTCGAAGAAGACAAGCTCGCAGGCGGTAACGTGCTGGCGCTCGTGAAGCGCGAGAATCCCAACGCCTTCACTCTCGAGGAAAAACTCAGCGATGACGACGAAATCCGCTACACGCTGATTTCAGGCGTCAAGGGCCTGCGCCTGCGCTACCTCGACGGGGAAAAAGACTCCTGGTCGAGCTCGTGGGATACGACGAGCTCCGACCATCTCGGCAAATTCCCCTCTCTCGTGGAGATCGAGCTCGAAATGGAGCTGCCGAAATCGGGCAACACGTTTACGGCGCAACAGCGCTACCGCACGGAGCTCGCGCTATGACTGGCAAGTTGACTCGCCGAAAAAAAAACGAAAGCGGCATCGCGCTCTTCATGGTGATTTCGTCGCTGGCGCTCCTCTCGGTGGTCATCGCCGAGCTCACGTACACGACGCAAATCAACGCGCGAATGGCCTACAACAACGTCGACAACCTGAAAGCCTTCTACCTCGCGAAAGCGGGGTTCAAGCTCTCGCTTCTGCGGCTTCGAGCCTTCGCGCAGGCGTCGAAATTCGCCAACGACCCCGCCAACAAACAGGTGAAGCAGGCGCTCGGCAAAGACATCCTCGACAAGCTCTGGAATTTTCCGTTCATTTATCCCATTCCCGCGCTGCCCGACGCGACCGAGGCCGACAAAGACGCGCTCAAAGCGTTCCAGAAAGAAAGCAAGCTCACGGGAAGCTTCACCGCCAACATCACGAGCGAGAGCGGCAAGCTCAACCTCAACAACCTGCTGATCAAGGAGATTCCGAAAGCGCCCGCGGGCCAGACGCAAAGTCAGCAAGGCGACAAGTCCTCGCGGGATTCGGGCGGTTCTCAACCGGGCTCGTCGCCGGGCTCTTCAGGTAGCGCGCAAGGCGGCGACCAGGTCGATTTCCGGCCGCTCATGGAGGACGCGATCAGCAACGCGCTCCAACGAAAAAAAGACGAGGACCACGAATTCTTCGACACCTATCGCAGCGTACAGGGCAAGGATATCGTGGACGCGATCGACTGCTACCTCTCCAAAGAGCCTGCGGGCTCGAACCTTCCGGGTTTCAAGCGGCCCGATCCCAAGGAAGCGCCGCTTTACAGCATGAGCGAGCTGCACCTGATCAACGGACTCGACGACAATCTCTACGACGTCATCGAACCGCTGTTCACCGTTTATTCCACGCCGGGAATCAACGTCAATTCGGCGGGCAAGACGATGTTCAAGGCGCTTTTCCCCGATGCGAGCGATGAAGACATCGACGGCATTCTCCGCAAACGCGACGACCCGGACGTGGGCAAGCCGTGGGAATCGGAAGAGGAATTTTGGAAGTCCGTCTCGGACGTGGCCGCTGGCAAAAACATCGAGCAGCTCAAGGAGCGCCTTAAGAAGGCGAACGTCAAAATCGTGACGGATGAGCTGAGCTTCAAGGTCAGCGTGGTCGCCACGCACGGGCTTTCCACGAAGCGACTCGAGGCCTATGTGATTCTCGACGCTCCGGAAAAGAAAAAACCCGGCACCGCCGGGACCGGCGCCACGCAAGGATCCGGAGGCCAAACACAGCAGGGGCAACAGAGCCAAACCGCGTCGGATTCCTCGGGCGCGCAGCAAGATAGCGCTTCAGCAAAGAAGCCAACGGGTTTAAACTTGATCTACTGGCGGATTATTTGACGGCGCCTGAGAGGATTGAAAGGTAAAGCTTCGTGCGGATACTGGCACTCGACATCGGGATGCACAACATCAAGGCGGTGGCCCTGGATGTCACGTTCGGGCGCATCGAGCTTGCCGATTATTTTGTTGAGGCCGTAACCGAGCCCGTGGCGGCAGCGCCACCCGCCGCCGCTCCGGAAGCCGAGAACGCCGCCGCCGATGACGCGGCTACGCCGTCGGGACCGGCCGCGCAGAAAAAAGACGAGCCACCCGCTCCCGCCCCCATCCTGTCAGCCGGGCAGATTCAAGCCCTTCGCAAGTTGATGTCGTCGCAAAACCCGCGTTACGAACGTCTGGTCGTCAACATTCCTAAAGCGCGCGTGACGACGAGGCTCTTCAATTTTCCCACGAAGGACCGCAAGGTGATCCAGAGCTCGCTTCTTTTCGAGCTCGAAGACGACATTCCGTTTCCACTGGATGCGACGGTTCGCGACTTCGCGATCGTGAAAACCGAGAGTTCGTCTTCGACCGTCTACACGGCCATCGCGCTCAAGGCTGACATCACCGCGCTCCTTTCGGAGCTGCAGATGCTGGGCCTCGATCCGGATTCGATCACGATCGACCCATGGGCCTCATCGCATCTTCTCCGGCGCGCGATGCCTCAGGGCTTCGCGGAAAAGCCAGTATGCATGGCCAACATCGGCGCGACGAGCACGGGCATCCATGTCTGCGTGGGTTCGGAACCGGTCGTCTCGCACGTCTCGGCGTACGGCGGAAACCAGATCACCCAGGCCATCGCGAACGCCTACGGCCTCACGATCGCTGAAGCCGAACGCGCGAAAATCGATGGCGCGTTCTTCATCACCGAAACGCACCTCAAAAACGACCCAGGCATCACCGACGAACAGAAGCAGTTTTCGACGGTCCTCGAAGATGCCATCGCGCCGCTCGTGCGCGAGCTCAAACAAACGCTGATTGCCTACAAAAGCAACTACCACCATCCCGTCCGCGCGATTTTTCTTACGGGAGGCACGAGCCTGATCCCCAATCTCGCTCTTTACCTCGAGGAAAAACTTCAGGTGCCGGTGTTTCCCTACTCCTACATTTCAAGCCTCGTCGGACAAACGCTCCAGCTCTCGGATACGACCGAGGCCCACATCTCGACAGCCGTGGGATTGGCGCTCACGATGGTCAAGCCCGAGCGCAACGCGATCATCAACTTTCGCAAGGACGAATTCTCAAAGCAAGGCGGCATTGGCGCGGTGAACCTCGGGGCCTACCGCAAGATCGCCGTATACGCCGCGGCGGCACTCGCCTTCATCTACGCCAATCTCATCGTGCAATACCTCGTGCTCTCGGCACGCTCGGAAAAACAGGAAGCGCACCTTGAACGCGCCGTAAAGCAGGTGTTGGGCGCGGTAAGCCCAAGCACGCTCTCGACTTACGTGAACAGCCCGAGCGCGCTCAAGGCAGCCGTCGAAAAAGAGCTCGCGAAATTCAAAACCGACCAGCCGTTGGCGGTGAAACTGCCGCTTTCCGGTTTGGACCTGCTGGGCAAGGTGAGTTCCGCGATGCCGCGGGACATGGTGCTCGACGTGAACCTTTTTCAGTTCAAGGAAGGCCGTTTGCGCTTGACGGGCGTCGTGGAAGGATTGCCGAACGTGGATAAAATCCTGAAGGGCCTTGAGAATTCCAAGACCCTGACCGAGATCGCGAAAGGCAAAGTCGAGGAAGAGCCCAAGAAAAAAACGGTGAAATTCGAGTTCACCGCGAAAGTCGCGGAGGTCACGCCCGGTGCGGGAAAAGCTAAGTAAGCTCAAAGTAAATCTTGGCGAGCTTTTGGAAAAAATCAAGGAATCCGAAGCGTACCATCAGGTAAAAGCCAAGTACGACGAACTTGATTCCCAGACGAAGCTCTACATCAACCTGGGGATCATCGCCGCGATTCTTCTTGTCGTAGTGATCTCGGTCATCGGCGGCGTGGCGAAGGTTAGCGGGCTTGCGAGCGACATCAACCGGCGCGATGAACTGATCGGCTACCTGCAAATCTCCGCGGATCATCTCAAGCAACTCAAAGAGAAGCAGGAAGCCGCCCAAGGCAACGCCGACGTGAGCTCCCCGCTTCCCACCTTCATCGAAAACGTGAGCACGAACACCGGCCTCAATCCCGAGAAGCTCGTACTGGGGCTTGAGAAGCCGGGGCAGGAAATGAAGGAAGCAAAGGAGGCTCTCATCGAGGTGAAACTCACGCAGATCAACCTGAAGCAACTCGCGCGTCTGCTCTTCAATTTGACCGACCAGGGCTCGGCGCGCAACCTCAACATCCGCGACCTGACCATCGACACGAAGGGCGACCCGACGGGATACCTCGACGCCGCTTTCATGGTCGCGACCTACAAGGCGAAATGACCGATAACGAGACGCCTTCCGCATCCCTTTCGGAGTTTTCGCAGCTGGAAGGTGACCCGTTCGAGCGCCGCAACCCGGGGCCTGCCGAAAGACCCCGCCGTCGCGCGTTCTTTCTCGCCGTGTTCGGGTTCGCGGTTTTCCTGGTTTTTCTCGTCATGAAACTTCCCGAGGCGCGCATCCGGAACCTGATCATCGCCCATATCCGGATTTTCGCGCAGGAACAGGGGCTCTCGTTTTCGGCCGAGAAGGTGCGCATCGGCATTCTCATGGGCCCGACGGTGAAAATCCATGGTGCCGAGCTCAAGTCGGTCGACGACGAAAAACAGAATCTGAAAATCCCGTACGTCAGGATCCGCCCGCGCCTGTTCTCGCTGCTCACCTCGATGAAAACCGCGTCCATCCATGCCGAGCTGCTCGACGGAACGATTTCGGGGGCCGCGGGCGCGTCGCCCTCGGCGATCAAAACCGAGCTTGAGCTGCGAACGCTTAACCTGGGCCAGGCGGCACTTCTGCGGAAGTTTCTCGGATTGCAAGTCGAAGGAAAGATCAACGGAACCCTCAAAATTCTGTTCGACCATGTTTCACCCCAGAAAAGCGACGGCAAGATCCGGCTGTTCCTCGACGGCATCGCGGTTCCCGCGCAGGCATACATGGGCTTCAACCTCCCGCAGATCAACATCGTGAGCGCCCACGTTGACGCGGGTATCGCGGGCGGCAAGCTCGTCATCAACGAATTCAACGTAGGTAAAGACATCAAGGCCGAGGATCTCGTCGCGAAGGTCACCGGCGACGTTATTCTCGCTGGACTGATCGATCAGTCTCGCGTCAATATCAAGGCGGTTTTTGAGATCTCAAACCGCGTCATCACTGCCTTTCCGCTGCTGGACGCTCTCATCGGGACCGCCAAAGGATCAGACGGAAAGTACACCTACCGGATTTCCGGTGTCCTTTCGGCCCTTGAGCCCTCACCCGGGGGATGATAAAAGCACCCTGATGCTTCCCGTTTCGTGCCATTTTCCGTTTACGCCGGCAAGGCAGCGCGCGCTGCAGGAGTCGGATCGCGAGCTTCGCGCAGCTTTCGAACTTCTCACTTCAGGCACCGACTCGGGCTTGAGGGACGCGGTCCACTACTCCCTTTTCCGCATCAAAGACCGCTTCTGCATGAGTGCGGCGTGGCTCGTCTCGCAGGAGCTTGGCATTGCGTCGACACAGATCGGCCCGGCGCTTTGCGCGCTCGAGATGGTTCGTTGCGCGATCGGCACGCCGCATGTCACGCGACCCACACGCGGCAGCGTGGGCCTGAGCCGGAATTTTATCGATCCGCGCTTAACCCTTGAAGCCGCGGTTTGCCTGATCGCAATGGCGTCGGATCTCGTGCTCTCGCGGAAACACAATCCAGAAATGACGGATTCCGAGCGCGCGCGTCTGGCGGGGCTTCTGGGCTCAACACTTTCGCCGCTTCAGGCCTATTCCAAAATCCACGCTGAAACGCGCTTAAAGGGACGTCGAGAAGGGTTTTCCGCCGCGACCGACTGCCCGTTTTTTGAGACTGCGGGAATCATCCTCGACACCGCAGCCGCCTCGCGCGCGCCGGAGGCCTGCGCCGGAGAGCGAATGCGCGGTTTCTTTCGCAAGCTCGGCAGGCTCAGCTGCCTGACCGCGGAGTTCCGTCCCGAGGAGACCGGAAACGAGGATCTTGCCGCTTTGACGGATTCTTCGCAGGATCTTCCGTGGCATCAGGTCATGGACCTCGTCAAAACACTTGAAGCCGAGATTCTCGACGACTCGGCGAAATTCGGCATCCGCGCGTCGACCATCGAAATCGTAACGCCGCTCACCTCGCTTTTCGAAACCCAGATCCAGTAGGCCGGAAGTAAATCGAGCAATGACTAAATCCATCCTTTTCATCGCCGATCCCTGGAACTGCCTCGACCACGCCCGCGACTCCTCGCTGCATCTGGCCCGCGTCGCGATCCAAGACTTCGGGTTGCGCTGCTACTGGACGACGCCAGCCGCCATTTTTTTCGATCATGGAGAGCTGTTCGCACGCCTCGAAGGAGAGCTGCACGCGCCGGATACCGGCGTGCTTTCGCCGAAACAGATGCTCGATCCACGCGAAGAAGTTCTTCCGTTTTCAGACTTTCATTCCGTCCACTGGCGCAAGGATCCGCCCGTGGACCTGCTGCAAACTCGCCTCTGGTCGCTCGCGGCTTCGACCGAAGCGGCCGAAAAGTTCGTCAATCCTCTGCGCGCGCTTCTCGCCTGGAACGAGAAGTTCGCGCCGCATCTTTTCGGGCCATGGGCGATCCCGACTTTCGTTTCAGACTCCGAAAACGAATGGCGGCGCTACCTGAGCGAGCATTCCGGAAGAAAGATCATCGTCAAGCCCGTCGCCAACGCCGCGAGCCGCGGGGTGAGCGTTCTGCCTGGCACGTGGGCTGAGGCTTGCAACATCTTGCGCGAACTGCGCGAGGCGCACGGACCGTGGATCGTGTTTCAGGAATTCGACGACTCGGTCCGCGTTCAAGGAGAGGCGCGCGCTTTTTTTCTGAGCGGCCAGATTCGCGCGGCACTTCGCAAGACCCCGCACCCTGACCGGCCAATCATGAGTTTAGACACCGAAGAAAATTTTCGCCCGCGCCTTGAGCTCTGTACTCTCGACGGAGAACAACAGCTTCGCGCCGCTGCGATCGCCCGCGCACTCACCGAAAGCGGCGTTCACATCGCAACGATTGATTTCATCGGCCCGCGCATCCTCGAAATCAATGTGACGAGCCCGGGGCTTCTTTCGTGGATCGATGCGCAGGAGCCTTCACCCCAGCTCGCAAAGCATTATTGGGAAGCGATCCTGAAGTAAAATCCCCGTATTCCGAAAATGAATCCGAAACTGAAAACCGAACGCCTCTGCCACATGAGCCCAGGCAAGACAGAGGGCGGGTTGACGCCGCGATACGTACGTCTAGCAATCGGCATAAACCACCTAGTCGTCTCACATTGCAATGCGGTGAATATCGTTTCCACCATGTAAATTTGCTAATATTTACCAGTGCCAACGATTCTCACGGAAAACGGCTATCGCCTCTTTTTCTACGCGAACGAGCGAACCGAGCCTCCGCACGTACACGTGGATTATCAGGGTGCACGCGCAAAATTCTGGATTCAGCCAGTTTGTCTTGCTCGAAACCTTGGCATGACCGCCGCACAATTAAGCAAGGCGGAAGACTTGGTTCTTAAACACGAAAAATTGATTAGGGAGAAATGGGATGAGTTCTTTAGCAAGAAAAGTTAGCCAAGATGCCGAACCGATAGCAGTAAAGGTTATGTTCACTGACGAGTTGCTTTGTCTCCATCTCGCCGACGGCCGAGAGATTCGCGTTCCACTCGCGTTTTATCCACGCCTGAGAAAAGCTACCAAGGCACAAAGAGAAAACTACCAGATCGCTGGAATGGGGACTGGTATTCATTGGCCCGACGTGGACGAAGATTTGTCAGTTGAAGGAATCGTTGCGGGACGCCCTGCTGTGATTTGAAAAAGTAGCGTTCAAAAATCAAACAGAACTCGGGATTTTTTTTATTGATCGAGTCTGCAAAGCCGAACTAATTCGGCCGCCTCGCGCCTAGCGCGATCGAGAAGATTCATCTTCTCGGGCGTCATCGCGAACTTGGGCTTTCGCGCTTCGGCCATCTCGCCGTGCCGGCGCATTTCGGAGAGACGCTTTTTCGCGCCCTCGATCGAGAAACGCTGAACGTGCAGGAGATGTTTCACGAGCAGCGTGTTCTCGACGTCAAGACGAGAGTACATGCGCTGCTGGTTGCCGCCCTTGCCGGGAGCGAGAAACGGAAATTCAGTTTCCCAGAAGCGCAACACATAGGGTTTAACACCCGCGATACGCGCGACTTCGCCGATTCGGAAGAACATCCGGTCGGGAATCTTCACAGGCTTTTCCAATTCCATGGATCTGCCCCTTCCTTAAGTCTTGTTGCCGCCGCCGGTGGCCGAGTTGACCTCGGAACGCAAAACCTGCGATGGCTTGAACGTCAGCACACGGCGCTGCGTGATCTTGATCGCCTCGCCGGTCTGGGGATTGCGGCCCGTGCGCGGTTTCTTGTCGCGCACGACAAAATTCCCAAACCCGCTGATCTTGATTTTTTCGCCGCGCGAGAGAGTGTCTTTGATCAAATTGAAAACCATCTCGACCAAATCCGCGGCTTCTTTCTTTGAAAAGCCAACTTTCTCGTAAAGCGCCTCAATGATGTCTGCTTTGGTCATTGTCGACCTCCATGTCCCCGAGTTCATGACTCTTTAAATGATACCGACAACCCCCTGAATCGCAAAAGCTTTTTTGTCGCGCACAGCATGCTCGCCAAAAAGCAGGAGGTTAGATGACGCGGAGCTTCACCGAAAGTTCTTTTTCCAGACCCACGAGAATGCTCTGGGTCGCGCGTTCAACCTCGACCTCTTCGAGCGTGCGGTTCGGATCACCGAGCACCATCGAAACCGAAAGGCTCAGCGTGCCTTGCGGGATTTTTTCTCCGCGATAGAGATCAACGACCGAAACACTCTCCACAAGCGGCTTCCCAAGCTTCTGAATCGCGAGCGCCACGCGGTCGGAGGTGGTGCCTTCAGGCACAAGCAGCGAAAGATCGCGCGAAACCTTGGGAAACCTCGAAATCGGAGAATACTTTTTCTCGGCCTTCGCCATCTCCAATACACGCTCCAAATCGAGCTCGAAAACGTAGACCGGATGCCGAAGCTTGTGCTTCATCTCAAACTTCGGATGAAGCCGCCCGGCAAAACCGCATGGGCCGCGACCGAGAAGAACCGTCGCCGTCTGCGCGGGATGCAAAGGCGCATCTCGTTTTTCGGCGGCGTTTTCAGCAGGCGCGCCGAAACGCAACCCTCGACAGCCGATCGATTCGAGCGCGGATTCAACAGTACCTTTAACATCGTAAAAATCAGCTTTGCGATCGCGCGCCGCAAGCCCCGCCACGAAGCCACGTCCCGTCATCAGGCCCGCCACGCGCCACTCCTCGCGCACGCCCGTCTCGGATTTCCCGTCCAGAAAATACACCGGCCGAATCTCGAAGAGCCGCACGTCCTCGGTCTGATGATGAACGGCGCGCAGAAGATTCTCGAAAAGACCGCTTAAGAGCGAAGTGCGCATCGTCGTGAGCTCTTCGTTCAGCGGATTCGCGATCGGCACGCCGGGCTTCTTGCTCCAGTTCGCCGCCGCCGCTTTCGAGGTGAACGCGTAGTTCACCGTCTCGCTTAAGCCCAGCTGCACGAACGCGGTTTTCAATTTCTCGAGCGCGCGAGCGCGCGCGTCGACCGCGTTCAACCGGTCGGGGATGTAATCCAGGCGCGGCACGACGGACTCGATGCGGTCGTACCCCCAGACACGCAAAACTTCCTCGTACACGTCTTCCTTGAGCTGAACGTCGGGACGGTAGCTCGGCGGCGTGACTAAGAACTCCGCATCGTCATCAGGAAAAGTCGACTCCCGAATCGGAGCTTCAGCGCGTTCAACTTTAAAACCAATTTCCTCAAGCGCTTTTTGCACCTCGTTCTTGCCTATCTTGGCGCCAAGAAAGCGATTCATGTCGGAAAGCCTGAACGTGATCCTCGACAAACCT
The DNA here is from genome assembly GCA_016186905.1 of Deltaproteobacteria bacterium. Lineage (GTDB taxonomy): Bacteria > Bdellovibrionota > UBA1018 > UBA1018 > UBA923 > JACPKS01. The sequence goes on from JACPKS010000069.1 coordinate 20,207, forward strand.
GAACCGTCGGTCACCGTAAGTTTTTTCCCCCTCGGAGAAAACGCGCTCGCGGCCCCCTTAAACACCTTTCCGCCCGCGACTTCGGCGATCAGTGCGGCCGCCCGCCCGGAGGCCGTAGCCACCGCCCGCGCGTCGATCTGACGCTCGAAGCGGTGCGAAGAATCGGTTTTCTTCTGGTGGCGTTTTGAAGCGCGGCGGAGCGCGGCCGCATCAAACTGCGCGGTCTCCAGAAGCAGCGCCGTCGTGGCTGCGGAAACTTCCGAGTTCCCGCCCCCCATCACGCCGGCGAGCGCCACGGCTTTTTCGGCATCGGCGATCACGAGATCTTCCTCGGTCAGCGTGCGCGAGCCGCACGCGGATCTCGCCGCCCTTCACGCGCGCGTAATCGAACGCGTGCAGCGGCGTGCCCCACTCCATCAGCACGAAGTTCGTGGCATCGACGACGTTGTTGATGGGCCTTAAGCCAACCGACTTCAGCCGTTTCTGCAGCCACTCGGGCGACGGCCCGATCTTAACACCTTCGATATAGCGGCCATGGTACTGCAGACAAAGATCGGGGGCGCTCGTCGGATTCTCCAGCCGCACCTTCACTTTCGCCGCGACGGCATCGCCCGACTCGCTTAGTTTCGCCTCGGGATATTTCACCTTTTGCCCGAGAATCGCCGCAAGCTCGCGCGCAACACCGATGAACGACAGGGCATCGCCGCGGTTTGGCGTCACGTTGATCTCAAACATCACGTCGTCGCGCCCGACATACGGCGCAAGCGGCTCCCCGACCTGCGCATCCTGGGGAAGAATCAGAATCCCTTCGCTCTTGTCGGCGATCCCTAGCTCGACTTCCGAGCACAGCATTCCGAACGATTCCACGCCGCGGATTTTCCCCTTCTCGATTTTCAAGCCGTTGGGCAAGAGCGCGCCGATCTGAGAGAGCGCCACCTTGTCGCCGGGTTTCATATTTTTCGCGCCACAGACGATCTGAAGATTCTCTTTTCCGGTGTTCACGCGGCAAACCGAAAGCCGGTCGGCGTCGGGATGCGGCTCACGCGACTCGATCTGGGCGACGATGACCTTTTCGAATCCCTTGGAAAGATCCTCGACGGCCTCGACCTCGAGGCCGCGCATCGTGAGCGCTTCGAGAACGCGTTTGAGATCCTTCCTCAGCGGCGCGACGTCGAGATAATCGGAGAGCCAGCTTAAACTGATTTTCATATATCTCCTGCGCGCCTGTCGGGGCGCGACCTAGCTCCCCGCGAACTGACGCAAGAACCGCACGTCGTTTTCAAAAAGCAGGCGCAGATCCGGTATGCCGTATTTCAGCATCGCGATGCGCTCAACACCCATCCCGAACGCAAAACCGGAGACTTTGGCCGGATCGAATCCCACCGCCCTGAAGACCTCCGGATGCACCATCCCCGCACCGAGAATTTCGAGCCACTGGCCTTCCTTTTGGCCGCCCTCGGGATTCGCCCGATTCTTGAACCAAACGTCGACTTCGGCGCCCGGCTCGACGAACGGAAAAAAGCTCGGACGCAGGCGGATTTTCGCATCGGGGCCGAACATCTCTTTGGCGAAGAAAAGCAGGCAACCCTTGAGCTCGGCGAAGCTCACGTTCCGATCGACGTACAGGCCTTCGATCTGATGGAACATCGGCGAGTGGGTCATGTCGTAATCGCTGCGGAACACGGCGCCCGGCGAAAGAATGCGCACCGGCGGAGTTTTCTTCGCAAGCATCGTGCGGATCTGCACCGTCGAGGTCTGCGTGCGCAAAACGACGTTCTCCTTCACTTCGCGCGGAAGATAAAACGTGTCTTGCATGTCGCGCGCGGGATGATCGGGCGGGATGTTCAGCGCGTCGAAACAGTGAAATTCAGTATCGATCTCGGGGCCTTCGGAAAGCTCGAAACCCAGCCTGCGAAAAATCGCCGTCGTCTCTGAAATCACGAGCGTGACGGGATGAAGGGATCCGGCCGGAGTTTTTCTCGCGGGAAGAGTAACGTCGATGCGCTCGCTATTGAGTTTTTCTTCTAGCGCCCGGGACTGAAACCCTTCGCGCCGCGTGCCGATCAGGGCCTCCAGTTTCGTCTTCGCCTCGTTGGCGCGCGCGCCCACTTTCGGGCGCTGCTCTGGAGGAACGTCTTTAAGCGCCTTGAGGAGCTCGCTTAAAGCCCCTTTTTTGGAAAGGTATCTGTTGTCGACCAGGGCAAGCTCGCCTTCGGTTCGGCTCCCCTCGATGGCCCTCAGGCACTGAGACTCGACTTCTGCGATGCGCTCGATGAGATCCACGGAACCCGTCGCTTCTCGGCTTGCCGGGGCGCGGCTTACTGAATCGCTTGCTGAACGACCGCCGAAAACGCGGACGGATCGAAAACCGCGAGGTCCGAGAGAATCTTGCGATCCAGGCGGATGTCGGCTTGCTTGAGCTTCGCGATCAGCGTGCTGTAGTTGAGTCCGTTCAAGACCGCGGCGGCGCCGATGCGGGTGATCCAAAGCTGGCGGAAGTCGCGCTTCCGGGCGTGACGATCGCGATATGCATACCTCATCGCGCGATCGACGGCCTCGGCAGCGCGGCGAATCGTGTTTTTGCGGCGGTAGGCGAAGCCTTCCGCTCTTTTCAGGATCTTCTTGCGGCGTGCGCGGGCTTTAAAACCCCGTTTTGCTCTTGGCATGTGTTTTCACTCCTTCAATTTAGCTGTAAGGCAGGCACTCTTTAGCGAGGCCCGCGCTCGACGGATGGACGATCGCGCCTTTACGCTTCGCGAGCTTGCTGCCCGCGTTCTTGCGATGGCCGAGATTGTGGCGCTTTCCGGCCTTCTTGAATTTCACTTTTCCATTCGCGGTGACCTTGAAGCGTTTCGCCGCGGCGCTTTTCGTTTTCATCTTCGGCATAATGACCTCTTACTTCCTTCCTTGATTACTTGGCTGCTACTTTATGTTGTCCGTCGTGTTTCGCCGCGGCACCATGCGCGGGAGCGATAACCATCGTGAGCCGCTTTCCTTCAAGCTTCGGCGGCGATTCCACCGTTCCAACGTCCTTCACGAATTCCGTCAACCGCACGAGGATCTTTCGGCCGTTGTCCACGTACGCAACTTCGCGTCCGCGAAACATCACCGTGATTTTAGCCTTGTCGCCTTCCTCCAGGAACCGGCGCACATGCTTGAACTTGTAGTCGAGGTCATGTTCGTCGGTCTGCGGCCTCAACTGCACTTCCTTGATGTTGATGACGGTCTGTTTTTTGCGCGCGTCATGTTCCTTTTTCTTTTTTTCGTAAAGGAACTTGCCGTAATCCGAGATCCTGCAAACTGGCGGGTTGGCGGTGGGCGAAACCTCGATCAGGTCGAATCCCCTTTCCTTCGCCATCTTCACAGCATCCTGCGACATGAAAACTCCGATCATCTTGCCGGATTCGTCGATGACTCGAACCTGCGGGGCACGGATACGGTCGTTCACTCGGGTCTGGTTCTTGGAGCTAGGTATCGTGGCTATCTTGGACTCCTCCTGTTAAACGGTTTGGCAAACCTGAAAAATGTATCTGACGTTTCTACTGCGCGACGCGCAGTAGTTCAATAATAATATGGTTTTTGGCCGCATCTTAACGCAAAGCATTAATCGAAGATCGGTCATTGAGTGGGCGAAGACAAGTCAGGTAGCTGATGGCGCGGTATTCGGCATTGGCTAAGGCCTGGATCATGGATTGTCGCACCGGAAGACTCAAACTGGCTCCCAGAACAGACCATTCCGCGAGAATTCCTCCATTTTCCATCATCCGCAGGTACAGAAAATAATGCATCCTGGTGCCACCGGTGTACTCACGGTACGCGCCCGCGAGCCCCTCCGGGCGGAACGCGAACATGCTGATCTTGTTTTTGCCCGTGTTGGAGACGTAATCCGGCAGACCCATCTCTTGAAAAATCAGGAACTGCGGATGTTCGAGCACGCGGAAATCGTTTTTCACGGCAAAGGACTCGGAGCAGTTCCACTCTTTTCCGAGGAGGATGTCCTGGAGGGCAGGCGTGCGGCCCTGTTGAAACATCCCGCGCAGATTCGAGACGTTGGGATCCTGAGAAGGAAGGCCGGCGCGCGCGCCCGAGGAAATCACGAGCGCGAACACCAAAACCACAGCGGCCGATAAAACCATTCGTCGGATCATTGAACTAAAGACTAGCGCCGCGCGGCCCGCGGCGCAAGAGCGCAGAACCTCAAAAACCCTTTGCAATCGGCATCCGGCGGCCGAGACCGAAGGCCTTGCTCGTAACCTTGATCACGGGTGCCGCCTGGCGGCGTTTGAATTCAGACGCCCGCACGAGCTTGACGACCGTCTTCACATCGGCAGGCCTGAAGCCCTCACGGACGAGCTGATCCTCGCCCATGAGGCCCTCGATGTGCGCCTCCAATAAAGGGTCAAGCTCGGAGTACGGCCCGAGGCTTTGCTCGTCGGTCTGGCCCGGCCGAAGCTCGGCGCTCGGCGGCTTCGTCACCGTGGATTCCGGAATAACGGGCCTCACGGCATTGATGTGCCTGGCCAGCTCATAAACCCTCGTCTTGTAGACGTCGCCAAGGGGTGCGAGAGCGCCGGCCATATCGCCGTAGGTCGTGCAATACCCGACCGCGAGTTCTGACTTGTTGCCCGTCGTGAGAACGAGCGCGCCTCTCTTGTTCGCGAGCGCAAGCAGCATCACCGCTCTTAAGCGCGCCTGTATGTTTTCTTCGGTGACGTCGGGGGCCGCGCCCGCGAAGGAAGCTTTCAGCTCCATCAAGAGCGTCGAAAATACGAACTTGATGGAGTGGACGCGGTATTCGATGCCAAGAGAGCGCGCGAGCGCCTCGGCATCGGTAAGGCTGTGGGACGAGGAGTACCGGCCCGGCATCGACACACCCAGCACGTTCTCGGAACCGAGCGCCTCGACGGCGAGACAAGCGGTCACCGCCGAGTCGATTCCGCCTGACAGGCCGATCACCGCCTTGCTGAAACCCGTCTTTCCGAAATAATTACGGATGCCGGCGACCAGCCCGCGCCGCAGGAGCTCGGCCTCCGCGAGCGGCCTTGCGGCCGCGGCGCCCGCTCCCACGATCGTCGTTTCCAACTCGACGAAAAAAGTGCCTTCCTCAAACGCGGCCGCCTCGAAACGAACTTCGCCCGCTGCCGAAAAAACCTGGCTGGAGCCGTCGAAGAGGATTTCGTCGTTGGCCCCCACCTGGTTGACGTAAACCAGCGGAGCGCCGATGCGCTTCACGAAACCGCCGAGCATCTCGCGGCGGCGCGCGCGCTTGTTCAGCTCGAAGGGCGACGCCGAAATGTTGATCACGAGATCCGCCCCCTTGAGTCCCTCGGCGGGATCATTCGCGTAGAGCCGCCGGCCCAACCGCGTTTCCTCGAACCACGCGTCCTCGCAGACCGAGAATCCCAGCAGGCCGAACGGCGTGCGGAGAAGTTTCGACTCCGTTCCCGGCTCGAAGTAGCGTGACTCGTCGAACACATCGTAAGTCGGAAGCAGGCGTTTGGGCTGCACGTGGGCGATCCCGTAGCCGCCGGCGCGGTCGCGTCGCAGAACCACCGCGGAGTTCTGGATGGTGCGGCCCACGCCGCCGCCGGCGCGGGTGATCGAGCCGACAACCACGATCTGCGGCGCGTTGGCGATTCGTGAGACCCGATCGACGAGATCGTTCAGCGCTTTCTCGTTTTTTTCGAGAAATTCAGGGCGATCGAGCAGATCGAGCGGCGGATAAGAGGAGAGACAGAGTTCCGGAAAAACCGCGATGCCGGCTTTTTTTTCAGCCGCGCGCGCAAGCGACTCGCAGGCCTTCGCGACATTGGCTTCAAACGCCCCGATGGTCGTGTCGATCTGGCAAAGCGCGATGGTGAGTGAAGCGGACAACGGATCAGAACCTGCCGAAGATCTCCGACTTGTCGAAGAAGTAGGCGATCTCACGCTCGGCGGATTTCAGCGAATCGGAGCCATGAACGGCGTTGGCCTCGATGCTCTCGCCGAAATCCTTGCGGATCGTGCCCGGATCGGCCTTATCCGGATCGGTCACGCCCATGACCTCGCGGCTCAAGAGCACGGCGTTCTCGCTCTCGAGCACCATGAGCAGCACCGGGCCGCTTGTCATGAACCGCACGAGCGAGGAAAAAAACGGGCGATCCTTGTGCTCGATGTAGAAGCCCTCGGCCTTCTCCTTTGAAAGCTTGAGGAACTTCGCCGCGGCCACGCGCAGACCGCGTGCCTCGAAACGGGCAATGATCTCGCCGATAACGTTCTTATTGATGGCGTTCGGTTTGACGATCGAAAATGTTTTTTCCATGCTAGCCCTTCCAAACTGTAGTCAAGGTTTTCGCGATGTCCGCGGGGGATCGGGATACTTTTACACCAGCGGACTCCAATCTCTCAATCTTTTCTTGAGCGGTGCCTTTTCCGCCGCTGATGATCGCGCCCGCGTGACCCATGCGGCGTCCCTTGGGCGCTGCCTGGCCCGCTATGAAGCCCGTGACGGGCTTTTTCATCTCGCGCTTGATGAATTCGGCGGCCTCTTCCTCCGCGCTGCCCCCGATCTCGCCGATCATGATGACGGCTTTCGTCTCGGGATCGCGGTTGAACGCGTCGAGCACCTCGATAAAATTCGTGCCGTTGATGGGATCGCCGCCGATCCCCACGCAGGTGCTCTGTCCGATGCCCAGTTGCGTCAGCTGGTAAACGGCTTCGTAGGTGAGCGTTCCGCTGCGGGAAAGCACGCCGACCTGCCCTTTTTTGTGGATCTGGCCGGGCATAATCCCGATTTTGCACTCGCCGGGCGTAATGATGCCGGGGCAATTCGGCCCGATCAGCCGCGTTTTCTTTCCGATGAGATATTTTTTCACGCGAAGCATGTCGAGAACCGGAATCCCTTCGGTGATCGCGACGGCGAGGTCGAGCTCGGCGTCGACGGCTTCGCAGATCGCGTCGGCCGCGAACGGCGGCGGAACGAAGACCACTGAAACGTTGCAGCCGGTTTGGGATTTCGCTTCGAGCACGCTGTCGAAAACCGGAAATCCTTCGTGCGTCGTTCCGCCCTTTCCAGGCGTCACGCCGCCGACCATCGTATCGGCGCCGAACTGAACGCCGTAGTCGCGGCAGCCCTTGGAGTGGAACGCGCCCTGGCTTCCGGTGATGCCCTGACAGATGACCTTCGTGTTCTTGTTCACCCAGATCGACATCGTTTAAGCCCTCCCGCCGGCGGCCGCGACGACTTTTTTCGCCGCGTCGGTAAGATCCTCGGCCGGCGTGATCTTAAGGCCGGACTGTACGAGCAATTCCTTCCCCTTCTCCACGTTCGTGCCTTGCAGCCGCACGACAAGCGGAACACTGAGGTTGAGTTCTTTGGCAGCGGCAATGACGCCTTCGGCGATCACGTCGCACTTCATGATGCCGCCGAAAATATTCACGAGAATCGCTTTCACCTTCGGATCGCGCAGGATGATCTTGAACGCCGCGGTCACCTTCGCTTTATCGGCGCCGCCGCCGACGTCGAGAAAGTTCGCCGGATCGCCGCCGTGGAGCTTGATGATGTCAAGCGTCGACATCGCAAGCCCCGCGCCGTTGACCATGCAGCCGATGTTTCCGTCGAGGCTGATGTAAGCGAGCTCGTAATTCGCGGCCTCGGTCTCGAGTTCGTTTTCCTCGGCCGGATCATGCATCTCGGCCACGTCTTTGTGGCGAAAGAGCGCATTGTCGTCGAAGCCGAGCTTCGCGTCGAGCGCGATCAGATCTCCGCTCGCGGTGATCACGAGCGGGTTGATTTCGCAGAGGCTGCAGTCGAGCTCGACGAACGCCTCGTAGAGCGCTCCGAAGAACGCGACCGCAAGGCCTAGACTCTCGCGCGCGAGGCCCAAGCCCATCGCGAGTTTTCTTCCGTGGAAAGGCTGGTAGCCGATCGCGGGATCGATCTGGACCTTGATGATTTTTTCCGGCGTGTCCGCGGCGACGGTTTCGATGTCCATTCCGCCCTCGGAAGAGCCCATCAGCACGACCTGGCTTGTCGCGCGATCGATGAGCAGCGCGCAGTAGAGCTCTTTGGCGATCCGGCAGCCCTGCTCGACGAAGATTTTCTGAACCTTCTTGCCTTCGGGCCCGGTCTGGCGGGTCACGAGCTGCATTCCGAGAATTTTCGAGGCGTAGGATTTCACTTCGTCGAGCGACTTGGCGACCTTCACGCCGCCGCCCTTGCCGCGGCCGCCTGCGTGGATCTGGGCTTTGACGACCCAGACGCTTCCTCCGAGCGCTTTGGCGTTGTTCACGGCCTCGTCGACGCTGAACGCCACTTTGCCCGCGAGCAGCGGCACGCCATACCTTCGAAGTAACTCCTTGGCCTGGTACTCATGTACGTTCATGTCGTCTCTCCCTTTCGCGCAACCGTCGTCCTCGGCAAAAGCTTGCTGCTCACCTCACCTGCTGGTTCGTGTTCGCAGCAAACTTTACCTCGAACGCCGTTTGCGCGACTGGATTCCGAGCCTAAAACTTCGCCGAACTCGACCGAAGGGAGGTGAGGCGAATTTTATGGCGAGGAAGCCGGTCGCGCGAATCGATTCGAGCAAACTTTTGCCGAGGACGCGTTCTGCGCCGCCGTTCAATACTGGATTTTCTTCATCGCCTCGACGAGCTCTTTGACGGCGGCGGCCGACTTCTCGAACATCGCCATTTCTTCCGGATTCATCTCAAGCTTCATCACCTGCTCAAGACCTTTCGCGCCGAGCTTGGCGAGCACGCCGCAGAACAAACCGTTTTGGCCGTACTCGCCCTGCAAAAGCACCGCGCAAGGAAGCACGCGCTTCTTGTCGCGAACGATGGCCTCGGCCATTTGCACCGCGCTTGCCGACGGCGCGTAGTACGCCGACCCGGTCTTGAGCAGGTTTACGATCTCGGCTCCGCCCTGGCGCGTGCGTTGGACGATCGCGTCGATCTTGTCCTTCGAGAGAAGCTGCAGCAGCGGAACTCCCCCGACCGTCACGTAGCGGGGCATCGGCACCATCGTGTCGCCGTGGCCGCCGTAAACGAAGGCCTGCACGTCCTCGACGCTGACGTCGAGCGCCTCGGCGATGAATGAGCGAAAGCGCGCGCCGTCGAGCACGCCGGCCATGCCGAGCACGCGCTCGCGCGGAAATCCGCTCACTTCATAAGCCACGTGGCACATGGCATCGAGCGGATTGCTCACGATGATGAGCGTGGAATCAGGAGAATATTTCACGACGTTTTGCGTGCACTCCTTGACGATCTTCGCGTTAGTGGCGAGCAGATCGTCGCGGCTCATGCCGGGCTTGCGCGGCAGGCCCGCCGTGATGATGACGACGTCGCTGTCTTTGGTGAGCGCGTAATCGCTTCCGCCCTGGATGCGCGAGTCGAATCCCTCGACGGGGCTCGCTTCGAAAAGATCGAGCGATCTCCCCTTCGCGGCACCTTCGTTGATGTCGATGAGAACGACGTCACCGAGCTCCTTCGCCGCGGCCCAGTGCGCGCAGGTCGAGCCGACGAAGCCGGCGCCGATAACAGAAATCTTAGGTCTTTTGAGCATTGCTGATCTCCTTTTTTCTTTCCGGCCGCTTCGCGGCCACGCTCCTCACTTTTGCTCGCGAGCTCGCTTCTGCTGCTCGCTCCTGCCCGCAAGCGCCGCGTTTCGCCGCGCTTGCGCTCCTCACATGTTCTTGATCATCTCAGCCGCAAACTCGCTGCACCTCACTTCTTTCACGCCGCTCAGCCCTTCGGCGATCATCAGGCGCGAAAAATCGTAGGTCACGGTCTTGTTGAGAATCGATTTTTCCATCCCTTTGATGATGAGGTCAGCCGCCTCGTGCCAGCCGAGATGCCGGAACATCATCTCGCCGGAGAGAATCAGCGATCCCGGGTTCACCTTGTCGAGGTTCGCGTATTTCGGCGCGGTCCCGTGCGTGGCTTCGAACACCGCGTGACCGGTCATGTAGTTGATGTTTCCTCCCGGCGCGATTCCGATGCCGCCGACCTGGGCCGCGAGCGCGTCAGAAAGATAATCGCCGTTCAGATTCGGCGTCGCGATGACGTCGAACTCTTCGGGCCGGGTCAAAACTTGCTGGAGCGTGATGTCGGCGATCGCATCCTTCACGAGCACCTGGCCCTGCGAAGGCTTCCCGTCGCAGTCATCCCACGCGACGGCCTGACCTTTAAATTCCTCGCGGGTAAGTTGATAGCCCCAGTCGCGAAAAGCGCCTTCCGTGAACTTCATGATGTTGCCCTTGTGGACGATCGTGACGCTCTTGCGCTTGTGATCGACCGCGTACTTGATCGCGGCGCGGATCAAGCGATACGAGCCTTCCTTGGAGATCACCTTCACGCCGATTCCGCATTCCTTGGTGAAACGGATTTTCTTCGTTTTCATTTCTTCCTGCAGGAAGGTGAGCATCTTCTGGCCTTCGGGCGAACCCGCGAGCCATTCGATGCCGGCGTAAATGTCTTCCGTGTTTTCGCGGAAGATCACCATGTCGACCTTCTCGGGACGTTTGACCGGGCTCGGCACGCCTTTGAAGTAGCGCACCGGGCGCAGGCAAACGTAGAGATCGAGGAGCTGTCTTAACGCGACGTTGAGCGACCGGATTCCTCCGCCAACCGGAGTGGTAAGCGGCCCCTTGATGCCGACGAGGTATTCCTTGAACGCCGTGATCGTGTCGTCAGGAAGCCAGTTGTCGAATTTGTTCTTGGCTTTCTCACCCGCGCACACTTCAAACCAAACGATTTTCTTTTTTCCGCCGTAGGCTTTCTCGACGGCCGCGTCGAACACGCGTTGCGAGGCACGCCAGATGTCGGGGCCCGTGCCGTCGCCTTCGATAAACGGAAGAATGGGATTATTCGGAACATCGAGCGACGTGTCCGCGCGCATTCTGATCGGCGCGCCCTCTTTCGGAGGCGTGAGGTCTTTGAACGTAGTCATGAAACCGCTCCTTCTCTTTGCGTCGCGTGTCGCGCGACGCGCTTTTGGCATCACATGCCGTGCACGCCACGATAAATTCTAATATTTTGTTTGCGATTGGATTCTAACGAGTTTTGGGGAAATTGGAATGAAACAATTGCAGCGTTTCGCTCTTCACTCGGATATTTTTTTCGCCCTTGTGTGCGCGGAGCGGCAAAAGCTTCTTTCGCGTCCGCGCTGCACTCAACCGTAATCCGTCACAAGCATTCCGTTTTGAATCCACGCGGTGTCCCTCTCGTCAATAATCCCGGCCTTAATTGAGTTTCTCCAAACATAAGTGGTCGCATTCCATAAATCCCGCCCCTCCCGAACGATGCGACTCCAGCATCTTGCGCGCCAGAGTTTTCCCTTTCCGATTCGCAGCGCGATCATCCCCGCCAAGAATCGCATCGCATTCGCGAAAAGTGCTCTCGACGGCACTTGTACGACGAGATGCACGTGATCCGGCATGATCGCGATGGCTCGAATCCTTAACCCGAACCGCTCCTGCGTTTCACGTAGAGTTTTTTTGATGAGGAAGTGGTGCTTTCTGAGAATCGGTCGCCCCGCCTTCATTACGACGTGGTTGTACGCACGAGTAGACAACGTTCGCGCGATTTTTCGACTCGAGTATTTCTTTTCGCGGAAGAGTTTGAGTTGTACGCGCATTTTGTAAATTATCCTGTTCGACTTAATCGTCGAAACTACCAGAGCAAACTTCGCGCCAGTTGCCACTTCCCGCTTTTTCAGATTTTCGCTTTATCGCCGCTTGCGCGCACTGGATACGGTTTAGAATTTTGAAAAGACAACTCGCTCTGAAAAATCGCGGGGCGATGGTCTGGAACGCGTGCAAGCCGCGAAATAAAAGCCGTTCGGCGAAAGAATTTTTTTGCAGCTCGCAGCAGAGCCCCTTTTTCGCCGCACTGCCGCTGTAGTTTTTTCAGATATTTTGAAAATTTTTCCAATGCAATGAGTTCGCTCAAATTCTATGAGAAATCGGGATCTGAGAATCTCGGCAGACGTTTGTCGACCCATAGGATTGATATATAAATACTCACTGAGGGCGTGATTTCCAGATTCCGACCCATCTAAGTATCGCCCCGGCAGAACCTTCCCAGCTCCCGGGCTTCAAGGTTTCCTGGAATTAACCTAAACTGATCGGAGGCGACCTATGCGCTCCGACAAGAACACTCCCATCATCCGACGCCTTCTCCTGATCGCGCTGCTCGGCACCGCGGCGCTATCCGGGCCCCCAGCCTTCGGCCAGGAAAAAAACGAGCAGGCGTTTCAAGCGATCCCTCGCAACTCCACAGCGGAATGCTCCACCGCCCAGGAAAAACTCGCGGCGAAAATGTTGTCACTGGGATTTACTGACATCGTCAGCGGTTGCGCGACGATGAACGACGATACCGGCTCACATCCCATTCCCATCCTGCAAGGAAAACATTCGAAGAAATTTTCAGGCGAAACGGCGCTTGGTCCTCGCCGTGCGACGCTCGAGTCGTGCAAGAGCGACCTTGCGGAGTTGCTCCCGAAAGGAGCTGAAATCATCCGAATGGAGTCGGAGTGCATCAAGGGGACCGAAACCGATTACAAAGGAACGACCACGACGTTCTGGCAGTCTTACGTTTTCTATCTGAAGGACGAGTCCGCCGCCGCCACGAATCAATCGGTTCCCGTTATCCAACCGTCTGTCAACGACTCCACCCGAAGCAAAGACGTTCCGCTCGACGAAAACGAAAAGGCCAAGCGGGACTTCATCAATTCCTCGAAGACGCTTCCGCGGTGAGCGTGGCGAAATATCCGCTAGCCGCCACTCTTTAATTTCTACTATTTACCACTGCCAAGATAAAAATCGATCCACGCGGCGCAGTCATGCCCGATCGGCTCGCTCTTTGCCCCGTATGGTCCAAGGCCCCCGAAAAACTGAACGCCGCTGTCAAAAAAACCACCCGAGGCGACGGCTCTGCCGCCGCCGGGAAGCGGACCATAATAGGGTCGCTCAACCGGGCAATATTTCTTGATGAGTGCCGCGCCGTATTCGGTCGCGCGAAATCCCGACGCGATCCAATGATAGTAGGGGTTAGCGTACCCTGTACGCCGGTCGATCACTTTTCCCGCGTTACGAAGCCAGGCGTTGTCATAGCCCATCGCATGCAGCAGCGCGAGCGTGGTCGCCTGGAGGCCCGTCTGGTACGCGCCTCCCCCAACGGCGGGAACCGTGCGCACTGAAAGGTTCACCGTGATCCCCTCCCACGGGAGCATCGATCTCATTCTGCGGTACATCGGTTTGCTGATCGCCTTCAATTCGGCGTCGCTGAACCCGATCGCGCGGTAGGCCTGGTACATGACCGCCCAGGAATCGCCCCGCATCTCGCAACGATCGTCGGGGAGCATATCCTCCCAGTTGCCCGGTGGGATTTCAGGCGGCCGCGTCGCAGGCCGAGGCGGGCAAATATTGTAAACGTCGATCAAACCCACGACCGATAACTTCTTCTTGGGATTGTCGCGCAGAAACTTCATCCATTTTTCCGCGGCGACTTTGTCGCGCGTCTTGAAAAGATAGAGCATCATGCCCAAAAATTCGTCTCGGCTGAAGAGCGGCTGCCCTTGCTCGGAAAGAGGATAGCGCCGCTGAAAAGCGTTTCGAAACCACGCGCCGGTCACGGGGTCTTGCGACTTGCGCAGGTCCTCGCAGCGGTCGAGGTCTCCGGCCAGGCAAAACGGGCCCGCTACGTTGTTGGTGTTTCCGAAATAAGAGCAGCCGTCGTCACCGGGCTTCTCGCAATCGCCCAGAATCAGATAGCCTTCTTTTCCCTGCGCCTTCATGTTCTCGCAGGTATCGACATCCGACGGAAGAATGGGCCGAAGGATGTCAGCCGGCGGCGGAAGCGTGAGCGGATCCGGAGCGCATCGCGCCCAAGCGTGGGTTTTCTGCCGCAGCACGCGCAGCTCGGCGGCGGTTTCGGGACGCAACGGCTCGTTGCGATCCGGAAGCGGCGTCACCGGATCGGAGCCGCAGTCGCACTTCGCCGCGATGTCTTCCTTATGAGCGAATTTGAAGTAAGGGGGAAAGTTGTAAGCGCATCCGCCCTGGAGCTTGCTCCAATGCGTATACAGATATTCGGTCGTTTTTCCCGTTGTTTCCTTGAAGCGGATGCCGTGGCAGTTGTGCTCGAACTCCTTGAACGCGCAATAATTCGGGCATTCCGGCGCGAAGACAGAATTCGGATCGGCGGCCCGCGCCGATGGCGGACTTGCATTGACCATTAACCAGAGACTGCCGAACCAAATCAGCGCGCGTGCCATAGGTCTCTCCTGTTCAGAGTAAATAGCAACATCCGCTTTGAATCTGGTCTAGCGAAATCTTCCTGCCGAATTTCTCGAAGTTCATCGCTCTCATCGCTCTATTATCGGCGTTTTCAACGCCTCCGTTGAGCGACTCCATTGAGCGACCGTCGCAAATCCCACCGCAAATACCCGATCAAAACAAACGGATGTCACGGTGACATACGAATAGGTAAATTTACAAGCAAAACTAGGCGGTTACAAAATCGCCCTGTCCCATATCATTCCCATAACATCGCTGCTGACTCATCACGGTGCGACGCGCGGTAAAAAGTGGGCAGGCACACTTCAGGCAGCGCGAGCAGATTCAGTGACCCATTTTTTTCTTCGAGAGATAGTAGTCGTAGTTACCTTCATACACGCGCATCTCGCCGTGGTCGATTTCGAAAACACGGGTGGCGAGCGCGCGCAGGAAGTGGCGGTCGTGGCTCACGATCAGCACCGTGCCGTCGAAATTTTTCACGGCGTCGAGCAAAACTTCCCGCGACTTGATGTCGAGATGGTTGGTGGGTTCGTCGAGAACGAGCAAATTCACCGGGTTCGCAAGAATCGTCGCGAGCACCACGCGGCTTTTCTCGCCGCCCGAAAGCACCGAGACTTTCTTGTGAACGTCGTCGCCGGAAAATAAAAACGCTCCGCAAAGGTTGCGCACGTATCCGATCGTCGCGTCGGGTACGCGCGAGTAGACCTCTTCGTAAACCGTGTGCTCGGGGTTCAGCACCTCAAGGGAATGCTGGCTGAAGTATCCGATTTTCACGTTTGCACCCAACTCCACGCGGCCCGCGGTAGGCGCCGTCTGTTCGCTGATGACTTTAAGAAGCGTCGATTTTCCGGCGCCGTTCACGCCGACCACCGCGATCTTGTCGAGCCGGCGCACGATTCCCGTGAGGCCGCTGAAAACTTTTTTCTCTGGCGATGCGCTCGATTTTCTCGATTTTTTTCACGCGCGACTGCACCTGCGCCGCGTGCGATGCGCGCGCGGCAAAACGCGCGATGAACTCCTCTTCCTTGGCGAGCATGTCCTGCTGTTTGGAATGCGCCGCGAGAAGCTGCTCGCGGCGGATTTCGCGCTCGCGCAGATAGAACTCGTAATTTCCCGTATAAGACGTGATCTGCTTGTTCGCGATCTCGACGACGCGAGAAACCACGCGGTTCATGAACTCGCGGTCGTGGCTCGTCATCACGATCGCGCCTTTGAATTCCGTCAGCCATTCCTCGAGCCACATGATCGACTCAAGATCGAGGTGGTTCGTGGGCTCGTCCATCAGAAGCACGTCGGGATTCAGAGCCAGAATCCGCGCGAGCGCGATGCGCATTTTCCAGCCGCCCGAAAACGTCTCGACCGGGCGGCCGTAATCGCCGGGTCCGATGCCAAGCCCGGTGAGAATCGCTTTCGCGCGCGAGTCGAGCTCGTAGCCGCCGCGCTGTTCGAACTCGAGCTGAACTTCGCCGTATTTTTCGAGAAGCCCCTCCATCTCCTCGTCGGGGATGGGGTGTTCGGCGCTGTTCTGAAGACGCGCTTCGATCTCGGCGAGCTTGCGCGCGAGCTCCGAAATGCGACCCGCGCCCGCCTTCACTTCCTCAAGCGCCGAGCGCCCTCGCATCTCGCCAACGTCTTGCGAAAAATAACCGATCACGAGACGGTCGGAGCGGCTCACCTCGCCCGCATCGACGCCCTCTTCGCCCGTAATGATACGAAAGATCGTCGTCTTTCCCGCGCCGTTGGGGCCGACAAGCCCGATCTTGTCATTGGGGCGCACCTGAAAGCCGGCGTCTTTGAACAGCACTTTCTCGCCGTACTGCTTCGTGATGTTTACGAGATGGATCATGGAGGTCCAGACCTTACCCCAGGTCGGCCCCGCTTGCCATCGCTCGACGATCGCGGCAAAGTGAGAGACGGAGCGCACACGCGGCGTATGATCGATCAGTTTCAAATCGGCCCCCTGAGGAATTTCGTTTATCTCGTGACGTTCGGCGGGGAATCGCTCGTGGTCGACCCGCAGCCTGAGCTTGCCCCTTGGGAACGGCGTCTCGCCGAACTTGGCGCGCGCCTTTGCGGCGTGCTTCTCACCCACACGCACCACGACCACGTCGGCGGCGTGCCCGAGATCTGCGAAAAATACGGCGTTCCGGTTTACGTGCACGCGCTCGACGAGGGACGGCTTACCGGAAAAGCCGGCCTCGGGCTCCCTCGCCGCGAAGTCGAGGCGAGTGGAGACCGGATCGCTTCCAGACTGCATCGCATTGTGGACGGAGACCGCATCGCCGTGGGGAATTGCTTCGTGGAGGTGCTGCATACTCCAGGGCACAGTGGAGGCGAATGTTCCTATCTTGTACAAGAATCCGCAAAGGGCCCTTCGGGCCTGTTCTCGGGCGACACCGTTTTCGTCGGCGACGTTGGGCGCACCGACCTCGAAACCGGAAGCAACGAAGAGATGTTCGCTACGATTCAGCGTTTGAAAACGCTTCCTCCCGACACCGTGATCTATCCCGGCCACGATTACGGCCGCACGCCGACGTCGACCATCGCGCGCGAGAGCGCGCAATCCGCGGCGTGGCGCTGCAAAAGCGTGGAAGAATTGGCGGCATTGCCATGAGGCCCGCATGAACTTGCACCTGCCCGAAAGACTTCCGCGCCTTCCGGGAATTTTAAGCCCGTACCGCCTCTTCGTCCGCCCATTGCTGTTTTTGCTCGATGCCGAAAGCGCCCACGAGCTGACCACCCGCATTTGCCGCCTGCTGTGGAGTTTTAAGTGGGGCCGCGATCTCACGCGCGCGATTTACGCGCGAAACCTTCCGCGCATTCCAGCGCGCATTCCCGCAAATGGCGCCGCGCTCGAACTGGCCAATCCAGTGGGACTCGCCGCCGGCTTCGACAAGAACGGGTTGCTCATCCCGGGAATCGAGGCGCTGGGATTCGGATTCGTCGAAATCGGAACCGTCACGCCGCGTCCGCAGCTCGGAAATCCCCAGCCGCGCATCGCGCGTGAAACCGCCCAGCGCGCGATCGTCAATCGCATGGGTTTTCCCAACGACGGCGCCGACATCATGGCCGCGCGCTTGAAGAAAGTGAAGGAGAAGGTCGCGGTTCCCGTCGGCATCAACATCAGCAAAAACCGCGATACGCCCAACTCCGAAGCCGTCAAGGATTACGAAACGCTTTTGAAGCGATTCCGCGACATCGCCGACTACTTCGCGATCAACATCAGCTCGCCAAACACGCCGGGACTGCGCGAGCTGCAATCCAACGAATTCCTGCAGGCGCTGTATATGCGCATCGAGAGCTTGCGCCTCACGCAATCCGTTTTCTTGAAACTCTCGCCCGATCTTCCGCACGCGCGGCTAAAAGACGTCTGCGCGCTTTGCGGAACCGGAAAGCCGTTTACGGGGCTCATCCTCACGAACACCGAACCCTCCGATCTCGGCGGCATCTCGGGTTATCCCCTCAGAAAAACGTCTCTGCAGATGCTCATGAAAGCGCGCGAGATGCTTCCCGCCGGAGCACCCGTCATCTCGGTCGGCGGCATCGAAACCGCCGCGGACGCGCGCGAACGGCTCGCCGCCGGCGCAACGGCCGTGCAAATTTACACGACGCTGATTTACCAGGGGCCGTCAGCCGTGCGCAGGATCGTGCGGGGGCTTAGGGCTCGTTGAAAAATAACTGGCGGCTTGCGACAACCGTCTTCCGGCGCTAGCTTTTCAGGGATGCACTGGCTTTTGCTGCGCGGGCTCGTCCGCGAAATAAGACACTGGGGAAACCTCCCCGAGCTTTTCGAGAAAACCGTGCCGGGCGCCAAGACGCACATGCTGGACCTGCCGGGCATCGGCACGGAAATCGGACGGGTCACGCCTGCCACGGTCGACGGCATCATGGAAGATCTGCGCGCGCGCTGGCTGCCGCTTCGCGGTCAGGACTCCGACGGAAGCGGCGAGTGGGGCATCTTCGGCGTCTCTCTTGGAGCGATGGTGGCGCTCTCCTGGGCGGCGCGACACCCAGAAGACTTCAAGCGGATGGTGATCATCAACACGAGCGCGCGCGGCTTAAGCAGCGCCACCGAACGCTTCCGGCCTGCAAACCTCAAGCACTTCCCTCAGCTGTTCGTTAGAGAAGACCGCTACGAGCGCGAAAAAACCATTCTCTCGCTCACGACGTCGTCGTATTCTGACGCGCCCGAAAAGCTCGATGCGGTCGCGCAACGCCAGGCCGAATTCGCTCCTGTTACCTCGAAGTTTCGCCAGACGGGCTTACGCCAGCTTGGCGCGGGCTTGATGTTTCGCGTCGACGAGTCTTTGCGAAAGAATCACCCGCCGTGCCTCGCGCTCGTTTCCGAAAAAGACACGCTCGTGAACCCCGTATGCACGGTAAGACTCGCTGAATTCCTGGGCGCCACGGTGCGCCGGCACCCCTGGGGCAACCACGACCTTCCGCAAGACGACGCCCCCTGGATCGTCGAACGCATCCGCGAGTGGCTCCAAAAGGTGGCTGCTAACTAATCGCAAAGCGGCGCGTCACCAATTGCTGTTGGATTCACGTAGGTTCGCCCTCGTCGTAACGCGCCGTTTCGTAATGAGTAGGCTGGCACCTTATTGATTCTTCCGCGGCTGCCGATAACTTAGACGTGAAGCTTCTCAAAAAACTGTTGCACGCAACCCCGTTCAAGCTTTCGCTCGCCATCGTCCTCGTTTTTCTCGGATCCACGATTCTTTACGACCTCAACCCGACATCGTCGTCGCTGATCGGCGCGATCGAACAAAAGAGTCTCGACTTCAAATTCCGGTTTCGAGGATTCGAGCCGCCGAAATCCAATATCGTCATCGTCGCGGGCGACGAAAAATCGTTTCAGGCCTTCGGGCAGTGGCCGTGGAATCGCGGGACCGTGTTCGCTCCGGCCCTGGAACGGCTCTGCGGTTACCAGCCTCGCGCGGTAGGCCTCGACATCGTGTGGTCCGAATACGAGCGCCAGCTTCCGGAACAACTCAAAAAAACCCTGCAAAGCGCGTGGGGAGCCAAAACACCCTCGCTCGACGAGATCCTCGCCCAACAGAGCGGCGATACGGCCCTCCGGCGCGCGATCGAATTCTGCGGGAAGAAAATCGTGCTTGGATACGTTCTCGCGGCCGACGAAGCGGGCGGCCTTCCCAAAAAAGAATTCGAGAAGCGCCTCGAGATTCTCACCGAAAAGGGCGGCAATTCCATCGCGACACTTTCAAAAGGCCCGGTCCGCTATCCGCCCGACGCCCAGGATCCCAATGTACAGTTCAGCGAATCGGCGCGAACCGGCCTGCTCAACATTCCCGAGATCACGCCTCCGGGCGTGGCGCAGGGATTTTTCAACAACGTACCCGACGGCGACGGCAACTACCGTCACGGAATTCTCTTTTACCGCACTCCAGCGGGCTTCGTTTCAAGCCTCACGCTGCGCATGGCGCAGAAGCAACTGAGCCGGGAGGACATCCCCCCGAACTTGCTCGTGCAGCCCTATCTCCCCGACCGCAACCAGGGCGAGGATCTGAAACTCGACATCAACACCGCCTCCGGCAAGCACACGGCGCCGATGGATCTGACCGGCAAAGTGACCGTGAATTATCGCGGGCCCAACCAGACTTATCCCAACGTCAGTCTAGCCGACGTGCTCTCTCCCAAAGACACCATCGAATACGACATCGTGGACGCGAAGGAAGGCGTTAAGCACGTAAAGGTGCTTAAAGCCGAGCTTTTCAAAAACGCGCTCGTGCTCGTCGGCATCACCGCGGTCGGGCTCTACGACATCCGGCCTCGTCCGTTCGACGGCCAGGCATCCGGCGTCGAAAATCACGCGAGCATTCTCGACAACCTCGTCGCCGACGACTTCCTCGTGCGGCCCACGACCGAGTTGCTGCTCATACTCGACGTTGCGTTGCTCCTTGTCAGCCTTTTGTACGGCTTCCTCATCACGAAGGTCGACGCGCGATGGGGCGTCGTCGTCGCCGTCGCTTCGATCGCCGGACTTCTCGTGCTCGACCAGAAGTATCTCTTCAACCGCGGCACGCTCTTCTCGGGCTATCTCGTGGCGGCGCAATTCCTCTTTCAGTACATCGCCATCACGGCGCTCAAATACATGCGCGAGGAATCCGAGAAGAAATTCATCCGCTCGGCGTTCGACAAGTACGTCTCGCCCGCGATCATCAACGAGATGCTCAAAGACCCGTCGAAGCTCAAACTCGGCGGCGACAAAAAAGAGCTCACGATCATGTTCAGCGACATCCGCGGCTTCACCGAGCTCTCCGAAAAAACCGAGGTGAAAGCGCTCACCCAATTCCTCAACGAATACCTGGGCTCGATGACCGATATCCTGCAAGGCAACCGCGGCACGCTCGACAAGTACATCGGCGACGCGGTCATGGGTTTCTGGGGCGCGCCGCTCGATCTGCCGGACCACGCCGACCGCGCGGTGAAGACGGCGGTGCAGATGATCGAAAAACTCGGTGAACTGAATAAACGCTTCCAGCAAGCTTACAACCTCACCATCGACATCGGTCTGGGTATCAACACGGGATCCGTCTCGGTCGGGAACTTCGGTTCGAACAAGGTCTTCGAGTTCACCGTCATCGGCGACAACGTTAACCTCGCCTCGCGGCTCGAAGGCCTCAATAAGTACTACGGCACCAACATCGTCATCAGCGAATTCACGCACCGGCATCTGACCCCCGACACGTTCCTCACCCGCGAAATCGATATCGTCAAAGTGAAGGGCAAGAAAAAGGGCGTGAAAATCTATCAGGTCTTTCCCGACGACGAAGCCCACGCGACGCTGAAAACCTCGCTGAAACACTTCAACGAGGGCCTGCGTCTTTACTATGCGCAGCATTGGGACGCGTCGGTCGCCAAATTCAACGATGTGCTCAAAAACAGA
The DNA here is from genome assembly GCA_016186905.1 of Deltaproteobacteria bacterium. Classification (GTDB taxonomy): domain Bacteria; phylum Bdellovibrionota; class UBA1018; order UBA1018; family UBA923; genus JACPKS01. The sequence continues at coordinate 41,393 of JACPKS010000069.1, forward strand.
AAGCAGGACAAGGTTACGCAAGAGTTGATCCGTCGCTGCGAGTTCTTCAACCAAAACACGCCTGGCGACACCTGGGACGGCAGCTGGGAGATGCAGACCAAGTAATATGGCCGTCACGAAATCGCTCAAAAAAGGCGACATCCTCTTCAACGAGGGCGACCGCTCGGCTGCCATGTACTTCGTTCAAAGCGGAACGCTTAGGCTCTACAAGAAAAAGGGCGCGAGTTCGATCGAGCTCGGCACCGTGCACACCGGCGAGGTGATCGGCGAGATGGGATTCTTGGACGGCGGCCCCCGAAGCGCGTCCGCCGAGGCGATCCTCGACACTGAGCTCGTCGAAATCAACGGCGCGAACATGGCCGCGCCGATGAAAGACCTTCCCCCGTGGCTCATGGTGCTGCTCAAAACGATCGTCAACCGCCTGCGTTCGGCCAATAACAAGATCCGCCAACTTGAACTGGCGGGAAGCGTGCTGGATTACTCGGGCGGCGGCCCAACGGCCCGGCAATACGAATTTCTTTCGGTGCACGACGTGCTCAAGGTCTGCACGGCGGTTCTGCTCGTTGGCGCGCGCAACGGCGAACGCGCTCAAGTGCTCGATGGCCCGCATTCTCCGCTACGCCAACCAGATCATGAGCGTACCGCTCGCGAAGATCACCGAGATGCTCGGCATCCTCGAGCGAGTGGGCCTCGCGAAAATCGACCGCACGGTTCCCGATAAACCCGACGTCTACCTTCTCGATCTCGATCAGCTCGAAGTTCTCGTCGCGTTCATCAACGACGACAACCTTAAAAGCGACTCCAAACGCTTCAAGTTCAGCATCAAGGCTGTCGTGATCATGGGTTACGTGGTGAAGCACCTGGCGCTCTTTCCTCCCGACGAGGGCGGCATCTGCGAGGTGAACCTCGCGCGGATCATCGCCGCCGAAAAACAAGCTTCCGGAAAAGATCCCTTCCGCGTGGATGAGTTCGCCGAGCTCGCCAAAGCCAAACTCGCGACCGAGGCGGCGATGAGGGATGCCGAGAACATCATCACGAAGGTCAGCGGCAAAGACCTTACGCGGATGTATAAAATTCAGAAGGCGTTAAAGGAAATCGAGATCGTAAACGAGAAAAAACGCGGCATCGTTCGGCGCACGACGCCCGCCGGAGAGGCTCCGCAGCGCCTCGGCGCCGCGCGGCCTGACTATGACGAGCAAAAGACAGGCGAAAAAACCGCGGCAGCGGGCGTTTCGTCAGCTGGCGGTCTCAATCCGATTCCTCAAACCGCTTCAAAAGCATCGGGAAAATAGGCCCGCCGGGCGGGGCGGCGGGTTTTTCCCGCCTACTGTTTCTCGACCACCGTGCCTTCATCGAAAGCAACTCCGGGATCAACTTTGATGACGGAATAGTGTTCATTTAACGCCCGGAGTACTCGCCCCTGGCCCAAGCTCACTTTCTTGCAATCACCCGTGCCTCCAGATCCCGATCTCACGCCAGCTTTTGGTGAAGTGCACACGTTTTTATAGAGCGCGACCTCGTCACCGGCTTTCACCTCGTTATCGCCCATGCAGACGTGGGCCTCCTCATCGCTTACCTTCATGGCAACGGTGCCGCGCATTGTGCTGTGAGCGCAGCCGATCACGAAAACGGTCGCGACGAGCGCTATGAACCTGACGTTGTAGATCATTGGATGAATCTCCTTTGCTGGAAACCATAACTGAATCGGATCATTACACAAAGCACCGCTTCGCGGTGTACGTGACGGATTTGGCGGGGATGTCCGTCAGAGAAAAAACTGGCGCAGTGTCACAGGTGCGGTTTGGCAAACGTATTTACCATTTGAAGAAGACGCGGTTGTCGAGCGAAAATAAGTATATCGGAGCGGTCGCGGTGACGTATCTCAGATTTCAAAAGCTGCTGTTTGTCGCTTTTCTCGGTCTTTTTGCGCCCGATGTGTTTTCTCATGGTCCTGTTGGTCATCAAGGATGTTCCGGTGAGTCGCCGAATTCATGCGTTGGCGCTGAAGTGAAAGCTCCTGCTGACGAGTTTCGCACAAAGCTCCAGGAGATCAATAAGCGATACGTTGAACAGATTAAGCCGATTTTCAGGGAAAAATGCGGCGATTGTCACAGTACGCGGATCCGGCTGCCTTGGTATTACCCGATTCCTGGCGTTCGCCAGCTGATCGACCGCGATCATCGCGAAGCCATGAAGCATCTCGATATTTCGGCTGACTTCCCATTCGGGGGGCATGGCACGCCAAAGGAGGACCTGCGTGCCATTCAAGAGAGCATCAGAAAAGATTCGATGCCGCCTTTTCGCTATCGTGTACTGCATAGGAATTCCAAGCTGACGGCGGAAGAGGAGAAAGCGGTGATGGACTGGGCGGCAAGCGGCGAAACATTTCTGGCAAAGTGATTCAAGATTTCCGTGAACTCGAAGCTACCGTGAGGTCGATATGCGTGAATACGTAAGCAAGAAGGAGGAGATCGATGAGCTCTAGATGGATTGCGGTGGTTGCGGTTGGTATTGGATGTTCGTTAAGTGCCTGGGCGCAAGGAATGGGCGGAAGCTCCATGCCAGGCGGCCATATGGAACAGATGCAAGGCGCCCAACACTCCCAGCACATGCAGGGCATGCAGCATATGCAACAGGGTATGGGGGGAATGCAGGACATGATGAAAAAAATGGATCAGGACATGCGGAAAATGCAGGGCCAGATGCAAACGATGATGGGTGAGTTGGACGGCATGAAGGACGAGATGGCAAAATCCCAGGGAACTCAAAAGAAACGATGAATGATTCATCGGACGGGTGGCGAACACTCAGGTGCGCGCTGCTTGTCGTATTTTGTTTGTCCTCGACTGGAGCTTTGGCGGGAGAGTTTAGTCTTAGCGGGACATCCCAGTATTTAAAATTGTCCGAGAAATTCGGAGGCGCGGAAAGCTACTCCCTCAGTCCCGGTGTTCGCTACGACGAGGGCGTTTGGTATGCGAACGCGTATCTTCCGATCCTTTTTCAGACACGGAATTCGATGGCGCGAGTTGGCCAGATGACTGTGCCGGCGGGATCTTCCGGCATGGGCAGCGGCGGGATGTCTAACCACATGGGCACCAGTGGTGGTGGGATGAGCGGCGGTATTCGCCCCGCTCTCGGAGATCTGTATTGGAATGGCGGTTACCGCATTTTTGCCGAAGAAGATATTCTTCCCGCCGTTTGGCTCACCGCTCAGACCAAGGCACCGACTGCCATGAGCGGGTTTGGTACCGGAGCGTGGGATTTCGGCGGAGGAGCGGGACTCAAGAAAACGTTCGGATCTTTCCTGAGTTTTCTGGATCTCGCGTATCTTGTTACTGGAACCGCGTACCGGGATCCCCTGATCTACGGTTTTGGCGCGGGACCGGTGCTTGGTGACGGCCTGTGGTCGATCCTGCTTTATTACCAGGGATCGACGCCGGTGCTGGATGGGCTTGCCGGCCAAAGCCAGTTGTCCGCGGGGGCGAACCTCCGAACAAGCGAGGATTTTTTTCTTTCGGCCACCGTGGCGCGCGGGTTCAGTGATTCGGTTCCCGAGATGAGCGCGGCGGCCGGGGCTTCAGTATATTTACGTTAGCGTTAGCATCCGGTGATCCGAATTCAATACTCGTGTTTGCCTTGGCTCTCCTTGTAGGTGTAGCGTTCACTTCTCCTTTTTTGTTACGAGACCGTTTCATCAATCAAAGTTCCGTATTTCCGTTCGATCCAGCTATAAAGAACCGGAACGACAATCAGTGTTAAAATCGTAGAGGTCGCTAATCCGCCAATCACAACCGTCGCAAGCGGTCGCTGCACCTCGGAGCCAGCCCCCGTGTTAAAGGCCATCGGAATGAATCCGAAGCTTGCGACCATCGCCGTCATCACCACGGGACGAAGACGTGTTAGTGCTCCCTTGAAAACGGTGATTTTTATGGTCGTACCCATTGAGCGGAGCTGATTGAAGAAACTCACCATGACCATGCTATTGAGTGTCGCGACTCCGGTTAAAGCGATGAAACCAACTGCCGCAGATACGCTGAAATTGATTCCGCGAAGATAAAGCGCAAAAACACCTCCGACCATCGCAAACGGAATCGCGCTGAATACGAGCAGCGTATGCCTTAACGTTCCGAAGCTCTTGAGAAGAAGGAGAAGGATCACTGCCAATATCGCCGGAACGATCACCATTAGTCTGCTTTTCGCTTTTTCAAGATTTTTAAACTGGCCGCCCCAGGACAATTCATATTCCGGAGGAAGCTTCAATTCGCTTTCGATACGTTGCTTTGCTTCGGCAACAAAACTTCCGATATCGCGATCTTTCAGAAAAATCGAAACAGCCGAATACCGGCGCGCAGCGCTTCGGGCAATGGTCGTCACCTGATCTCTCTGTTTGATCTCCGTCACGGAAGAGAGCGGAATCGTGCCGCCCTCGGGAAGACCAACCGGAAGCTTGGAAATCTCCGCCGTATTGTTTCTTAAACTTTCATCGAGATGCAAAATAACCGGAAAACGCCGGTCCTCTTCGTAGTATGAGCCGACTTCGCGCCCGCTCATCGAAGCTTCCAGAATACCGTTGACGTCTTTCAGTGAAATCCCGAGTCCCGCCATCTTTTCGTAGTTGAGCACGACATCGAGCACGGGACTTTTCGTCAGGGCCGTCAAAGGGTCAGACTCGATCGAAGAAGTGCCTTTGACGCTAGAGAGAATTTCCTGAGCCTTCGTCGAATAATCGAGAAGCTTGTCGAGATCGGGGCCGAAGATGCGCAAGGAAACGTCCGCGCGTGAACCCTCAAGGATTTCGTTAAGGCGCATCTCAATCGGTTGAGTGGATGAGATTTCTTGTTTGGGATTATCTTTTTCGAGTTCTTCCTTCATGGCCTCAAAGAGCTGTTCTTTCGTGCGGGGCTTGCCATCGACAAGAGGCCACTGGCTCTTGTCCCTTTTTAAAACGACAAATGTATCAGCAAGGTGCGGTCCCATCGGATCAAGTGCTATTTCCGGAGTCCCCATTCTCGAAAAAACGCGCTCCACTTCCTCGAATTTGGAAATGATTTTCTCCGCCCGCTTCTGCCAGTGCACAGACGTATCGATGTCTTGCCGAGTTTCACGGGTAAGATTGATGAGAAGATCGCCTTCATCAAGTTGGGGCACGAAGTCTGACCCGAGCCTGAAAAATAAAAGCAGCGCCAGAAGAGCAGGCAGCACGATAACCGCACCCACAAGCCAGCGGCGACTTAAGCTGAACTTAAGAGCAGGCTCGTAGAGACGATGAATTTGCCGGAATAGCCAAGGCTCTTTTCCATGCTCAATACGATCCGGGATAAAAAGATAGGCAAGGGCGGGCATGAGAAACAACGCCACAAACAGACTCGCCCCGAGTGCCAGAAGAACGGTCGCGGCCATTGGCCTGAACATCTTGCCCTCAACACCTTCGAGATACAGAATCGGAACATAGACGAGCATGATGATGAAGAGCCCGAACACGAGCGGTTTCATCACTTCACGGCTTGCACTCAGCACGATCTGAAATTTTTCCTTGCGGTCGATTTTGCGGCCGCGAAGTTCTTCGAATTGGCGGATGATGTTTTCGATCAGAACGACGGCGCCGTCGACCAAGAGGCCAAAGTCAATCGCGCCTAGACTCATCAGGTTTGCGGAGATTCCCCCGGTTTCCATCCCCTTGAGCGCGAAGAGCATCGAGACCGGAATAGCCACCGTAACGATGAGGGCCGCGCGTAAATTCCCGAGGAGCAGAAGAAGAACGATAACCACGAGCGCTGCGCCTTCAGCCAAGTTTTTTAGAATCGTGTGGATCGTGGAGTTCACGAGATGGCTTCGCGAATAAACGACGCTAACCGCGACTCCGTCCGGCAACTTGATTTCGTTAAGCAATACCTTTTCAGCGCTTAGCGACACTTCACGGCTATTGGCGCCGATACGCATGAGTACCGTGCCAAGAACGGTCTCTTCACCTTCCGTTGTCGCGGCCCCCACTCTCAACGCGCCTTCCGCGCTGACATCGGCGACATCGCGGATTCGAATCGCCCGTCCGCCGACATTAAGCGCCAGCGGAAGATTCTTGATGGTTTCCAGGCCGACCACTTGTCCGGTGGCGCGGATAATGATCTGCGTGCCTTCCTTTTGAATGTAACCGCCGCCGAAGCTTTCTCCGACAGAGTCGATCTTTGAGATGAACTTTTCCAAAGAAAGGCCGTTCCGCTCAAGGCGCTCCGGAAACACGTCGATATGAATCTGTTTGGTCAATCCGCCATTGGTGTCGACTTCAGCGACGCCTGAAAGTTTTTTCAATTGCGGCTTGATCACATACTCTTGCACTTCCTTGAGATAGAGAAGGCGTTCTCTTTCCGGTTTGGCGGCAAGCGCGGACCCCGCTTTGGGCTCCACGACGTACATCAAAACTTCGCCTAAACCGGTCGTAACCGGCGCAAGTTGCGGCGAGAGCCCATCGGGCAGATTTGAGCGAACATTCTGCAATCGCTCGGCGACAAGCTGCCTTGCGAAGTAAATATTCGTACGATCTTCGAATATGATGACGATTTGCGAGAGCCCGTACTTTGACAAAGATCGAATATCTTCTACGCCCGGAATCCCCGCCATTTCGGTTTCAATCGGATAAGTGACAAGCTTTTCGATTTTGCCCGGGTCAAGCGCGCCTGTTTTTGTATTCACGACGACTTGAACATTGGTGATGTCAGGTACTGCGTCAATCGGCAGGTTCTTTGTGGCTAAAAGGCCCAGGGCACATACCGCAAGGAATATGGTGAAGACCCATAGACGACTTTTTAATGCGGATTCCACAAGTTGATTAAGCATGTTTACTGAGCCTCCGGCTGAAAATCGAGCCCCGCCAAAAGCCAAACCCGGCTTAATGCTTCGACATAGGCCGTTTGAGCGTCGAAAACCCGAACCGCCTGTTCGTGCACCTGACTTTCAAGCTCAAGAAACGCCGTTACCGGCACGAGACTTTTTTTCCAGTTGATTTCAGCTTTAGACATCGCGCTTTCCAGCTCGTTCACAAGACTTACGGGGTAGAGCGCAATCCGTTTTCTGTTCTCCGTGAGTTCCGCCCACGCTTGTTCAAACTGTGCCAAAAGCTCTCGCCGCTTCTGCTCCAGACGATACGTCTCGGCATCTTTTTGCGACTCTGCCGCCTGCCTCGCGTATCCGCCGCGGTCAACAATAGGCAATGAGAGCTCCAGAATTCCCACATAGCTTCGTTCGCCGAGCTCGACGTTTTGCTCTGAATACCCGGCTCCGATACGAACTTCTGGGTAGCCCTTCTTTCCGGCCTTCGCAATGGAAAGCTCCGCTGCTTCAATGAGCTGATTCTGGCGGAAAAGCTCGAGATTCCGGCTGCGCACCTGATCCCAGAGTTTTTCACGATTCAGTTCTTTGGGATTCGTGAGCCACGGCATTTCGGGAGTGATTGCCGCGTCGAGATTGAGGAAAACATTCAGCTCATGCCAAACCTTTTCCTTGCTGGCCGTGATTGCGAGAAACTTTTCTTCGATTTCACGAAGTCTGTTTTGAATCAGGTTTTTTTCGACGAATTGCGAGGGGGAAGCGAACGGACGGGTCGTCAGATATTGAGCGACGGTTTGAAGTTTTTCACGACGGTGCCCGATATGCTTGACCTGCTCAAGAACGGCGGCCAATCGGTAAGCGAGGCGGGCAGCTTGGTGTCTAACCGATACAGCGCGAATGTTTTTATCGGTTTCCAAAATCTTGCGATTGTTGCGTCCAATATCCGCTTCAATGCTTTTCTGGCCGAACAGCGGAATGTTCTGTCGAATGGATGCATCGAACACGTTTCCAATAAGAATGCTGATTGATTTTGGCCCCGCGTCCAGCGAAACTTCCGGGTTATCCCATTTGCCGGCCTGCTCCGCCGTATGGTCAGCCCGAAGAACCTCTTTTTCGAGGGACTTAAGGTCCGCGGAGTTTTCGCTGGCTCTGCGAATGATTCGAGAAAGCGTCCATTGTTCCGGTGGCGATGAATCGGCATAACCGATCCCAGAAGCAAGTTGCGCTCCTATTAATGCCATTACCGATGAAGTTCTTAAAACTCTTTGCATCTGGTTCCTTGAGATAGCAGGGCGCAAATTGCTGCCCAGCCATTTCGTTGCTTAAAATAAACGTGAAGAGTGGTGCCTAACTCAATGGACGCACTTCCGCCTAGTTTCGGATTACGCTCTGGGAGGTTCTTTTTGTGAAGAGAGAGACACGCCGACAAGAGGTGTGACGAGTATGCGAACAGACGATTGAATCATCAATGAACTAACGCCATTGCTTGCCGAGTGCATTAAGTAATCGCAGCAGTGGGTCATATGGCAATCGTGATGTGATGTTGATTCTTGCCGATGGCCGCAGTGATCGCCATGCCGGTTTGCAACCACTGCCACTGAGGGACTAACCTGCGCACTATCGGTATTTGAATTATCTTTATAGCAAGAGGTTTCGGGCCCGGATTTTACAGAATCCGAACACGATTCACACGCAAATGTCGCTGTTGTAATGCTGAAAATCGTGATGAAAAGCGCGATAAACCTGTAAAACATGTCACGCACGAGTACCGGGCTACTCAGTTATTGTCAAGCCGAACGCATGTGCTCCGTTCGACTCGCACGCAAATGACGTCATCCTGATGGCTGGTGAATAACGGGTGTTTGTCTGCGTAACCGCATGTACTTAAAGAGATTTTATTATTACTGACCATGCTCGTAAAAATACGGTAAAATTACGAATATGATCGGAAGAGATGTATCGCCACTAAAAAACAGAAGCTATTTCTTGTTTGGCCCTCGAGGCGTGGGCAAAAGCACATGGCTCCAAAATCAATACTCGGAAAATGAAATCATTTATCTCGATTTACTCGACCCTGATCTATACGAAGATCTGCTGTTCAACCCCGGTCGTTTTCAGCAAATCATTTCATCGCCTGAGAACCTCAAAAAAATCGTCGTGGTTGATGAAGTGCAAAAACTTCCGAAACTGCTCGACGTGGTTCACTTGGAAATTCAGAGAAAAAAACGGCAATTTATCCTTACCGGCTCCAGCTCTAGAAAACTCAAACAGAAAGGCGTGAATCTCCTCGCCGGCAGGGCCAGCGTTTACCATTTGTTTCCACTCAGCAGCCTTGAGCTCAAGGATCAATTCAATCTGCAGCGGGCTTTGGAGTGGGGAGGGCTTCCTGACGCGTACCTGGCGTCGCCCCCTGACTCGCATGTGAATGACGCCCTTTCCAGGGAGTATCTCAGCGCTTACGCGCTCACCTATCTTGAAAAAGAAATTCAACAAGAACAGTGGGTACGAAAAATCGAGCCGTTCAGAAAGTTTCTCATGATCGCTTCACGAATGAATGGAAAAATCATCAATCGATCGAGGATCGCAAGAGACGTGGGCGTCGATGATATGACCATCGCCTCTTATTACGAAATACTTGAGGATACTCTGATCGGTTTTTCGTTACCCGCGTTTCATCGCTCCGCAAGAAAATCACAAAGACAGGCATCGAAATTTTATCTCGTTGACACCGGCATCAAAAGAGCGCTCGACAAGTCACTGATGATTCCACTGCAGGCCGGCACCGCTGCCTATGGCGAGGCTTTTGAGCATTGGCTCATTCTGGAGCTCTATAAAGTGTCTGAATACCATCGCCTCGACTGGAGGTTTTATTATGCCCGCACTCCGAGCGACGTCGAAGTGGATCTCATCATCGAACGCCCGGGCAAACCAAGACTTTTTATTGAAATAAAATCAAAAAATAGAATCGACGAATCAGACGCTAAATCACTTGAAACCCTGGCCGCCGATCTTGACTCAAAGGGCAAGCGACTGCTTCTATCACAGGATCCACTCGATCAGACATTTGGAAAAACCAAGGCGATGCATTGGCAAACGGCCCTTCAGGAAATCATCAAAGACAAAATTTAATAGCGGCGCTATGCTGAATCTTGTTAACTCACACCGACGACGGAAACTTCGCGCGCACTTTTTCGAGGAGCTTTTTGACGTCTTGAGCCCGATCCTTGGCGGCCACAAGCACCACCTCGCGGTCGCGCACGACGACGAGATCGTTCACGCCGAGCAGTGCGACGAATCCCGCATCGGTTTGCACGACGTTGGAGTTGCAGTCATGCGTGACGACCTCGCCCTGAACGGAACGGTTGATGTCTTCAAGCGCCGTGAACGACCCCACGTCATTCCATCCGCAGCTCGCCGGCACGACGGCGACGCGAATTCCTTTCGACGCCGCGGATTCCATCACTCCGTAGTCGATGCTCACCGCATCTTCGGGGCGAATTTCCGCGTATGTCTTTTTTACGTCGATGGGCGCATTCCGGGCGAAGACCGCGGTGAGCTCGGGCATGCAGGCCTCAAACGCATTCAGCCCGGCGCGCGCGGTAAAGATAAACATCCCGGCGTTCCATAAATACGATCCCGATTCAATATATCGGAGGGCCGTCCTGAGATCCGGTTTTTCGACAAATTGTTTAACCAGAATCGCTCCCATTTGCGCAGTCGTCGAAGTTTTAGTCGGCGCGCCTCGCGGCGCGTGCCCTGGCGCGTGTCCTGGCGCGTGTTCTGGCGCGTGTTCTGGCGCGTGCCCCCCATCCGTTTCAATGTATCCATAGCCTGTTTCAGGCCGGTCGGGCCTTATCCCAAGCGTGACGAGCCCGCCTCGTTCACGCGCCTCCGTCACGGCGGTCCCCACCGACTCCAAGAACGCGTCCTCGTCCCCGATGTAATGGTCGGCCGGCATCACCGCGATCGTCGCTTCGGGATCGACCTTCGCGATCTCCGTGATCCCCCACAAAATACACGGCGCGGTATTCTTGCCCTCAGGCTCGGCGAGAACGCGCACCTCCGAATATGCCCCTCCAAGCGCATTGCGCGAAAATTCGACGAGCGACTCCGTCGTCACGATCCAGACGCGCGCGTGCTTCACGAGCGGCGCGAACCGGTCGATCGTGTGCTGCAGCAGCGTTTTCTCGTCCCAAAGAGCCAAAAGCTGTTTGGGGCGCGTGGAACGGCTCTTCGGCCAGAACCGCGTGCCGGTACCGCCGGCCATGATCAAAACGTGAAGATTGGATTTCGCCGGCTCGCCGCCGGCGGATCGCTCACTCGACGCGGCCATAGCGGTCTTCGAGCCGCACGACGTCGTCGAGCTGCGGGGTGGAAACCTCGAACACGTCGCAGTCCTCGACCGCGATCATGCGATGCCGTTTGCCGGGCGCGATATGATGACACTCGCCCGCCGCGAGACTGATCTCGACGAGCTTTCCGGGGTTTTCCTCGAAAACGAGCGTCATCTTTCCGCTGTGGAGAAAAATCGTCTCTTCTTTTTCGCGGTGGTATTGCAGCGAGAGCCGGTGGCCCTTGTTGATGTGCAGGATTTTTCCCACGTACTGGCCGGTCTTCGCGAAAATAAGCTCGTAGCCCCAGGGTTTTTCCACGCGCGAAACGGGCGACTTCATTCGGCGGTTCCTGAGTCGATCTTCTGGACAATGTGGGGCGGAAGCGCTCTGGCCGTCTTCCAGCGCGCGGCCGTTTTTTCGGCCATGTCCTTGTTCGCGAACACGCCTACCCCCACGCGATACCAGGTGCCCTTGCCGGGAATTTGCGCTTCGACGTAAAACGCGTCGAGGCCCTTCTTTTTCAATTCACCGACTTGTTCGGTGGCTTCTTTGAGCGTGCGGTACGAGCCGATCTGCAGGGTGTACTTTCCCGCGGCGGCTTTTTCGGTTTTTTTTTCGGATTTCGGGGATTCAGTTTTTTTCGTCTCGGCGTTTAATTTCTCCGCGGGAAGGGACATTGAAAGAACTTTGCCTGCGCCGGCATGAGTGTTTTCGATCTCCTTTTCAAGCGCCGCATCTGCTTTTTCTTCAGCTGCTGCCGCCAGATTGGCATCCTCCTCAAAGGCTGGGGACGCGGACTCCTCGGGTTCCTTCGCCGCTTCCGCGGCGCGTTCCGCTGCGTGTTCCGCCTTGGGCTTCGCGGCTGTGAGCGGCGGCACCGCGATCGCGGCCTGTTCGACGGGCTTCGTGGCGCCGAGGCGCTTGCCGAGCTTGATCCCGAGGGTAAACGAAAAAAGGGCGACCAAACCCAGCAGCATCAGGATGATGCCGACTTCTTTTTTATTGAATACGAGAAGCTCGTGTTTGGTTTCCATTGGAGGCCAGGATTCCTTATCGCTTTTACATATTTAACCGATCTTCCCAGGAAACCAAGCTTAAAACACGTTGGCACGGGCTTGCATTGCCTCTGCTCGGAGGATGAAACATGAAAAGAAACCGTCCCGCCCGGAAAGGGCAAAGTCTCATTGAATATGTCGCGCTCACGGCGCTCGTCGCGGTCGTGAGCATCGGAGCCGTTCGCCTGTTCGGAAGCAAGGTGCAGCGTCGGCTCAATCAAATCACGGGAAGCTTCGATCACAACATTCAGGTCGGGTTGAAGGTCCACAACCGCATCGGAAACGACGACGGCGAAGATGACGGCGGCACGGGCCTTCCGCAGCCGCGCGGAAGAGCGCGCGGGCTTCCGGGAGGCATTTTCTGAGTGAATCCCGCGCGCGAAACACGAAGACGGCGATCGGGCCAGGCCCTTCTCGAGTGGACGATCTTCGGCCTGATCGGTTTTTTGGCCTGGCTCTGGGTTTTTCAGGCCGCAAAGCAGCTGCTCGACCAGACCTATGCGCGGAGCTTAAGCCTCTTCGCGGCACGGAAAGCTCTCTCGCTGGAGCGAATTCCCCGGCAGCCGGGAATATCGATCCGCCAAACCACGAGCCGGGAGCTCGGACAAGCCGCGGTGACTGCCGGCAGCGCCGCGGCACACTCGGAGGTCCGGCTCCCGGCACGCGCCGGGCGGGCTCGATCCTCGTCCAGTTCGCTCTCCTTTGGGTCCCTCTTGTCGCTATTTTCGGAGTGATTCTATGGATTCGTTCGCACAGCCTGGCTCAGCTCGAACGCCAGCGCTCGCTCGATCGTTGCTTGTATGCCGGCCTCGACACGCGTTGTTCGGCCCTTTCGCGGATCTCGAACGCCAACAAGACGCTGCGCCGGATGATCCACGCGATGGCGCTCGTCAAGGCGGGAAAGGCGGCGAGCCTTGCGGTGCCGGGAATGAGCGGCGTATTTCTCTTGAGCGAAGCGACGGAACATACTGCACAGGCGATTGCGAATGCGATCGCCCGCTACCAGGATCTCCAGATTCTGCTCGAAAAAGCGGCATTTCTGCGTGCCTTGAACTGCGGCATTCCTCTTCCATTCTCCGATCCCCTGCTTCACTTCGAGAGAACCGAGAACTGGGAGGCAAGTCTTGCGGGAGCGCCGGCACCCCTGCGCTGGCTCAATGCGATCGATGCCGGAGAGCTTCGCGTGCGTTCGCGCGATCTCAGGACCGAAAGCTATGGGCACTGCGAAACGCCTGGTCCGAGAACATCGCCGAATTCAGAAACGAACGCGCTTTCGGGCGAAACCTACACGATAAGCTTTGCGCCCGTTCAGCGCGGCAGGGACAGGTCGCCCTTGAAATCGTATTTTTCCTCGCCGTCGCGATGGGCATCACGGTCTTTTTTTTGAACTGTCATTTCAAGATGAGTCGCGGATGGGAAGTCGAGGTGAGAAAGCCATGGTTCACGAACGGATGAAGCTCAAAATCGCGCTTGCGGTACCGCTGTTTTTGATCAGTCTTGCGCCACGGGCTTTCGCGGAAAAGCTGACTCTGCTCTGGCAGGGGGAAAAAGGGCCGGAATGCCGGGCGCTCGTCGGAAAATTTCTCGACGAGCTGAAAACAATGTCCAACGACCGCACGATCGAGCTCGACATGGAGGAGAGCGCCCGCGAAGCAAACGTCTTGCCCGGCAGCGCCGGAGAAAACGCAAAAGTCCTCCTTCGCTGCGGCGGCGATGCGCCAGGCGGCTCGCCCAACCTCATTGAAACGAGCGACGAAAACGAAGCGACCATGCGAATCCATTACCTTGGAAAGACGGCGGGATTCGATTCGCTGGACTGGCTCCCGTTTCAGAAAAAATTTCTCAGGCCGCGGCTCTCGGCTGCAAACCTCGCTCCACAGCCCGGCGCGGCGGGAGTTTTTGACAGGTCCGCGGCTGGGACGACGTCGCTCCACGTCGAAACGCCTTTAGAATCCCGGCACCGCGACGTTATTCTCGCGGGAATCATCGGCGGGGCGGCGGGAGCCACGGGTGGCGCGATTTTATCGCCCGATAACGAAAGCCGGGGAATGAATATGCTCGTTTTCGGGCTCACGGGCGCGCTGATCGGATCGGCGCTCAAAGCCATTTCACGCTGATTTCAAACAATGCATCCAAAACCAGGGGGTCTCATGAAATCAAAAAAACAGATCGACGCATTCCGTATTACGCTGATCCTGCTGCTTCTGATCAGCGGCTGCGGCTTCAAGAAAAATTCAGGAACTTCGGACGGCGCTTCGGCGGCGGATTCCAAGTCCGGCGTAACGGCTGCGCGGCCGCAGGCGCAAGCCAGGTTTTCTGAAACGGAATACGCGCATTCCGAGCTTATCCCTTCGCTCCACGCCAACTACAGAACGAGAAACCCGCTCGTGATCCCGGCGGACCCGCTCCCCGCCGTTCTCAGGATCTCGCTCGCGATGGACAAGCTTCACGGAGATCGCCTCACCGTACGCGCCAGAGGACTGGCGGGAACACTTTACTCTATACCTGTCGTCACCAACGTCCTCGAGCGCCAAAGCGACGGAACGGGAGAGATCTATAATTTGGAAATTCTGAACCTCTACCAGTGCGGCCTGAAAAACACCTGGGGTGAAAGCGCCTCTCTTCGGATCACTCTCAATACGGAGCAGGAAGAAAAATCCGTCATCGTGGACCTCAAAACCCCGCCCGCGCCGATCAAAGTTTCGAGCGCCGGCGGGCTCGACGCCAAGGCAAGGACGGTCGCCGTGGATGGCAGCGCCGTTTTATTCCCCGCGGGCCGCTTTCGCGTGGAATTCGCCGCGCGGGACTCATCGCTCAAGCTTGCCCGCTTCGTGGACGGCGCGCTTCTGACTCAATACGCGCATTCCTCATTCACTTCGAATTTTAACGGTTCGGGACCCGGCGGCTTCGACTGGAACGACCGGCCGGAGATGAACTGCAAGATCCTCGAAACGAAGAGAAACTACGTCGCCCGGGCGCCGATGCGCTTCCTGATCGTGCCTGAAGGCGCCGCCGACTCGGAAGCCCTGCGTGCCTTGGGTGAACCTACGGACGCATCCCTTACCCTCGTGCCGAACGCCGAATTGAAATCGGGCTTCACGGCCTATGCCATGATCGAGCAAAGTACCGCGGCCTTCCCGAAATACGGCCGCTGCGGCGCCGAAGCGGAGCGCCCGCTCGTGGACGCCTGTTACCGCACCGTTTGTCAAGGCACATTCACCCCCAGAAAATGCGAGAGCGGCACATGGGCCGTCGCCGAAAGCGGCCGGCATCTCTACCGCGATTTCACCGATATCGGCGGCTACGGGTTTCAGATGCAAAATCCCGTCGCGGAGGCGTTGAACTATTATCGAAGTCTCCCTTCAGAGCCTGGCGTTCTCTCGGGCCGCGTCCTTCTGGACGGAAAACTGCTGTTCACGGTCAAAGGCGAAGTGAACGCGGAACTTCCGGACGCGGTTCCTCCGGAAAGCTGCAGGATCTGAATTGAAAATCGAGAACTGACGTGGGAACCTGCTTTCCATGTCGAGTTTTGAAAAGAAAACCTCGCCACAAAACGCCGTACTGGCCGTCGGATCCGTCGCCTTCGATTCGATCCGCACGCCCTCCGGCAAAGCCGATCGGATCCTCGGCGGTTCGGCGAATTATTTTTCGCTCGCGGCGAGCCTCTTCACCAACATCAATCTCGTGGGAATCGTCGGCAGCGACTTTCCGAAGGACCATTTTGAAGTGCTGCGCAGCCGGGGAATCGACCTCAAGGGTCTCGAAACGGCCTCCGGACAGACCTTCCACTGGGTGGGCGAATACGGCAGCGACCTGAACGAGGCGAAGACGCTCTCCACGTTCTTGAACGTGTTCGAGCATTTCAACCCGAAACTTCCTGAGGCGTACCGCGACAGCCGGTACGTGTTTCTCGCGAACATCGATCCGGATCTTCAGCGTTCGGTTCACGCGCAGACGCGCAAACCCGAATTCGTCGCGTGCGACACGATGAATTTCTGGATCACCGGAAAAAAAGCGTCGCTGGTGAAGACGCTCGAGCTCGTGGACCTGCTCACGATCAACGAGGGCGAGGCATTCCTGCTGTCCGAGAAAAACAATGTCATCGACGCGGCGGCCGCGATCCGCGGTTTAGGGCCCAAGGCCGTAGTCGTCAAACGCGGCGAATACGGCGCGCTGCTTTTCAGCGACCACGGCATCTTCTCGGCCCCGGCGCTCCCCCTTGCGACCGTGAAAGACCCGACGGGCGCGGGAGACACGTTCGCGGGAGGCATGATCGGATACATCGCGCACGAGGACGCGGGCGCGGATCTGTTCCGCGACGACGAGATTCTGAGACGCGCGGTGATTTTCGGAAGCGTGATGGCGAGCTTTACGGTCGAGGATTTCGGGCTATCGAACCTGCTTCGGGTGACGCCGGCTCAAGTCCAAGAGCGATACCGGCAGTTTCTGCGGATGACCAGATTCTAGCGGGCACGTGCGCTTTGAGCGCCGCCCAGAACTCGCGCTGGAACCGCGCGCGATTGAACTGACGCCCGCGCGCGCGGCAGGCCTCCGAATCAAAACCCTGTTTCCCGGATTTTTCCTCGAACTTCCGGACGGCGGCGATCAATCCGTCGACGGTCGCCTCGTCGAAAAACACGCCTGTTTCGGAAGTCACCGTCTCAAGCGCCCCGCCGCTTCCGAACGCGATGACAGGCGCGCCGGCCGACATCGCTTCGATCGGAACGATCCCGAAATCCTCGATGCCCGGAAAAACGAGCGCCTTGCACTTGGCGTACATGTCGGCAAGCGACAAACCCCTGATCCCGGAAAGAAATTCCACATTTTCGGCCCCTTCCTGGCGCGCGAGTTTTTCGAGCCGCGCGCGGTCGGGCCCGTCGCCCACGACGAGAAGCGGCTTTTTCATCCGGTTGAACGCCTCGATCGCGAGATCGACGCGCTTGTAGGGCACGAGTGCCGCCACCATGAGATAGAAACGGCCGGGCTTGCGCGATACGGAGAACTGTTCGGTTTCGCAGAACGGGTAAACGACGTCGGCGTCTCTGCCGTAATATTCCTTGATCCGCGCGGCGATGAACTTCGAGTTCGCGAGAAAGTGATCGACGCGCCCGGCGGAGCGGAGGTCCCAGTTCCGCAACCACGGGCGCAGCGCGCGCGCGGCCATCCGCGTAAGCGGGCTGTAACGCCCCGGCGCGAAGTATTCGTCGAAGCGGTCCCACATGTAGCGCATCGGCGCGTGGATGTAGCTCATGTGGTAAGCGTCAGCGCGCTTGCGCACGCCCTTGGCCACGCAATGCGAGGAACTCAGGATCAGATCGTACGGAGACATGTCGAAGCGCTCGATCGCCCACGGCATGAGCGGCAACAGGTGCCGGTAGCGCTCGCGCGCGGACGGAAGCTTCTGTAAAACCGAGACGTGTCGGTTCAGGCGCGCGATGTTGCCCGACACCTGGCCCGGAACGTAGATCAGAGTGTAAAGATCGGCGCGCGGAAACATTTCGCAGATCGCGTCGAGGACGTTCTCGCCGCCGCGCTGACTCACCAGCCAGTCGTGGATGATGGCGACCTTCATCGTCTTCTCAAAGCCGCGCGCGGAAATAATCGAGGGTCTTCGCGATCCCTTCTTTGAGCGTCACCTTCGGGCCGTTCCAGCCCAGAAGTTTCTGAGCGCGCGCGATGACCGGGCGGCGCTGCTTGGGATCGTCGGTGAATTTGAGCGGCACGAATTCAATGCGGCTCCTGGTGCCCGGCACCGCTTCCACCACGAACTTCGCGAAATCCAGAATCGTGTGCTCGTCGGGGTTGCCGATGTTGACCGGGCCGTGCTCGTTTGAATCCACGAGGCGCATGATCCCGTCGACGAGATCGTCGACGAAGCAGAAAGACCGCGTTTGTTTTCCGTCGCCGTAGACCGTGAGCGGCTCGTTGCGCAGCGCTTGTCCGCAGAAATTCGGCACCACTCGGCCATCGTCGAGGCGCATCCGCGGACCGTACGTGTTGAAGATGCGCACGATGCCGGTATTCACCTCGTATTTGCGCAGATACACCATCGTCGCCGCCTCGGCGAAGCGTTTGGCTTCGTCGTAGCAGGAACGCAAGCCCGTGGGATTGACGTTTCCCCAGTAGTCTTCGGTTTGAGGATGCACGAGCGGATCGCCGTAGACTTCGGACGTGCTCGCGAGCAGAAACCGCGCGCCGTCTTTTTTAGCGAGCTCGAGCGCATTGAACGTGCCGAGCGAATCCACGCGCAGAATTTCGAGCGGAACGCGCGTGAAATCCACCGGACTCGCCGGGCAGGCGAAATGCAGGACGAAATCCGTCTTGTCGATTTCAGGAAACGGTTCCGAGACGTCGTGACGGATCAACGTGAAATTCTTGTTTTCGGAAAAGCGCGCGACGTTTTCCTCGGAGCCCGTCAGGAAGCTGTCGACCGCGGTGACTCGATCGCCTCGCAGGAGATATTTCCCGCAGAGATGCGATCCGATGAATCCCGCGCCACCCGTGATCAGAATGTGAGCCATTTTTTCCGTACCCTCTTTGTTCCTAAGTTCGAAGCGTTTCGCGATAAAGCGCGTGCGTTTTCTTCGCGATCTCGATGAAGGAGTAACGATCCCTCAACGCGCGAAATTTTTCAACCATCGCCATCCGCAGCGGCTGACCGCCGTCCAGAACGCACTGCAACGCCTTCTCAAGCGACTGCACGCTCGAAGGCTCGAAGAAAAGCTCTTCCGGCAAAACCCCCGAGAGAAGCTCACGGTGCGCCGGGATCGAAGAAACGACCGGCACGCTTCCCGACGCGAGTGCCTCGATCGGCGGAAGACTGAACCCTTCGTAAGCGGACGGGACGATGACCGCCGTGCTCTCGGCGTACAGAGGCCTCAGCCAGACGTCGTCGACAACATCGAGAAAAACGGCATTGGGACCGGCATCGCGGCCTTCGGAAGGGAGAGTAAAGATGAATTTGTCGGGCTGGATCGACGCCTGGCCGAGCGCGCGCTTTCCACGCTCTTTGGCGAGCGCGGTGACGAGACCGCTGTTCTTGCTCACCCGCGACTCGGAAGTCACGCAGAGAAAATAACGGCCCGGGATTTTGAAACGCTCGCGCATGGCTCGGATTTCCTCGACGGACGCGCGCTCCACGTACCAAGGATCGATGGCGTTGGCGATGACGCGGATCTTCGACATCGAAAAATGCAGGCGCGACTCGATGTCACCGGCGACCGCGCGGCTCACGGCGACGATGCAGGCGGCGCCCTTGAGCCTCTTGCGCATCGACTCGCGATAAGACTCGACATCGCCCGAATAAAGCCCGTCGAGCTCGTGGACCGTGGAGATGCGCGGAACCTTCGGAATCCAGGCGCCCGTGCACGCAAGATCGTGAAACAGCCGCGCGCGATGCGCACGCGCGATCAAGGGTACTTCGAGATTCGCGAGTCTGCGCCCCGCCGCACCCAGAAAAGACGTGCCGCGAAGCGAGGATTGGACCCACTGAAAACGGTTGCGGTGCTGGCCGCCCGCGCGGCTGACGACCTTTCGAGCCTTCGGGTCGGTATACAGAACGTGGAACTCAAGTTCCGAATCGACGTGGCTCAAGCCCAGAAGAAGATTGAGCGCGTGCCGTCCGACACCCGATAACCGCGTTTCTATGCTGCGGGCGTCGATGAGCACCCTCATGCGCGCCTCGCGCGCGCGGAAAGCCTGCCGCGCATCCCGGCACGCGCCAAAAAGCAAACCGGTTCGACCGGGCAGGTTTCGCAGATCGATTCGACGTAGCGGCGCCGGCAGACGTCGAGGATCCCCAATCGCGTGAGCGCGAAATCATAGCGCACGGGATCGTCGGGGCTTATCGCGCGAAGCCTGTCGGTGATCTCGAGCGCCATCGCCCAGTTCGGCGCTTTCGCAAGTTTTCCGCTCCGCAAGCGAAGAAAGTGAGAAAGCCGCGCGATGTGCGTATCCACGGGAATGATGAGTTCCCTTGGAGAGAGCCAATCCGACCAGAGTCCGAGATCAACCTCGTCGGCCCGGGACATCCAGCGCAGAAACATCACTCCGCGCTTGCAGGCGCTTCCGCCTTCCGGCGCATTGATGAAAAACCGCAAGCCTCTCCATGCCGATTGGCCGGGCCCTCGCGTGCGCGCGCACTCGCGCTTGAACTCGTCCCAAAACCACCGGGCCGTGCCGTTAAGAACGTTTTCCACGAAGCGCTTGCTCTGCCCCGCGCGGCCCTGATCGCGGAACAAGCCGCCGAGCGAACCGTGCTCGGCGATCGCACGGCGGATCGCGCTTAAAAGCGCCTTAAGGTGCCGCTCGTCGTGAAAACGGTGAGAAAACCCGGGCCAATGAGATGCCTTGCCGTCAAACTTCGCGAGAAACCACGAGGGAGACTCACCCATCGGAGCGAGGATGGCTTCAAGCGCGCGCCCGATCAATCCCACCGAGCCGTACGCGAACATCGCGGAGAGGAAAGCCGCGATCTCGCGATCGGCGGAATCGCGGTAACGGTGCGCGAACTGGATCGGATCCGAGGCGAGAAACTCTTTCCGGTTGTAGCGCAGCAAGAGGGCCTCAAAAATTTCAAAAAACGTAGCCATCCCCGCCGCGGATCTGTTAATTTCAGAGCCGGAATCATGCGAAAGCAAATCCTCGCCGCGTACCGCGTTCACCACTGTTTTTGTTTCCTCGTCACTCTTTTTTTGGCCGTCGCTTTCGGCGCCTTAACCGCATCGGCGGACACCCTGTTAAAACCCGAAGGCAACTGCGCTCGAAGCTATATCTACCGCAGCCGCACCTATCCTGTCGACTCCAGCCGAAAGCTCGACGGAGAAGGCCTACGGCCCGTCCTGCGCAAGAACGCGGATAGCGAAACACTTCTCAATAGCTACCAGACCGGCCTTAAAACCACCCGGGTACCCGCCTACTTCGGTACGCTGGGTCTTGTCGCGCTGATCGGAGGGCCGATCTATGCGGCTGCACTGGATGAAAATCATCCGGTCGGAAAGCACGACATCCGCAGAGTGGCCCTTTTAGGAGGCGTGGGCGTCCTTGTCGGGAGCTACTTCTTCGGGAAATACGTGATTCACAATAACGAGAAAAACCTGGAAAAAGCGGTGCAGACCTATAATGATTCCGCCAGCGGAATGGAGAAAATCCAGGTCGGATTTACTCCGCTTTCGACCGGAGACGGCGGGCAGATCAAAACGATCGTGCCGTTTCAGTTTTAATGAACCGGTTTTAACGGAGAGCGAATGCCCAAGGACAAGAATATCCGCACGATCCTCATTATCGGTTCGGGCCCCATCACGATCGGGCAGGCGTGCGAGTTCGACTATTCGGGGAGCCAAGCCGTGCGCGCGCTGAAAAACGAGGGCTATCGCGTGATTCTCGCCAACTCCAACCCCGCGACGATCATGACCGACCCCGAGCTTGCCGACCAGGTTTACATCGAGCCGCTCGACACCGATTTTCTGGAAATGATTCTGCAAAAGGAAAAACCGGATGCGATTCTTCCGACGATGGGCGGACAGACCGCGCTGAATCTCGCGGTTGAGCTCGCGGAAAAAGGCATCCTGGCGAAATACGGCGTGCGCCTCCTGGGCGCGAGCCTCGAGTCAATCAAACTTGCCGAGGACCGCGAGCTTTTTAAAAAGAAAATGATCGAGCTCGGCATCGACGTCCCCAAGAGCCTGCTCGTGCGTTCGCATGAGGAAGGCCGGGCGGTACTCGCCGAGATCGGTCTTCCGATGATCCTGCGCCCGAGCTTCACGCTCGGAGGCGAAGGCGGGGGTGCTGCCGAAACCGAGGCCGATTTTTTTCGCATTCTCGATCGTGGCCTCTTCTTGAGCCCGACGGGCTCCGTGCTCGTCGAGGAAAGCCTGATCGGTTGGAAGGAATTCGAGCTTGAGGTCGTGCGTGATCGCGCCGACAACGTGATCATCGTCTGCTCGATCGAAAACTTCGATCCGATGGGCATCCACACGGGCGACAGCATCACGGTCGCGCCCGCGCAGACGCTCACCGACCGCCAGTACCAGCTTCTGCGCGATCATTCCAAACGCATCATCCGGGCGATCAACGTCGATACGGGCGGCTCGAACATCCAGTTCGCCGTGAAACCGCGCGGGCCCGACGCGGGCCGCACGGTCGTCATCGAAATGAATCCGCGCGTTTCGCGCTCGTCCGCGCTCGCGAGCAAGGCCACTGGCTTTCCGATCGCCAAGGTCGCCGCCAAACTCGCGGTCGGCTACACGCTCGACGAGCTCACGAACGAAATCACGGGCACGACGCCGGCGAGCTTCGAGCCCAGCATCGATTACGTGGTCACGAAAATTCCGCGCTTCGACTTCGAGAAATTTCTCGCGACACCCGCGATGCTCGGCACGCAGATGAAAAGCGTGGGCGAAGCGATGGCGATCGGCGCGACGTTCAAGGAATCGCTTCTGAAGGCGCTTTCAAGCATGGAAAACGTGCGGTTCTGGTTTCGCCACACGGAATTCGAAGATCCCTCCACTCCGCTCACGGGGCTCGAGGCGATGCTCAAGAAAACGCATCCCCACCGCATCATGTACGTCGCGACCGCCATCCGCCGCGGAATGGACATCGAACGCATCCACGAGCTGACACACATCGACCCGTGGTTCTTGAATCAGATCCGCGAGATTCTCGAGCTTGAAGCGCATTTCAAAAGCGCCGGACCGGTCGCCAAATGGTCGGAGCGCGAGTTTCTCGTGGCCAAACAGACCGGTTTTTCGGATCGCTATCTTTCGATCATTACGGGCGAACCCGAGCCGGTCATTCGCGCCGAGCGCATCCGCCGCGGGATCAAGCCCTCCTTCGCGCTGGTCGATACGTGCGCCGGCGAATTCGAGGCGCATACCCCTTACCTTTACAGCACCTACTGCAGCGGGGTCGCCGCACCCGCGCCGGCCAAGAACGCGGTCATGATCTTCGGCGGCGGGCCGAACCGCATCGGCCAGGGGATCGAGTTCGACTACTGCTGCGTCCACGCTTCAATGGCCGCGCGGGACGAAGGCTACGAGAGCATCATGGTCAACTGCAACCCGGAGACCGTGAGCACCGACTACGACATCTCCTCGAAGCTCTATTTCGAGCCGCTCACCACCGAACACGTCTATGAAATTTTTCGCGCGGAGCCCAACATCAAGGGCGCGATCGTGCAGTTCGGCGGCCAGACGCCGCTCAAGCTCGCGTACGCGCTGGGCGAGCTGGGCATCCCGATCCTCGGAACTACGGTCGACAACATCGACATCGCCGAGGATCGCGAACGCTTCGACGCGCTCATCAGGGAGCTCGAGCCGATGGGCCTCAAGCAGCCGCAAAGCCGCACGGCCACGAACGCCAAAGACGCGATCGCGGCGGCCGACGAGATGGGATACCCCGTGCTTCTGCGTCCGAGTTACGTACTCGGCGGGCGCGGCATGCGCGTGATTTTTCACCGCGACAATCTCGTCCGCTACATCGAAGAGGCGCTTGAAGTCTCGGAATCGAAACCCGTCCTGATCGATCGCTACCTTTCGGAAGCCACCGAGCTCGACGTCGACGCGATCTCCGACGGCGAGCAGGTTCTGATCGGCGGAATCATGGAGCACATCGAGGAAGCCGGCATCCACTCCGGCGACAGCGCGTGCAGCCTTCCGCCGTTCACGCTCGGACCCGAGACGGTCGAGCGCGTCCGCGAGTACACGCGCATCCTCGCCATGCGCTTAAACGTGCGCGGTCTCATGAACGTGCAGTTCGCCGTCAAAGACGAAGACATCTACGTTCTCGAAGTGAATCCCCGCGCGTCGCGAACGGTGCCGTTCGTGAGCAAAGTCGTGGGAAAGCCGCTCGCGAAGATCGCCACGAAGATCATGCTCGGAAAGAACTTGGCCGAGATGGGCTGCACGAAAGATTTCGACGCCGAACTCGCCACCTACAACGTGAAAATGCCGGTCTTTCCATTCCACAAATTTCCCGGCGTGGACGTGCTGCTCGGGCCCGAGATGAAATCGACCGGCGAATCGATGGGCCGTTCCGAGGATTTTTCCTCGGCCTATTCGAAAGCGCTCCTGGGAGCCGGGGTCAGGCTTCCGACGTCGGGACGAGCGTTCATTTCGATCGCCGACTCCGATAAAAGCGCGATTGTCGAGATCGCAAACCGGCTCCGCTCCCTGGGCTTCGAACTTGAGGCGACCGTGGGCACCCACGCGTTCTTGAAACAGCACAAGATTCCGTCAACGATGGTGCCCAAAGCCGGACACGGCGAAATCGACTGCGTAAAACAGCTCTCCGAAGGCTGCTACCAGCTTGTCATCAACACGGCTCGCGACGAAAAGGCGATCGAGGACAGCTTCGCGATCCGAAGAACCGCGCTGGAGAAGAAAACGCCGTACTGCACGCTCATCACGACGGCCCGGGCGTTCGTCCGCGCCATCCACACGGTGCAGACGCATACGTTCAAACTGGCGCCCCTGAAGGAAGAATCCCGCTAATGGCCGGCTGCTTTAAGTGCGGACGCGAATTGCGCGCCGAGTCCGATTTTGGAAGGCAAGACAGCTGTCCAGGGTGCCGGACGCCGACCCACTGCTGCCTGAACTGTGCCTATTATGATCCCTCCCGCTACAACGAGTGCACCGAGCCCGTCGCCGACCGCGTGGTCGACAAGGAAAAGGCGAATTTCTGCGACTACTTCAAGCCGCGGGAGGGAAAGACAGGCCCCCGGAAAAACCCCGCCGATGCGGCCAGAGCAGCGGCGGAGGCCTTGTTTCGGAAAAAATAATCCGTGAAATTCCGGTTTTTGTATGTTGGATTGACATAAGCCCATGATAGGGTTTTGACTTATGGCGAATATGGCAAACGAAGCGATTCCAATGACGCTCGAAGGAAAGTCGGCTCTTGAAGACGAGTTGAAGCGTCTGAAGACCGTCGCACGCCCCACGGTCATCAAGGCGATCGAAGATGCCCGCTCCAACGGCGACCTTTCCGAAAACGCCGACTACGCCGCCGCGAAAGAACGCCAGAGTTTCATCGAAGGCCGCATCCTGGAAATCAACGGCAAGCTGGCCCTTGCCCAGGTCATTAATCCCGCGTCCATCAAGAGCGACAAGGTCGTTTTCGGCGCAACCGTGAAAATCGCCGAGCAGGACAGCGGCAAGGAAACCACATACAAGATCGTCGGGGTGGACGAAGCCGATTTGAAGAGAAACAAGATCTCGGTCACCTCCCCCATCGCGCGCGCTTTGATCGGAAGAAAAGAAGGCGACGAGGTGGTGGTCAATGCCCCCAAAGGCAACGTCCGTTACGACATCATTGAGCTGCGTTACGAGTGACACGCAGTACACGCGCGCAATACACGCGAGCGACAGCGAGCGTAAAGTCAGTGCCGAGAGACTCTTTATGAATCTTGACACTCCCATCCAATATCTGAAGGGCGTTGGGCCAAAATTGTCCAAACTCTTGGCGACGAAAGATATCAGAACCGTCCGCGACGCCCTCTTCTTCCTTCCCCGCGACTACCAGGACCGCTCCAAAATCCGCGCGATCGCTTCCTTGAAACGCGACGAGCAGGCGTTGATCCGAGGAACGGTCGTGCGCCACGGCTACATTCCGCTTCGCGGACGCCGCGGCGGAATTCTCGCAGCCGTCCTCGACGACGGCACCGGACGGATTTCGATGAAGTGGTTCCACTTCAATCGCGCGTATTTCGATTCCAAGTTTGAACTGAAACCGTCGCTTCTCGCGTTCGGAAACGTGCAGGCCTACGGCGCGAAGCTCGAGATGATCCACCCGGACATCGAGTGGGATGCCGAAGAAGAGGGTCTCGCGCGGGCGGGCGGAATTTTTCCGATTTATTCCGGGTCAGAAGGCCTGACTCAGCAGTTCTTGAGAAAAATCATCCGCCAGGCCGTCGATCTCGGCGCGCCGGCCCTTACCGAGGAACTTCCCGAGTACGTGCGCCGCACGTTCAAGCTGGTACCTCTTCGCGAGGCCGTGATGAACCTTCATGCTCCGCGCGCGGAAGCCTCGGTCGAAGCGTTGCGCGCGTACCAGACGCCGGAGCAAAAACGCCTGATTTTCGACGAGCTGTTTCGATTCGAGTGGATTGTGGGCCGCCGGCGCTTAAGTTTGCGGCGCGAGCTTTCCAAACCCTATTCCAGCGGTGGCGCTGAAGCGCCGCTTGCGGAGATTCAAAAAAAGCTTCCGTTCGAGTTGACCGGCGGGCAGACCGCCGCGGTTCGAAGAATCTTCGAGGATCTCGCGTCGGATAAGCCCATGAATCGCCTTCTGCAAGGCGATGTGGGCTGCGGTAAGACGCTGGTCGCCTTTTGCGCCGCGCTCCCCGTGATCGCCGCCGGCGGACAAGCGGCGCTCCTCGCGCCGACTGAAATTCTCGTCGAGCAGCACCGCGCGAATGCCGAGAATTTTCTTTCAGGACTTGCGAGCCTTCCGATCCGCGTGGCAAGCCTCACCGGGTCGACCTCGAAAACCGCGCGCGAGGGAATTCTGCGTGGACTCGCGGCGGGCGATATCCATCTTCTGATCGGCACGCACGCGCTGCTTGAAGACCCGGTCGTGTTTCGCGAACTGGGATTCGCGATCATCGACGAACAGCACCGCTTCGGCGTGGACCAGCGCATGCGCCTGCGCGCGAAGGGCCGCAATCCGCACGTGCTCTCGCTTACCGCCACGCCGATTCCGCGCACGCTTGCGATAACGGCGTTCGGCGATCTCGACGTCACGACGATTCGCGAGCTTCCGAAAGGACGGCCCGAAATTTTCACGAAAATTTATCGCGATTCCCAGCGCGAGACCGCGCTCACCCGGATCGCGGCGGAACTGAAGAAAGGCCGTCAGGCCTACGTCATCTATCCCCTCGTCGAGGAATCCGAAAAAATCGATCTCGCCAACGCCGTCTCGGGCGCGGAAGAGCTCGCCAGCGGAGCACTCACGGGATTTCGCGTGGGACTGCTGCACGGACGGATGAAGCCCGCCGAAAAATCAGCCGTCATGGATGCGTTCAAACGTGGCGAGATCAAAGCCATCGTCTCGACCACCGTCGTGGAAGTGGGCATGGACGTACCAAACGCCACGATCCTGCTCATCGAACATTCCGAACGTTTCGGGCTCTCGCAGCTGCATCAGCTGCGCGGCCGCATCGGCCGCGGCACCGAACGCTCGTATTGCCTGCTCATGACGGATTGGGCCTCGGATGTCGCGTATGAGCGGCTAAAAGCGATGGAAGAAACGCGCGACGGATTCCGCCTGGCCGAACTTGACCTCGAAATCCGCGGCCCAGGCGAATTCTTAGGCACGCGGCAAAGCGGCGAATTGCGATTTCGCTTCGCCGACCTCATCCGCGACCGCGAGCTTCTCATTCAAGCCCGCGACGCCGCGTTCGATCTGCTCAAAACCGATCCCGACCTCGTGAAGCCCGAGCACCGCGGCCTGCGCGATTACATGGAGCGCGCGGGGCATCTGCAGCAGAAGCGGTTTGAGACGGCTTAGTTCAGAATGAGATCGGGATTTATTCATCCTGAGCAAAACCGATTTTTCTCCGCTTGATTGAAATTGTGGGATTCATAATTTCGCGAATCGCATCGAAGACAACCGTGAATTGCCGGTCACATTTTTGTTCCAATTGGTTCAATTTCTTGGCCAAGTCCTTGCTAGACTCCATCATCTCTCTGAGTTTTACGAACGTTTTGATAATGGAAATATTCACTTGAACCGCTTTTTCACTTCTAAGAACCGACGAAAGCATTGCAACTCCATGTTCGGTGAAGGCGTATGGCAGATATCTTCGTCCCCCATATTTTTCGCCGGAACTTGAGGTGCCAATTTGGAACCTCAAGTTTTTAACCTCGTGAAATGTAAGCTGAAACATGAATTCGGATGGAAATCTAGCCAGATTCCGTTTAACCACTCTGTTTAAGTATTTTGTTTCAACTTCGTAAAGTTCAGCGAGGTCATTGTCCAACATCACACGCTGTCCTCTGATCACGAAAATTTTGTTGCTGATCTCTCTTAGCGAAAGGACCTGTTCTGGCATCGATTTGTTCCCTCCGTCCGAAGTCACAGCAATAGACGTACCGCTTAGCCTGACGGCACAACTTACCCATTGATGAAAAGCGGGGGGGGGTAGCCTCATTATAAGGAGACCTTATGAAAATATTCACTATGCTTTTTTCCTTATGCCTGATGACCGGCGTCACTTTCGCAAAGGAACAAACTCGAAAATCTGCATCATCGGAGCAAGCTACAGGTTACATACAACCCGAGATTGTGTGTTCGATGCCTGAAGAGTCACCCATGAAGGCCGCGCAGAATTTGCGTTACACGATCTGGCAGCAGATACACGGGTTTTCAGCTGTTTCGGAAGGTATTGCAGTAGGCGTAGGTCCAAAAGCAAAGGCCGTCGACCATTCCGTTACGAAAACCGAATCAGGCTATGTCGTTTGCGTCACGTTGACGCCATAACGCTTGAACGCACAACTACGCCGCGTCCTTTTTTTTGGATTTCGAAACGAGCCGGATGTCCAGGCCGCAGCCAACCACGGCGGCTGCTCTGGCCATCGTTTCGAGCGAAATCCCGACATGATCGCTGAAGAGCCGCTCCGTCGTCGCCGGGCTTCTCAATGCCTTTCGGATCGCGTTCTTGTTCTTCTTCTGCCGAATCAATCTCTTCTTTAGTTCGTGCACGAACATCCGTTTCGCGATCCGCGCCGCGACTTCAGTCTCCAGACCTTCCTCGGCAAGAAAGCTATCGAACGACGCTCCTGCGAATTTATTTTTCATTTCATCCTCTTTTGTTCCGAAACCCAGCGTTTAAAGGCACTCCAAAAAATCCAACGCGCGGAGCCGCCCATCGTCCGTCATCAGCTTCGCGCCAAGACTCAGAGCCGTTGCGGCGAGAATTTGGTCGGCTAGATCTTTGTGCATCTTCTGCGACAGCGCGGGGATTTCCGCGAGTATGTGCGACGAAAGCCCAATAACCTTATAGCGGGGGTGGCTTTCAATCTTACGCAAATACGACTGCAAACTCTCGGCGGGCGCGATGCGGCCAAGCTCAGTAAGCTTTGAAATTTCCCAAAGACTGATTTCGCTGATGTAAACCGAATTGCGCGCATCATCGACGAGAGCGGAACGCGCCTGCCCAAGCATGTTAGTCGATGTGTAGATCAAGATGTGAGTATCGAGTAGGATCTTCATTCGATTTCCCAGGTTTGAGATTTTCCTGATCAGACGTCCATCCGGCAGCAATCGGCTCGACAATATCGCCGAGAATCTCAATCGTCGCAAATCCGATAGCAGGAAGCGTTCCAGAGGGCGCGATCGTCGCGACGATCTTTCCGCCGCGAGTGATCTCAAACCGCTCCCCTTTTTCCACCTTGCGGATCAATTCTAAAAAGTGAGCTTTTGCTTCGCTCACGCCCATGGAACGCTTCATAGGTAAAATCTTATTCAAATATATGGACTAGTCAACTGACTAGTCATTTAATGAGCTTCCTCACCGGAAAAGTTAATAAATCTTGCGGACTTGTTATGGAAGTCGCGCTGCGGTATTATCCGCCATGGATATGCAAAACGGCTTCTTTAAAACCTTCGACGGCACGAAGCTCTTCTACTCGGTGGAGGGAAGCGGCCCGCCCATGCTTTTTCTCTACGGCCTGGTCTGTTCGAAAATGCACTGGCAGTACCAACTCGAGCATTTCAAGAAAACGCACACCGTCATCTGGTGCGATTACCGCGGCCATCACAACTCGGCGATCCCGTCCGACATCTCCTCGCTCACCATCGAAAATATGGCGCGTGACTACGAAGTGCTGTTCGCGGAGCTCAAGATCACCGAGCCCGTCATCGTACTCGGCCATTCCATCGGCGTGAGCGTGGCGCTTGAACTTTACCGAAGGGCCCCGCGGCGGGTAAGGGCGCTCGTGCTTTCCAACGGCTGCGCGCGCGCGCCGCTGGAGTCGATCCTGAAAACGAATCTTTCGCAGTTCGTGCATCCCATGCTTTACGGCATATATCGCCTGGCGCCCAAGGTCGCGAACTTGCTCTGGGCCTCGCAGGGAAGCAACAAGATGGCGCACTGGCTGATCGGGTATCTGGGATTCAATCCGAGCCTCGCCAAATCAGAAGACATCGAAACGTACGTGCGCATGCTCTCGAAGCTCGACATGCTCGTTTTTCTGGAACTGCTCAAAAACTACGAGAAATACGACGCCACGGCGTGGCTGCACCGGATCGGCGTGCCGACACTTCTGATTTCAGGCGACGCCGACCTCATTACGCCGAGGGAAGCGCAGGAAGTCATGCACCAGCTGATTCCCGGGAGCCGGCTCGAGACGATCCGAAACGGAAGTCATTGCCCGCAGATCGACATCCCGGATCTCATCAACGTCGTGCTCGAGCGTTTTCTCGCCGGCTTGCAACCCTCGACCGCGGCGGACGCTACGGCCTCGGGGGCTTCAAAGGGTCCTGCCGCGCGGGCGCCTCTGGATCTTCGCTGAAAATATCTTCGGCCCAGACATCGCGCCAGGGCGATCGCTCGAAGCCAGGAAAGACAGGACGTAATTTTTCTTCGCGCGACGCGAACTCAAACGATTCCTCGCACCATCTTCCGTGACAGGCGCCTGAGCCCAAACCCGTCCGCTCGTAAACCATTTTCTGGGGAATCCCCTCGAGCGTCATCTCCATGATCTCGCGCGCCTCGATCTGGCGGCAGTAGCAGAGCGGATTGGATTCGCGCGCGCTCTGCGCGGCCGCGGTGGCCCGCGCGAAACGGATGTCCTGCCCCTCTTTCGTGAGCGTCTGGCACGCAAGCACTCGACGCCCGTCGACTTCGATCTCGCAGAGCCGGCAGCTACCGTCCGAGCAGAACAACGCATCCTCGAAACGGCGATACCCCGCTTTCCAAAGCACGATCGAAGCCGGCTCGCCCAGCCGGCACATGCGCCGAACGCCATTGAGCAACACCCAACCCCGCGAAGCGATTTCCTCGACCGGCGCAAGATAGTGCGGATCTTCCGCTCCGGTCGACGGCGGAACGCGAAAACCGCGGCCTTCCCACACGTGCACGTCGCTTGCTTCGACCTGCACCACGCGGTGAGGAAGGTCTTCGTAGGTTTGCGCGCTCAAAACCCTGCCCGCGCCAAGCGCCTCGCCCCGGCGATTCAGCAGCTGCACGCCCAACCCCGAACGATACGTACCGATGCCGGAGTCCGGAAGATAGTACCGGGCTTTTCCTTGTGCCGAAATTTCCCGCACCATCACCGCGGCACCCGCTGGACAGACCGCGACGCACGCCCCGCAACCCGTGCACTTGTCTTCGAAAAGCCGAGGCTGCTCGATCAGGCGCGCGATCTCGATGGCCGATTCGGGGCACGCATCCGCGCATGCGCGGCACGGCACGTCTTCAAGACATTCAAGGCTTGCGACCGGCTTCGGCCGCGAAAACGATTTTGGAACCGACACCGAGGCCTGCACGACTGCTAGCGTTTCCCGGTCGAGGATTTTTCCGCTGTAGCGCAACTCGCGAAGAGACCGGCCCTGAGCCGCGCTTTCGCGATACGCCAGCGCCGCCTTGCGTTCCAGCCGCAACGTCTTGATCGCGCCTTCCGCATTTTTCTGGTCGATTGCGCCCAAAAACCGCCCGACTCTCCAGTAAAGCTCGTTCCAGTCGTGCGACTCGAGCCAGCGCTCCTCGTCGCGGAACGGTTCGACGGAATGCGCGCGGCGCTTGACGAAGAAAAGCCCCTTGCGCCATTGCGAGGGCCGATTGAGCGCATCCTCGTTGATCGGCGCCACGATCAGCGTGTCGACGTCGAGGATGAGCGTGCCGCGCGGATTGCGAAGGTAGAGCTTGCGAAGGCCCGGCACACCTTCGCCTTCGGCCCGCACGACGGAGTGATCCATTAGAAGCCTTCCGCCAAGCGAGATGAACCGGTCGCGGTGCGCGCGCCAGCAGAGCGGTCGATCACCTGGCTCGATGACGTAGCAATTCGCCGCTCCGGCCTGAAGCGCGCGGATCGCCGCTCGCAAGACCTGGTTCGTGCTTCCCAGAAATGCGATTCCCCGGCCCGGAAGCGATTTGTAGCCGTGAATCCAGCGCAGGAACGCGTCGAGCGCCAGCGTTCCGGGCTGAGTCCAGCCGTCGTGGAATGACGGCCACACGCCGTGCGGCCCCCACGTCACGCAAGCTTCGGCGCGCAGCCGAGTCCACGAACGCGTTTTCGTTCCCAGCACGCGAAACTCGAGATTGTGCGAGCGCGACGCCTCGAGCTCTTTCATCCCGATCACCTCGTGCCGGTCCATGAATCGCACGGTTCTGCGTCCGCCGATTTTGTGCGTCGGCCGCGGGCCGATGATCATGAGATCGATGCCGAGCTTGTATATCCGGCGCAGAAACTCCTCGGCGCTCGAGGTCCATACCTGTCGGCGCTCGTGGCCCGCCGGCGCGTCAAGCACCACGATGCACAGGCGCGTGCGGACGGATGCCGCCTGCGACTCACGCACTGCCTTCGCATCCTTCAGATCGGAAGATTCCACACCAGCTCCAGCACCGCGGCGAGGTCGCCCTCGAACGCGGTTCCCCAATACGTGTCGTGGCGGGTTCTCCGCCAGGTGGGCGCTTTCCAGTCCCACTCCATCCAAAACTCGCGCTCAGTGCGCACGAAGCGCGAGGCCGGCGCGGGAAAGCGATGAAGTCTCAATCCCTCGTCGACCACGCGGTCAAGACCGTCGGGTCCTCGACCCGAAGACCAGCTTGCGTAACCGCGGCTGGCGCCCCAAAGATAGTGCGTCGAGCCCAGCTCGAGCCAGACCGCTTCGCCCGCGAGCCCTGGCGCGGATGCCGCGCGATCGCCGACACCCGTTCGCCTGTCTTTTTCGAACCAGGCGAAATGCCGTTCGCGCCGGCGTTTGCGAACGCCGCGAAGCCACTGTTCGTCGCACGAGGCGATCAGGTGCCGCAGCTCGGGGAGAATCTGACCGGTCAGCAGCACGAGCACCGCGCGATCGGCCTCGACCAAGACCGATTCGCCGTCGGGCGTGGCAAGGATCAGGCGTTTGCCGGCGCGGCTCTCGATTTCCGCGCCGACGAAACATCGGTCCGGAAATTTGCGAAACACGTGCGCGGCCAGATGATACGCCATCTCGACCGCGTCCCAGTGGATCGCGTACGTGCGCTGAACCGCGCCGTCCACTTGCGCGACGGCCGCGAGGTCGATTCCGAAGCGTTTCGCGAGCGCGCCCACGCTCTCGGCGTTGACAAGGCGGTAATGGCCCGAACTGAACGCGTGCTTCTCGAACCGAAAAAACTCGCGCTCGAGTTCCTCGGTTTTTTTTCGATAAACGGGAGTGCTGCTCAGGATCGACCAGCACTCGCCCTTGGAAAGCCCGGTTCTCTCGATCGAGGCGGGGAAAATTTCACGAAGCCTCCCGACCACGCGATCGTAAATTTCGGGAAGCGCCGGCGTTTTTTTAGGAATGGCTCGGGCCGCTGACTTGGCTGCCGCCCCGGCTGCGCCGGAGTATTTTCCGCCCTGATGGCCGGGATCGAGCGCGCGACAGGCCGCGTTCCAAAGGCCCGTGCCTGATCCGGCCCTTAAATCGCCCGCGCCGAATTCGCTGGCCGGATTGACGATGGCGAGATCGACGCCCAGATTCGACAGCCGGCTCGCCGCGAGCATCGCGGCACACCCGCTGCCGACCACGACGACCTCAGCCCTGATCCTTCGCATCCCTCTCGGTTCCCATCAGCGGCCCAAGCACGCGCCTCATGGCCGTACGGATCTGGCTTCGCTTGTAGTTGCTGTGTGAGCTGCGTCCGGCGAGGTTCTCTTTGTGGCTGGCCTCATCGTAGATCTGAACTTCAAACGGATAGAAAAAGCGCGTTTCTTTTTGGATGTTTCCGAGATCGAGACGGTCGGCGATCTTGACGATCTCGTCGGGACAGGTCTTTCCTTTGACCGCTTTTTTAAGCGCCTTAAGCTCGTCATAAATAGGATTCTTGAATTTGATCAGCTGTCGTCCGGTGAACTGTATCGACCGGTAATGCTTGCTCGTGTGCGGATTGTCGGGGCCGTCGAGACGGATGTCGTTTTTCATGAAAAGCCCGGCGATACGCGCATCCAGCTCGGACGCCGAAATCCCGCCTTCTTCCACAAGTGCCAGCAGGCGCGGAAGCTCATCGGCGATGAGCGCCTCGTCGATGAGCGTATTGCGCGAGCGGCTGGGCTTGATATTCGCGGGCATGATCACGTAGCGCTCTTTCAGGAACTTCACGACCCGAAGCGAGTCGAGGCGATTTCTCGTGACGAACCGGATGCCGACGCGGTCGAAGATATCTTCCGCGACGTTTTCGGGTTTATGCAGGAGTTTCAGAATCACGCTGTCGCGCGACTTCTTCGGCTTGCTCTCAAAGAGCACGAGATCGACGCGATCCGGATCGCGCGCGTCCTTGCCGAGAAAAACGTGACTGGCCTCGTCGCTGTGGATGAACTTGTAGAAACGATCGAGGATCTGCTTCTGGACGTCGGTGAAGTAGTACGCGCCGAGGTCCTTGTCCATGTGATTGATCGTGTGCATGAGCTTGATGACCGAACAGGCCCATAGCGCCGCATGGCCTGCGGCGCCAAATTGGGGAGCCGCGTGGCTTGCTCCGCCGACGACAGGAGCCGCATGGCCCGCGCCGACAACAGCCGCCGCGGGACTGACCGCTCCCGAGCCGCCGCCAGCACTCGCCATCGTCAGCAATTGCGTGATGTCGGTGATTTCGAGGATCTTGCGCGGAATCTCGAGATCGAGCCCCTCCGGATTTTCAGGCCTCAAGAAATAATGGCGGATGAACTGGATCGATTCTTGGAAGTTTCCGAACAGCTCGGCTTTTTCGATTGGATTTTCAAGGTCGAACCCATAGCATTCGAGAAAATGAACCGCGTCTTCCGGAGTCTTGAGGAACAATCCGCTGGCATTGTCGATCGCCGACTTACCGCCGATGATCACATCGAGAATCTGCCAGTCGAATTCGTACTTCTTGCGGAACTCCGGCGTCAGAGCCATTCGATTCTCACCACCCACCTCAAGACTAGCGGCTGCGGGAGTGATGAGCAACGACTGGATCGATCTTGATGCCGCCGCGTTTGATTTTTCCGCGAAGAATCCGGGGCGTGATCGTGACGTGGTTCGGCTGCGGCCGCGTGCCGTTCGCGCCGGGCACCGCCGGAAGTCTCGGCGCGTTACCGCTCTGCTGGCTCATGAGCGCGCATGCCGATCTCTGGCTTCGCGTCACGTTCGCCCTTGGAATGACGGCCATCG
Source organism: Deltaproteobacteria bacterium (assembly GCA_016186905.1). Classification (GTDB taxonomy): domain Bacteria; phylum Bdellovibrionota; class UBA1018; order UBA1018; family UBA923; genus JACPKS01. The sequence continues at coordinate 76,917 of JACPKS010000069.1, forward strand.
CCGTCCTCGCGTCAGCCGATGACCAGGCCGCTGGCGGCGCCCACGATCCTCAGTATATTGTCGTGGATGAGGTGGCGGGAATGCTCTGGTCGACGCTGCTCATCCCCGCCGAGATCGTTCCGATGGCCGCGGCATTCGTGCTCTTCCGCATTTTGGACGTCGTGAAGCCTTACCCCGCATCGCGTTTTGACCTGGGCTCGAAAACGTCGCAGAATGCATTCCGTCGCGGGGCGGATATCGTGCTCGACGACGTCGCGGCGGGATTGTACGCGATGCTCTTGCTGGCAGCCGCAGCGAAGTTTCATTGGATCTAAAGGGGGGTTTGTCATGAAAAAGTTCATTCTCGTGCTGTTGCTTCTGGTTTCTTCGTATCCGGCTTATGCCGACACTGACGCCAACTCAGACAAGACTCTTGTTATCGACAAGCTCCGCCGTCTCTCGAAGACTGAGCAGTTCCGCGATTTTCCGTTCGTGCGCGGCGCCGAATGCATCGGCGCATTCAAAGACAAGAAGCTGCTGGGCTGTTTCTGGGCGGCAATCGTGCACTCGAACATCCGGCCTGACCTCTCTTTTAAAATTTCTTTTCGCGGCTTCGACGGAAAAAAAGCGAGCGACCTGATCGCGCTTTATCAGGGAAGCGAACGCAGTTTCATCTTCGGGCTCGATTACACGGTCGGCATATTTCGCAGCAAGCATGAGATCGAACTCGTCTATCGCGCGATCCAGGGGCACTACGGCTTAGGCTATTTCGGAGACCCGGTCGCCTTCTTCGCGGTCGCGCCCGCGATCAAGATCGGCCTTCCGCAGGCATTGAGCTGGAATTTGACGCTGGTCAAAACCCCAGCTGCACTTTGACCGCGCGCTCGATCGCTTTCATGTCTTTCGCGCTATTGCATCATGACACTATCGGTGTCATACTAATGGTGCCATGACAGAAGCAGCCCCCAACCCCTTCCGAATCAAGGGAGTCGCCCGCAACGAGGCTTTTTTCAACAGACTCCATGAGATCGATGCCTTGAGCCGCCGGGCGCTGAGCGGGGAGCACACCCTCCTCATCGCCCCGCGCCGCTTCGGGAAGACCTCGCTGCTCGACAAAGTCGCTTCCGAGCTCACGGGTCGGCATGGGGTCGGCGTCGTGACGGTGGACCTGTTCAAATGCCCGACATTACCCGAGTTCCTGGCGCTCACGGCCCGCGAGATCATCCGCTCCCAGAAAACCCCGCTCTCCAAGCTGCTCGCCGCCTTGCGCAGAAGACTCCCCAGGCTCGCCCCGAAGGTTCTGATCAACGCGCAAGGCGAGCCTGAGCTCTCGGCGCGCTTTGAATCGAATCCCATCACGCTGCAGGACCTGGACGATCTGCTGAATTGGCACGACGCCGTTTCCAAGCCGAAGCGGAAGCTCCTGATCTTCGACGAGATCCAGGAAATCTCCTCATACGACCCATCCGGGAAAACGGAGAAATACCTCCGCTCCGTGATCCAGAAACTCGAGAACACGACGGTCTTCTATTCCGGAAGTCTTCCGACGCTTCTCAAAGAGATGTTTTTTGAACGGAAGCGCGCGTTTTACCAGAGCGCGCTTCTGCTCGAGCTCGGTCTTGCCCCGCCGGCGGAGGCCGAAAAATATCTCAGGTCAAAACTTGGCCGCCTGAAGCCTCCGCCTCCGGCGGAATACGTCGCATCCCTGGTGCGGGCCGGTCATGGGCATCCTTATTACGTCCAGCTTCTCGGCTATTGGAGCTGGGAATTCTTCGCGGAAAAGAGGGACTGGGATGCTTTTTCCGCCGCCGACGTCATCGGCAGCATTTTCCGGCAGGAGCGGACCGCGTTCGAGAACGCTATCTCGCTTTTGACGCAGCAGCAGCGGCAGGTTTTCCGGGCCATCGCGCAGGATCCGCGAAAACCCGTCACTTCGCTGGACTTCCTGCGAACGCACGGCCTTCCGGGCCACTCCTCCGTTCGCAAGTCGGTCCAGCGGCTCGAGGCGCTCGGGTTCGTCCTGAAAACGGATTCCGGCTACGTCCCCTCGGATCCCCTCCTCGCGCTCTGGTGGAGCGGGTGGGATTAAAAAGCCGGCGGCTTGGTTTGTGATCGATCGCTGAGCATTTTTCCTCAAGCGCTTGATGCGCAGCAGAAATACTGCTATGGAGTTCTACGCGTCGATTCAAGAGCAAAATAAAATGTGCCAGAGCCCTGAACAGCGTCATTCGCGGCATTCCCACCTGTAAAATCCAGAAATAAACTCACCTGGCTTCGATCTTGCTCTAGCCCCAACCGATCTTCGCGGATGGTCTGCGAACCGATCCACTTCTCGTGCCGTAAACCAATCCAGATGGGAAGGCTTTCGCGCGAAGTGAATGTTTGACAGAATCTCTTGAATCGAATCAGATTACCTAAACAAAGCCATCAACATCTGGAGGAGGACATCCCGTGAGCAATTTCAACGTTTCCAACGAAACCAATCAGACCAAAGCCAAGGCTCTCGAACTGGCGCTGAGTTCCATCGAGAAGCAATTCGGCAAAGGCTCGATCATGAAGCTTGGCGAGGGACAAACGCACCTCACCCAAGACGTTCCGGCCATCCCGACCGGGTCGCTCAGCCTCGACATCGCGCTCGGCGTGGGGGGACTCGCCCGCGGACGCGTCATCGAGATCTTCGGACCGGAATCCTCGGGCAAAACGACGCTTACCCTGCATGCCGTGGCCGAAGCCCAGAAACAGGGTGGAGTCGCCGCCTTCATCGACGCCGAGCACGCGCTCGACGTGACCTACGCCAAAAAACTCGGCGTGAAGGTGGAAGACCTGCTCATTTCACAGCCTGATAACGGTGAACAGGCGCTCGAAATCGCCGACACGCTCGTAAGAAGCGGCGCCGTCGACGTGCTGGTGATCGACTCGGTGGCCGCCCTCGTTCCGCGCGCCGAAATCGAAGGCGAGATGGGCGATTCACACATGGGATTGCAGGCCCGCTTGATGAGCCAGGCGCTTCGCAAGCTCACCGGCACGATCTCCAAGAGCAAGACGACCGTGATTTTTATCAACCAGATCCGCATGAAAATCGGCGTGATGTTCGGAAACCCCGAAACCACCACCGGCGGCAACGCGCTCAAGTTCTACTCGACCGTGCGTCTCGACATCCGCCGTATCGCAGCGCTCAAGAACGGCGAAGACGTGATCGGAAACCGCACGCGCGTGAAGGTCGTCAAGAACAAGCTCGCCCCCCCGTTCAAGGAAGTCGAGTTCGACATCCTCTACGGCCACGGTATCTCGGGAGAAGGCGACCTGCTTGATCTCGCAAGCGAGAAGAACATCATCGAGAAGAGCGGAACGTGGTACACCTTCGGCGGCGATCGCCTGGGGCAGGGCCGCGAGAACGCGCGCCAGTACCTCAAGGAACGGACCGAGCTCACCGCGAAGATCCGCAACCTCGTGCTCGAGAAGGCCGGGATGCTCAAGGCCGGCGCGAACGGCGCGGACGCTAAAGCTAACGGCAACAATGGCGCTAACAACGGCACTGCCGCGAGCAACGCCGCCAAAGACGCCGCAAAGGAAGCGTTTGCCAAGGCCAAGGAATCCGCCGCGCTGAATGCTCCCGCAAAGGCCAAGCATTAGCGCAAGCGGTGTTTCGCTTCGCGGAAGCACACACGAAAATAAAGGGGGCCTGGACAAACCAGGTCCCTTTTTTTATTCCGGAACGCGAAATGAAAGAGTTAGCCCTTTCGTCGAACTCCGCCCCTCTATCAACACGCCCGATTTCATGCGATATTTGATTTTCCATGAAGACCTCCGCGCAGATCCGCTCCGAGTTTCTTAAATATTTCGAGAAAAACGGCCACACGACCGTCGAGTCGTCGGGCCTTGTTCCGCAAAACGATCCCACGCTGCTCTTCACGAACGCCGGAATGGTGCAGTTCAAAGACGTCTTTCTCGGAGCCGATCCCCGCCCGTACACACGCGCGGCGACCTCGCAAAAATGCGTGAGAGCAGGCGGCAAGCACAACGACCTCGAAAACGTCGGTTACACCGCGCGCCATCACACGTTCTTCGAGATGCTCGGAAATTTCTCGTTCGGCGATTACTTCAAGAAGGATGCCATCCACTTCGCTTGGGAGTTCGTCACGAAAACCCTCGGCATCGACAAAAATATCCTCTACGTCACCGTTTACAAAGACGACGACGAGGCCGCCGCGATTTGGGAGAAGCAGGAAGGCGTTCCGCGCGAAAGAATCTTCCGCTTCGGAGAGAAAGACAACTTCTGGGCGATGGGCGACACGGGCCCGTGCGGCCCCTGCTCGGAAATTTTCGTCGATCGCGGCATGAAGTACGGAAACGGCGATCCGAACGAAACGGTGGGTTCCGACGGCGACCGTTTCATGGAGATCTGGAACCTCGTCTTCATGCAGTACGAGCGCTCCAAAGACGGCGCGCTGACACCGCTTCCGAAACCTTCGATCGACACGGGGATGGGCCTTGAGCGCACGGCCTCGGTCATTCAAGGCGTGGACACGAACTACGATACCGATTTATTCCAGAATCTGATCGGCTCGATCGGCGAGCTCGCAAGCGTGAAGTACGGAAAAGACAAGAAGAGCGACGTCTCGCTTCGCGTGATCGCCGACCACTGCCGCGCAAGTAATTTTCTGATCACCGACGGCGTGCTGCCGTCGAACGAAGGGCGCGGCTACGTTCTGCGAAGAATCATGCGCCGGGCTATCCGCCACGGCCGCAATCTCGGCTTTCACGAACCGTTTTTCCACAAGCTCACACCCGGTTTGATTTCGCTGATGGGCGACGCGTATCCCGAATTGAAAGGCAAGCGCGAGTATCTCGAGTCGACGATCAAGCTTGAGGAAGAGCGCTTTCTCGCAACGCTTGAATCGGGAATGAAAATCCTCGACGACATCGTCGATCGCGCAAACCGCCTCGAACCCGCGCCGAAGCGGGTAATACCAGGTGAAGTCGCCTTTAAACTTTCGGACACGTTTGGCTTTCCGCTCGACCTCACGCAAGTCATCGCGCGGGAAAACGGATTCAAGGTCGATGAAGCCGGTTTTAAAAAAGCGCTCGAAGCCCAACGCGAGCGCTCGCGCGAGAGCTGGAAGGGCTCGGGGGAGGAAGCGGTCGGGGAGATTTATAAGAAGCTCCACCAAAAAGGATTGAAGTCCGTTTTCAAAGGCTATGAAGCGCTATCCGCCGGCGGAAAAGTTCTCGCGATCGCCGAGGACGGAAAACTCGTCGAAAAATCCTCGACCGGCTCGTTTCAAATCGTAACCGACGTCACGCCTTTCTACGCGGAGTCCGGCGGCCAGATCGGCGATCGCGGCGAGATCAAATCGGGCGAATTCCACGCACGCGTCGTTGACGTGCAAAAACCGGCGGGCGACGTCATCGTGCTCACGGTTCAAGACGCCGTTGGGCAGCTCAAGACCGGCGCCCACACGGCGACCCACATGCTCCACCACGCCCTGAGAAAGTTCCTCGGCCCGCACGTGAAACAGGCGGGTTCGATCGTAACACCCGAGCTCACGCGATTCGACTTCACTCATCCCAAACCGCTTACCGATGCTGAAATCGAAAAGATCGAGGATTTCATCAACGAGTGGATTCTCGCCGGAGAACCCGTGAGCCACGAAGAAATGGACAAAGACGCCGCCATGAAAAAAGGCGCGATCGCGTTCTTCGGCGACAAGTACGGCGCGCGCGTGCGCGTGATCAGCGTCGGCAAAGACTCCGTGGAATTTTGCGGCGGCACGCACGTGCACAACACCGCCGAGATCCAGAGCTTCAAGATCGTCAACGAAAGCGGCATCGCGGCCGGAGTGCGCCGCATCGTCGCGGTCACGGGCCCCGAAGTCGTGAAAAGACTTCGCGAGAGCGAAACGCTCATCC
>JACPKS010000012.1 GCA_016186905.1 Deltaproteobacteria bacterium
CGCTGTTCCGGTTTGGCCGTTCGCGCTCGGGCTGCCGTTGATCGCCGCCGCGATTTTGGCTCCGGCCCGGCTTGCAACACTCTATCGCGTGTGGATGCGCGTAGGCGAGGCGCTCGGCTGGATCAACTCGCGCTTGATCCTTGGGATTCTTTTCTTTATCGTGGTGGTGCCGATCGGGTTTTTGAAAAAACTGCTCGGCGGCAATCGCGCGCGCGCGGTGTCGGGCGCCGGAAGTTTTCGGCAGGTAAGCCATCCCAAGGACCCGAAGACGATGGAAAGGCCGTTTTAATGGATTTTCTGAAAGACCTCTGGGCCTTCATGAAAGAGCGCAAGAAATTCTGGCTCGCGCCCGTGATCGTCATCATGCTGCTGCTGGGAATGTTGATCGTGTTCTCGCAGGGCTCTGTGCTCGCGCCGTTTATTTATACGATTTTTTGAGCAGCACGCCCGCGAAAAACCAAAGCAGCACCGAGTTGTGCGGGGACTCGAAGCCGATTCCCATGAACGCATAGAGCATTCCGTTGACCGGGATCAAGACCGTCAATAGCTCGAGAAGCGATTCAAGCGGCCGCTCGCGATCGAAATCGGTTTCGCGCGCGAACTTCGCGATCGCGCGCGTGGCGGCGAAAGCCAGCGCGAGGAAGGCCGCCAGGCCCACGAGCCCGAACCGCGCAAGGATGCCGAGATAAGAGTTGTGCGGACCCGCGATCGGTTTTCCGCCGAGCGAGGCCAGGTCGGAGTAGTGTTTGAAGTTTCCGTCGTTCGTAACCCCTGGAAGGATCATGCTGGGAACGTTCTTAAGCAGTCCCACGCCGAAAACGGGAGCGGTCTTCCAGTCTTCGACCGCGGTTTTCCACCAGAACGCACGGCTCTTGAAACGAAAACCCGCGATCTCTTTTCCGGGTTCGTCTTTTTCGGGTTGATAGTGGTCGTCATAGTGCCGCAGGCTTTCAAAAGCTCTATCGGAAACGTTCGAACCGAGGCTGACGAATGTTCCCGCCGCGAACAGCGCGACCAGAAGCGATGAAACCGAAAGAGCCTTCAGGCGGCGCCCTTTGAGTACGAGCCATGGCGTCGCGAAGATCATCACGAACAGCAGAACGAAACTGCTGCGTTGGATATGCGTGTGCAGCATCCTCCAGTACGGAAAAAACGCCGCGATCGCCGCAAGCGTGCCGCCCGCGAATCTGTACGCCGTGGAAATCTTCCGCGTCGCAAAAAGCCAGGCCGCGAGCGCGGCCGCGAGCGGTCCGATCGCGTAATTGGCTCCAAGGCCCGTCATGAGAGGATCGGTCGCGAGGTCGGAATACGAGAAAAAAAGATAAGAGGGAATGCTCACCGCGACCATCGCCGCCGCCGCGCAGGGAAGCATTTGAGCCCGCTGGCTTGCGGTCCAGAGCCCGATCAGGATCCACGTCAAGGGGTAAACGAAAACCAGGCAGTGCTGAAGAACCAGAGCCATCGAAAGCGCCACGTCGCGACTGAAAGGCAAATCGAGGACGAGACGGGCCATTCCGATCGCGAAAAAGAAAAGGGCGAGCTTCGGGATCGCGCCGCGTTCGCGGAGCGCGGATTTCAGGAAACCGAGAACCTCGCTTTTTCCGCGCGTGATGAGCGCGACCGCCCAAAGCAGCGCGACCACTTCGAGAGCGTAAAACGGGCCCAGCCGAAGTTTGACGAAGTGCCTGCTGAAAAATACCACGCACGGGAGCGTCAAGGCGATCGCCGCGAGGGCAAGTGTAGCCGCGTTGGGCCGCCAATACAGGGTTTTTGCTTGAGAGGGCATCTAACGCATTGTAGAAATGTCTTGTCGTGAATGAAAGATATTTAACGATCAGCGTGGATGACGGGCATCCGGATGACCTCAAGGCCGTCGAACTTCTCGGCAAGCACGGGCTCAAGGCCACGTTTTACATCCCGGCGAAAAATCCCGAACGCGAAGTCATCGACGCGGCAAGAATCCGCGAAATCGCGCACGGGTTTGAAGTCGCCGGGCATACGCTTAACCACGTGCCGCTCAATCAGCTCAAAGACGCCGCCGCTTTCGCCGAAATCTCCGACGGAAAAAAATGGCTCGAAGACGTAATCGGCGGCGAGGTCGTATCGTTTTGTTACCCGCGCGGAAAATTCCGCTCGTCCACCGCCGCGCTCGTCAAAAAGGCGGGGTTTCTCGGCGCCCGCAACAGCATGTACAACCGGTGCGACTGGCCGAGCGATCCGTTTCATTGGGGGCTCAGCACGCACGCCTACTCTCATCCCGTGCACGTTCAGCTCCGGCACGCTCTTTTTGAAGGCAACTTGAAAGGCGCGGCCAATTACCTCGGTTTTTGCGGTGTCGAGCGTGATTGGGAGTGCCACTTCATGCGGGTGCTCGAGCATGTGGGGCTGCACGGTGGTATCGCCCATCTGTTTTTTCACAGCTGGGAAATCACCGAGCGCGGCGATTGGAAAAAACTCGATCGCGTTTTGGCGCATGCCGCGGTTTTACCCTGTTTCGAGCGCGTGACGAACGGCGAGCTTTTTCGGATGTGGGCCGATCGGAGGCCGCGATGAGCGCGCCTTTGGTTTCAGTCGTCATTCCAACCTACAACCGGCGGGCGTACATCGCGAACACGGTTCGCTCGGTGCTCAACCAGACGTTCGGCGATTTCGAAGTGCTGGTTTCGGACGACGGTTCGACCGACGGAACCGAGGACGTCATGGCGGAAATCACCGACCCGCGCGTGAAGTACGTGAAGCGCCCTCACGCCGGCCGCCCCGCGATCGTGCGCAATCATGCGATCCGGCGCGCGCAGGGGAAGTACGTGGCGTTTCTCGACAGCGACGATCTGTGGATTCCCAGGAAGCTCGAGTTGCAGGTCGAGATGGCCCGCCGCAATCCTGACGCCGGAATCGTTTACGCGCTGTCTCGCAATTTCAGCGTCCAGGACTGGAAGGGTATCACCAGCCCCTACCGTTTCAAGCGCGCGGGCGAAGTCTATCATTACCTGCTGTTCTATAATTTCATTTCGATTCCGACCGTGTTCGTTCCGCGCAAAGTGCTCGATGACGTCGGGCTCTTCGACGAAGACGCGAAATTCCGCGCGGTTGAGGATTACGAGCTCTGGCTCAGGATCGCGGCGAAGTATCCGGTCGCGTTTCACGACGGCGTCGTCGCGTACTATCGCCTGCACAGCGCGAACATCTCGGCCAACCGGATCGGCGAGTTCGATCGCCTGGTCGAGGTTCTGAAAAAAATTCTCGCGCTTCGTCCGGTTCCGCGGTGGATGGAACGAAAAATCTTCGCGAAGATCGAGCTCAGGCGCTACAAGTACTGGCTCACCCAGGCGCGCGACGACGTTTCAGCCAAGCGCGCGCTCGCCAACGCGCTCGCGCTCGATCCGCTGAATGCCGTCGGAAACGTCATCAACCTGATGTGCCTGGCGGGGATGAAAGAGCAGGTCCGCAAACTTATTCGCTGACGGCGATCGTCAGGCCGTCGGGCTTCGGATACGGGCGCTCAAGATCCCACGAAAAAGCAGTGCCCGCGGCGTCGCCTTGAAAGCCGCTCGCCTTGAAAAACTCGAGACAGGGTTTGTTTTTCGCGGTGGGGACGTGCCGCGCGACGATGCGACCGAGTTTCCCGCCGCGGGCGCGAAGACCTGATGCGAAGCGAACCGCCACGTAGAGCAGCGATTCTTCGACCCGGCGACCCATCACGCGGCAGCTTAAGACGTAGTCGCGGATTTCGGCCTCGTTTCTGGCCTCGTTTCCGGCGGTATCCCACTCGAGGCTTAAAAGGCCCGTCAGGCCTGAGTCGCCGAACTTGTCGCAGACGCGAAACGTCCAGAACGCGCGGTTCGGATGATCGGCCCATTTCATCAGCTCGGCGTCGGTCATCCGGCGCGTCGACAGGTTCATCTGGTTTGTCTTGTTCAAGAGCTGGGCCGCGCGCTGAAGGTTCGCCGATGAAAGCCGCTCCACGGTCACGGTCATCCCAAGGTTCTTGATCCATTCGTCCATCGATCCGATCTCGGCCCGCAGCGTCTCGCGGTTTTTTTCCTTCGCATAAAGCTCGTGGCGCTTGCGGTCTTCGTCTGTGAGAGTAGCACTATCGAAACAATCAAGCGCCGAGAGCGCCGATTTGAACCGCGTGGCTTCCTGAGGCCATTCGGGCACGAACACTTCCGGCAGCGCTTCGCGCACGCGCGAACGCTCAACGGGGTTTTCGTCGATGAAAACGACGGATTGTAGACCAAGGTTGAGATCGGCGGCGAGATCGGCAATGTTCCGCGCCTTGTCCTGCCAATTGATCCGCCAAGCCGCGAAATCCTCTGGCCGGAGAACCATCTCGGGATGCATCCGCATCGCTTCGAGCGCCACGGCCTCTTCGTTCTTGCTCACGACCGCGAGAAGAATTCCGCGGTTTTTTAGGTTTTTAAGCGCGAGCTGGAAATCGACGTACGCCTCGCCGAGATAGTCGTGACCGCCCAGGCGAAGGGCTTGCCAGCCGATATCGCCGACGACGCCGCCCCAGAGCGTGTCGTCAAGGTCGACGACGACGAGTTTTCGCGCGCCGCCCTCGAGGGCCCGCACGGCGGCTCTCACCTCGGCGGCCGCCTCGCGAAAAAGATCCGAGGAGTACGGGGTCTTGCTCAGGTACCAGAGCTTCGGCGAGTGCGCTTTTTCTCCGATGCGCGCGAACCACGCCGGCGAATCGAGAACGTGCACGTTCGCGTGGCCGCTCAGGCGGTCGGCGAGCTCGAGATTCATGCGGGCCAGAAGATACGAGAGGCCTTCGTCCTTTCGGAAATTCAGAAGACCCAGGGCGCGGCTGGCGGCCGGAACGATCCAGGGCAGCGCAAACACCGCCTTAAAACCGCTCGCATAACGCGCGATCGCGCCGGCGAACTCCCTGGTTTCGGCAAGGATGCGTTCGTGATCCGCGGGAAGAAATTCCAGAACTTTCCGAAATTCGGGTACCGCGTTTTCAGGGTGCGACCAGATCAGCGCAAGCTCGCAGCCGTCAGGGTTGGCTCCGGAAAGAAGCGTCGGATGGAGCCGGCCGAAATCCGCGACGCGCGCCTCGAGACGCGGCTCTGTTTTTTGCGAACGTTGCGGTTCGACTTCGTCGTTCGTGAGCAGACGCGCGAACGGCTCCAGATTCACGTCGGAAACAAGAAGAATTTTACCCGCTGGTTTCATGTTACGTCATCTCGATCCGCGTTCGAAGGTATTCGGCAAGCGAGCCGACGCTTCGAAGCGGGCTTTCGGCCGGGTTGTCGCTTTCCGCGAGTATTTCGGCGAGGTTCACGGTCTTTTCGAATTTATCGAGCATCGCCTGCTCGACTTCCACCGTGAAACTGATCAAGCCCATCGAGTCGAGGTTCGAGCCATCGCCCAAAAGAGGGGTGTTCTCGGCTTTTTGCAGGCGCCGCGATTTTTCAAGCTGGGGATTCACGCGATCGATCGCGCCGTAAAGCGTTTCAAGAATTCGCGCGTAAGTTCCGCCGTTCATCAAAGCCCACCGTCTCCATCGTAGGACGAAGGATTCCAATTTTCTTCGCTTTGAAGGGCTTTGTCCAGTTCCGCGTCCCTTGCTTTGAAATAGAACATCCAGGCGGGAAGGCGTCTGGAACGTGCTCCCATGGCCTTTAGACGGGCGCGCGTTGCGCCCTCGAAGCCGATCGCCTCGAACATGTGAATGCCTTCTTCCCGGCACATCACGATCGCCGCCGCGACAAGCGATTCGAGCGCCTCGTTTTCGCCGGGCATCGCCTGAAAATCGAGAAGTCTCACGCGTTTAAGCCCGGTTTTTGGCACGTCTTCACGGTAGAGCAGGGCGTAGGCCGCAAGGCGGCCTTCCGCGTCCCGCCTGCCGAGAATTTTAAGGCGCCCCGTTTCGCGCGCGCGCTCATATCGCCAAACGAGGGTCTCCGGGTTCCTCGCCGCGAGAAGAAAGCGGCTCCGGGCCGAAAGCCGCGCCCAGAACGCGTCGAAATCCGAGGCGAAGCCGGATAAAACCTCGATTCGAGATCCCGCCGAGTCGGCCCTGGCGGAAGCCGAAAAAAGAAAGCCAGGCGCAAGCGATGCAGGAATTGCAGCGAAGCGCGCCAAGGGCGCGGCGACGCCGTGCTTGCGGAGCGCGCTTTCGGCGAACCCGCGCGGCTCTGTGATCCAGTAAAGCGCGACGTCGTATTCGGGAGCCGGCGTGCGGCGAAATCTCAACGCCGAAAAAATGCGCTCGGCTTCGGCGTTCGCGGTCGTATTGAGAAGAAGGCCGGGTTCCCGCTGGGCGACGAATCGCGCGACGAGAGGAAGGACGTGCTGCCGGTACGCTTCCTCGACGACGAGCGAGTGGGTCGCGGCGGCAAGAAGTTTCGTGCCCTGAAAATAATATTCAAGGGGGATGTTTCCCAGGAACCCCGCGACCTCGTTCCCGGCGCCTCGGCTCTCGTCGGCGATCACCCATCCGATCGGGAGCGCGCCGCGCGCCGGGTTTCCCAGCCAGAACCGTTCCCACTCTTCTTGCGGCTTCGCCTCAAGGTCATGGCGCCGTTGAAGAGAAGACACCTGCGGGAGATCGGCGAGCGTGGCGTTGCGGATTTTCGTCATGTTCGTCGTTGCCGCGGAAAATGGGCAAGCGATCCTTTGACCGCGGGGTCCAGCGAAGACAGAACGACTTCATCCAGGTCCTCATTACTGCTTGGTTCGAGCGTGCGCGTGTCGGCAAGCGCGAGCTTGAAGCGGTTCTTTCCCGTCTCCGTCAGCACCGGCGAGAAGTCATAGTGGTACTTGAAATAGAAAAGATTGAGATAGCGCCGGGCAAGTTCCCGGCGCGCTTGGCGGGCCTTCGCGCCCGGTTCTTCCGAAGCCAGCGCCGCGACGTGCTTTTCGAGATCGACCGCGATCTCGACGTCGAACGTGAAGCCTTTGCCGGAGTAATGCACGATTCCCGATACGATCGAGGCGATGCCGGTTCGCGCAGGCAGTTCCATTCCGAGAGTGGTCGTGTAGACGAGAATCGCTTTGGAGAGGTTCGCCAGCGTGTAGCTGCTGAGGGGGCTGTCCGAGTTCACGATTTTAATGTTTGCGGGAAGCTTCGGAAATGTTCCGCGGATGAAGTCCGCGATGCGCTCCCGTGTCGCTTGCTTTTCGATGCGCACTTCCGCCGGATGCACGCGGATGACAAGCTGCAGGTCGGGTCTTGCCGAAAAAACGCGGATGGCCTGCGCGATCCAGTCCTTCATGCTCGAAAACGCCTTGTTCTTGCCGAAAACCGCCGTATCCCAGGTCAGGTTCGTGAAAAGCGAAAAAACGGGTTTTGCGAGATCGAGCCCCAATGCGTCGACGAGCGCCTTTTCTTCCTTCACGACCTCGGGCCAGAAGTTGTCGATGAAGTCTTTTCCGGTTTCGCGCACGCCGAGATACTGGTCGAGCCGCGATTCTTCGGCGGAGGTCAGCGCGATCTTGGCGGCATCTTTCCACGCGGCATTGAGGTTATGATCCACGACGGCCTCGCCTTTCGAGAAAATCAGGGTGTCTCTTCTTCTCCCTCGTTCGTAAGTGGTATACGGGATATTCTCGCGCTCCAAAACCACGCGTAGCGCGCGTTCCGGGAAGAAAAGTCCGTTGAGCAAAAAAGCGAGCTCGGGCTTGAGCTTTTTTACGGCTTCTTCCGCGCCCCGGTACGCGACGATCGTCGAGAAAACAAA
>JACPKS010000054.1 GCA_016186905.1 Deltaproteobacteria bacterium
AGTTCGGCGTCGGCGTGCCTCAGGCGCACGGCAAGGCAGTGGGCGAGCCGAAAGAAGACGGCCTTTCCGAGATCGGGATATTGAAGGGTGAGGGCGTCGAATTTTTTTCTCGAGATGACGTAAAGATCGGCATCGGTTTCGGTGACGGCGTCGGCCGACCGGCTGGCGTTGTCGAGAAATGACATGTCGCCGAAGAAATCGCCCTGGCCGAACGTGGCAAGGTGCAGGTTTTTATCGTGCTCAAGCGGCAGCAGGATTCGCACAAGCCCCTTGCGGATGAGAAAGAGCTCGTCGCCGCGCTCTCCCTGCGAAAAAATCCTTTCCTTTGGTTTCTGCGAGCGGATCTCCACGGCTTGTTTCAATGCTTCGAGCATCGTGCCCGAAATGCCCGAAAACAACTCGATCTCACCGAGCGACAGGCGCTCCTCTTCGGCCGTGGCGCGATGGGATTCCTGCTTCAGGATCTCGTCCTCCGCCCATTCGAGCGCGTCGTCGAGGGCCATGAAAGTTTTGACGTTGCGTCTGGGGCGAATCAGGCCCACGGCGTCGAAGTAGTCTTTGAGGTTCTGGCCCGTCGGAAGGCTCGCGGGAAGATCTGAAAAAACCAGGTAGCCCTCGCGCTCGGAAATGCGGTCGCCGATTTGCTCGAGGCGATGGGCCGCGGTGAAGTCGACCGACTGGACGCGCTTCATGTCGAGAATCACGTGACGGCACAGCTTCAGATGAGGCTCGAGCTCGGTGTAGAGCTGGTCGGCGGTGCCGAAGAAAAGAGCGCCTTGAAGCTGGAAGACGACGGTTCCGCCGCCGTATTTTTCGAGGGTCTCGATTTCGGAGGGCAGCCGCTTTTTCTTCGAAAACACATGGCTGCCGAAAAGTTTTCTACGGACGACCGAACCGCGGATTTGCTCCCTGAGAAAAAGCAGGATCGCGAGCGCGATCCCGACGCCCGAAGCGGCGATGAGACTCTGAAACACCGCGGTCAGCACGACCGCGAGAATCACCACGAAGTCGAAAACCGTCGAGCGCCGCCGCAGAAGCTGAAAGCTGTGGCGGTCGATCATCCGAAATCCGACGACGAGCAGGATTCCGGCCAGCGCCGAAAACGGCACCCAGGCGATCAGATTTCCAAGAACGAGAAACGTCGCAAGCGAGAAAAATCCGGCGAGAAAACCGGAGGCGCGCGTCTGGCCTCCGCCGCTGACGTTGACAAGTGTCGCGCCCATCGTGCCGGCACCCGGCATCCCGCCGGCCAGCGCGGCGGCGGCGTTTCCCAGGCCCTGGCCGATGAGCTCGCGGTTGGAGTCGTGGCGCGAGCGGGTAAGCGCGTCGACGACCACGCAGGTCTTGAGCGTATCGATCGACAAGAGGACGGCAAGTGTGGCGGCCGCCGCGATCAAAGCGCGCAATGCTGCGATCGACATGTTCGAAATTTCGCTTAAGCCATGAAAAAAATTTCCGACGATGGAGACGCCTTCCGTGCCAGTCCCTCCGGGAAGCGGACCGATCAGCAGAGGGTTTCCTTGAAGCAGCAGCAGCTCAGGGCGTGAAAGCGACCAAATCAGGTAGGTTATCGCGCCCGCCGCGATCGCGAAAATCGGAGCGGGAATTTTGCGCGTCAGGCGCGGGGCCACGATCATGACGAGGATCGAGACCGCGCCCGTGCTCACCGCGACGGGATTCGACGACGCAAGCGAAGCTAACGTGACCGTTTTCGTCGCGAGGCCCAGGAATTTCGGAAGCTGCCCGACGATGATGAGCACTCCCACGCCGCTCAAGTAACCCGCTACGACGGGGTATGGAATGTATTTGATGAATTTTCCGCCGCCAGCCGCGCCGAAGGCGAACTGAAGAAGGCCCGAGAGAAGGGTCACGAAAATCAGCGCCGCGGGCACGGCTTGAGCCGGCAGCAGCGGGGCCGACATTCCCGCCGGAACCGCGAGCATCGTGGTTACGAGTGTCGCGAGCACCGCGGCGGCGGGAGCGCAGGGAGCGGAGATGAGGCGTGGCGTGCCGTTGAAGGACGAGGTGACGATGCCGATCGCGATCGCGCCCAGGATTCCGGTGAGCGCTCCGCGGGGAGCGAGCTCCGATCCCAGCGGGGCATACACGACGAGGCCGAACGCGATGGCCGACGGCAGCGCCACGAGCATCGCCGCGAGCCCGCCGAAGAAATCACCTGAAACAAGGCGAATATTTTTTAGCTTGGGAATTTTCATTGGAGATACCGGATGCGGAACTTAGTTTTCGAGCAGCATATTCACTCTCGCCAACGATTCAAACGTTCCCGCGTCGCTCCACCAGCCTTTGAATTTGCCGTACGTCAGCGTCTGTTTCGAGATGTAGTGGTTATTGACGTCGGTGATCTCGAGCTCTCCGCGCCCTGACGGCTTAAGCGTCTTGATGACGTTGAAGACTTCCGCATCGTAGAAATAAATTCCGGTGACCGCCCAGCTTGATTTCGGGTTCTTGGGTTTCTCCTCGATCCCGACGACTTTGTCGCCGCGCAGTTCCGCGACGCCGAAACGCTGCGGATCGGAAACCTCTTTCAACAGAATCCGCGCGCCGGATGGCTGTTCCTGAAAGGCGCGCGCTTCAGAGGCGATGGAATCTTCAAAGATGTTATCGCCGAGAATCACGGCGCAGCGGTCGCCGTGGACGAAGTGCTCGGCCAAACCGAGTGCCTGCGCGATGCCGCCGGCCTCGTCCTGCACGCGGTACGTGAAATGGCAGCCGAAATCCTTGCCGCTTCCGAGAAGGCTCACGACGTCGCCCATGTGTTCGACACCCGTGACGACGAGGATTTCCTTGATGCCGGCCTCGACGAATTTTTCAACCGGATAGAATATCATCGGCTTCTTCCCGATCGGAAGAAGGTGTTTGTTCGTGACTTTGGTGAGCGGAAACAGGCGGCTGCCCGTGCCGCCCGCAAGAATGATTCCTTTCATGCCGTCCACCACGAGCGGTTTTCGAGGTACCACTTCACGGTTTTCTCGATGCCTTTCTCGAACGTGACCGAAGGCATCCAGCCGAGCTCGCGACGCGCTCTTGCGCAGTCGATGGCGTAACGCCAGTCGTGGCCCTTGCGGTCCTCGACGTAGCGGATGAGCGAGTCCGGTTTTCCCATGGCGGCGAGGATCGCGCGCACGACGTCGATGTTCTTGCGCTCGGATTCGCCGCCGAAGTTGTAGACCTCGCCCTTTTTTCCGCCTTCGAGCGCTTTGAGCACGCCCGCGCAGTGATCAGTGACGAAAATCCAGTCGCGCACGTTCTTGCCGGTTCCGTAAACCGGAAGCGGTTTATTTTCGACGGCGTTGGTGATCATCAAGGGAATGAGTTTTTCCGGGAATTGATACGGGCCGTAATTGTTCGAACAGCGCGTGATCACGGCATCAAGCCCGTGCGTGTGAACGAAGGCGCGCACCATGAGGTCGCTCGCGGCTTTCGACGCGGAGTAGGGCGAGTTTGCCTGGAGCGGCGTTTCCTCGGTGAACGCGGGATCGGAGTCGGCAAGACTCCCGTAAACCTCATCAGTGGAGACGTGAATGAAGCGCCGGCCGCCGGCCGCGAGCGCGGCGCCGAGCAGGACATAAGTTCCGCGCACGTTGGTCTCGATGAACGCGGATGCGTCGAGAATGCTGCGGTCGACGTGGCTTTCAGCCGCGAAATGCACGATGGCGTCGCATTCGGAGACCAGTTTCGTGACGAGAGCCGCATCGCCGATGTCGCCTTTGACGAAGCGGTAACGGTCGCCGAATTGTTCTTCGACTCCGTCGAGGTTTCGCAGATTTCCGGCATAGGTGAGCAGGTCGAGATTGACGATCGATACGTTCGGCCGAGTCGTGAGCACGTACCGGACAAAATTAGAGCCGATGAACCCGGCGCCGCCGGTCACGAGAAGCCGCTTGTTCGAAGACATGTGGATTTTCTATCGCAGTGGGATTCAAAAGAAAACGAGGAAGTCTTTTGCTTCGATGCCTGATGCGGTGTATTGCTTGTTGGCGCCACGTGTCGCGCGGCGCGGTGATATTTCTGAATTATGGCGTATAATCCCCGCGATTTTTATTTCAAGAAAGCCAAAGAGCGCGACTTCGCGGCGCGCTCGGTGTTCAAACTCGAAGAGATCGACGGGCGTTTTCGTATTTTGCGGAAGGGCGACAAGATTCTCGACCTCGGCTGCGCGCCCGGTTCGTGGTCGCAGTACGCGAGCAAGGCGGTGGGGCCCGGAGGCGCCATCGTCGGCATTGATCTGCAGAAAGTGGCGCTCACCCTTCCGAACGTGATGTTCGTGCAGGGCGATGCGTTCGACGAGGCGACGGTGTCGAAAGTCGCCGCTGACGCGGGCATCGCCGCGTTTGACGTCGTGATGAGCGACATGGCGCCGAAGACGACAGGCATCCGGGTGACCGATCAGCAGCGATCTTACGACCTTTGCCGGAGGGCGTTGGACGTGGCCGAGCGGCGCCTAAAGCCAGGCGGAAATTTCGTCGTGAAATTGTTTCAGAGCGGGTCGTTCGAGGATTATCTGAAGACCGTCCGCGCGCGGTTCGAGCGCGTCGAAATTCTGCGCCCGAAGAGCACGCGCAAGGCGAGCTTCGAGATTTTCATCATCGGCATCAAGAAGCGTGCGTGAGCAGGGCGCGCGCGACGGATGCGCGCCGCTCCTCGGCTACGGCGTACAGAGCTTCATCGTCATAGTCACGCCGAAGAATTCCCTTAACGAGTTTCACGAGCTGCATGAGCAGCTTCCACGGTCCGAACGATCGCAGCGGCGAGCTTTCGTGCCCCTCCGCGACCTTTACCGGCCAGCAGCGCACGGCAAGCCGGTGCCGGAGCGCGATGTAAATCCACTCTATGTCGAAGAGAAAGCCGGCGAGACGCGCGCGGACCGCGATCCGTCGCGCCGCCGGGGCGTAATAGGCCTTGAGGCCGCACTGGGTGTCTGGAATTCCCCCGGTGATGATCATTCGGACGAAAAGACGAAAAATCTTGTGCGAGAGCTTGCGGCTCGCGCGATCAGAGACATTCGCGCCGCTCACCGCGTAAAGCGTGCGATCTCCGATGCAGACGTCGACGCCGGCGTGAACGGCCGAACAGACGCCGAGCACGTCGTCGACGGAATAAGGCAGGTCGAAATCGACGAAGGCGAAGACGGACGCGTCGGAAGGAGTGAGGTGCGCCGCTTCTTTGAGCGCGCCGCCCTTTCCGAGATTGCGCGGCAACCGGTGCAGCCGAAAGCGGGCCAGGAGCTCCGGCGCCGGCGGAACCCAGCGAGGCGATCCGTCGTCGACGACCAGAAATTCGAAGGCGCACGAGGTTTTTCTCTTCAGTTCCCCGATGAACGCGTCGAGCGCGCGCCACTCCGATTCGCACGGGTTGTAACAGGGAAAGACGAGAAAGGTCTTATCCGACGCGTGGGCCAGCATTTGGGCAGGTTACTCCGAACACGAGAAAAGTTTCCATCTCTTGTTTTCATGGATGATTTTTAGTTTCTCCGTTGCCGCGGCTTTCGATAATTCGTCGAAATTCAGACATTCCTTTCCAATGGCGAGAAGCGCGGAGTTAGCGCAGCAAGCTTTTGGCGAGATTCCACGATCGATACACGAGACCCCGTCGGCTTTCCCTGCCATCCAGCCGATTCCATGCACGTCGACTTGGCAGTTCGACGCGACCGTTCCGGAGCGTGGATAGGCGGAGATATTCTCGATGATTTCCGCGCGGGCGCTAGACCCGGAACAGGTTTTCGACCAGTTCCAAACGGCGCGCGAGCAGAAAAGAACGAGGCAAATCGTGAGAAACCAATCCAGTATTGGCGAGCGGACTTTCCTTTCCGTTACGACTCCTGCCGCCGTCAGCGTGAGAAGAAGGGTTACCGGCACGTAAATGTAAGTGTATCCCCAGGTGCGTGGAGTCACCATTACAGCATACGAAACGGCAAGCCCTCCCAGTAAAAGGTAAGGCATCTTTTGGGACAATGGTTTTTTGCGATCGAAAGAGCATGCCAGGAATGGGATCAGCAGGGCGTAATCCAGGAAAAAACCCTTCAGTATTTCTTTCGCGCCGGACATCGAGACGTTCGAAAGCGAGTAGGGAATGCTCGTGAGATTCGGCATTCGGTTGCGAATCGAGAAAAGCGCCGCCACGTACGCGATGGAAACCAGGCCGGCGAGCGCAGCTTCGCGCCAGCGCTTTTCGAGAAAGGCGGGAATCGGCAGCAGCAGCGCCAGCGGTTCCTTGGTCAAGGCGGCGAGGAAGAGCGCGGCATAACCGATCCACCTCCTCGATCCTGAAAAGAGAAACACCGCCAAAAGCAGGGGAAGCGTTGAAAGCTCGCTGATGGTCATGTACTTGAGCTGCTCGAGCACGGGAGGTGACTTTAGAAAAAATCCGGCTAAAAACGCCGTTACAAGTCCCGGCAGGCGCAGTGTCTTCGTTAGTACGGCGTGCAGTAACGTAAGAATGATCCCTAATTCCAATATTCGCGCTATCTTGAGCGCTCTCACGTCAAAACCCAGAAGGTCGTATTTGACGAAAGGGAAAAACGCGCTCAGCGGTCGCCATCGCCCATCCATGAGAAAGTCGAATTTGGCGAACTTAAGGAAGTCGCCGTTGAATTTGCGGTAATATTCAATCCAGGATGTCTCGTCGTAGAGCTGCCAGGACCAGCCTTGCGTGAAGGCGGTCATGAACAACAGGAGAATCCATGTCGCCGCGATGATGATCCATGGCGGTGCGTGGCGGATCTTCATGCCATGAAACGGATCTTGACGACCTGCCAGGCCATTGCGATTCCGTCACGCAGGGGGCTGACCCGGCTGTCCGCCACGTTCGACCACCGTACGGGACACTCCACGATCGAGCATCCGAGCTTTCGCGCGCGATAGAGGATCTCGACGTCAAAGGCGAATCGTTGTTCGATCAGCGGTTCGAAGATTTTTCTGGCGACGTCCGTGCGGAACATTTTGAACCCGCACTGCGTATCCCAAACGCCGGGAAGAAGCCATGCCTGGATCCAGAGGTTGAAGAATTTAGCCGAATACTCACGTAGAAAATTCTGGTGCACGACGACTTCGGCGCCTTTGACGTCGCGTGAGCCGATAATGACGCTTGTTTGCGCGTTCAGCAGCGCGAACATGCGGGGAAACATCTCGAGGTCCGTTGAGCAGTCCGCGTCCATGAAGCAAAGGTTCTCTTTGGTGGCGGCCAGCACGCCGGCTCGAACCGCGCCGCCCTTGCCCACGTTCTTTGAAAGCGTGATCAGCCTGGCGTTCGACCAACCGGAGATCTCGCCGGCGACAACGGTTGAGGTGTCATCTTTCGAGCCGTCGTCCACAACGAGGACTTCGTATTCGCTCGCGTGCGCGTCCAGGTACGTTCGGAGCTTCCGCAGGGTTACGAGGATGCGGTTCCGCTCGTTGTATGCGGGGATGACGACAGAGAGGCTCTTGAGCGGTTTGGAGAACGCCGTGCTTTCCATGACGCGCCCTATGCTACAATTATTTTCATGTTCCAGAAAGGCGCTTTTAACCGCTGTATGGCGTGCGCGGGGAAGGCATCGTGAGCGAAGAACCGAGACAGCTAGGCGACCGTGCGGAGCCCACCGCCTTGGCGTTCGGATTTTTCGCCGGACTTTGCTTTTTTTACGTCGCCTATGCGCTTTTACTTCAATGGCACTGGAACATGATGGACGAGGTGTCGTTCATCGCGGGCCGCGCGTCGATGGATGCATCGCCGCGCGGGCTCGTTCGCGTAGCCGAGGAGTATTTCACGATCGGCCGGTTCTATCCTCTCGGCGCGACGGCGAAGTACGCCGCGTTCGCGTGGCTTCCGCCCGACGTGTTGGCGCACCGGGCGTGGCGTTTCGTGGTCGTCGCGGTTCTGGTCGTGGTTTTCGTGCGCGGCATCGGCTTTCGCGCTTTTGCCGCCCGAGCGGCCGCTTATTTCGCGGCGGTCTTGTGGTTTTGCGCGTTTTGTTTTCGCGACGGGCTCGATCTCTTGAGCATTTCCGAAATTCACGGCTGCGTTTACGGGTTTCTCGCCGTCGCGATCGCTCTTGGCGGAGCCGCGATGACGCCGCGGAGACTCACGGCGGCGCTTTTTCTGGTGGCGCTCGCGGCTCTTACGAAAGAGCCATTCGTCGCGTATTTCATGGTGATCGCGGGGCTGGCTTGGCTTCGCATGCCCGGAAAAACGCGCGCGTTCGGGGCGGGCGCGGCCCTGCTTCTCGGCGGAGCGTGGATCGTGGCGTTGATGTCGCTTCGTCACGGGTATAGCTCGGGTTTCGGAAGCTCGATTTCAATGCGCTCGTTCACCGCTCTGCCATGGGCCGCGTTTCGCAACTACCACCTGCTCTGGATTCTGGTCGCCGCGGCTTTCGCCGCGCGCAAAGCGCGGGTGACTCTGATGACGTTGGTCTGGCTCGCGGGATTTTTTGGTTACGGCGGCATCGTCTCGCTATGGGGCGTGACGGACACCTTTCTCTATCTTCATATCCCGGCGGTTCCGCTCCTGGCGCTCGCCGTGGCGTCGATGCTGGAGCCGCTTCTCCGTCATCCGTCGCGCGCCTGGACGTTTGCGGTGGCTGCGTGCCTGGCCGTTCTTTCGGCACAGACGGTGCGCGGGGCGTTTCGCAGCTACGTGCTGAATCACGAGCATGACGGCGTAAGCCAGGTCATGGCGATGTACAAATCAGGCGCGCACGGGCGGCTCTGGACCAACTGCGACGAGCCGGCCGCGACGCTGGTGACCAATGCCAAACTCATGCACGGCAAAGCGATCGAAGGCGTGCGTGAAAACGGCACGATGTATCGGCTGCAGCTCTTCGCGCGCCAGGAGCCGCCGCGCGCGGGGGACTGGATCGTGTATTCGAGCCGCTGCGAGCCTTACGATCTCTCCTCGATGAACCTCAAGGCGGTCTTTGAAGGGGATTTTTACGCGGTTTTCAGTGTAGAATGACAGGCGCATGAGCGAGGAGCTTCTCATCCGAAAGCAGTCGTTGTTCCTGGTCGCGCCGGCTTACAACGAAGAGGAAAGCGTTCCGCGATTCGTGGACGAGGTCGATCGCGCGCTCAAGGCGTCGAAGCTCGACGCGCGTTATCGCGCGGAACTCGTTCTCGTCGACGACGGCTCGACCGACGCGACTTACGCCCGGTTAAGCGCGCTCGTGGAGGCGCGCCCCCGGGGCGCGGCGCGCTCGATGGCGGTCTTGAAACTTTCGCGGAATTTCGGGCATCAGTCGGCGCTCCACGCCGGGCTTGAATACGCATTCCAAAAGAGCGCTCGCGGCGATTTTTTCGTCGTGCTCGATTCCGATCTCCAGCATCCGCCGCGGCTTATCGCGGAAATCGTGAGGCATCTCGAAGCCGGAATCCATCACGCGCAGATGGTGCGTAAGGATGATCCGCGGGAGGGATGGTTCAAGAGAACTTCGAGCGGTCTGTTTTATCGCGTGTTCTCGTTTTTGGGATCCGTGAAACTTCCGCGCGGCGGTTCGGATTTTCGAGGATTCTCGCATCCGTTTCTCGAAGCGTATTTCAAGCTCCCCGAGCGCGAGCGCTTCAATCGGGGGCTATTCACCTGGTTGGGATTCAGCACGCTGCAAATCCCCTACGAGCCCGGCGCCCGCGAGGCGGGGGTCTCGAAGTACTCCACGGTTAAAATGCTCAAGCTGGGCCTTACGGGCATCACCTACTTCAGCAGCAAGCCGCTTCTGTGGACGCTCGCGGCGATCACGATGTTGAGCGTCCTTTTCTGCGGCTCTTATATCGCGTTTGAAGCCGTCCGCTATTTTCACGGACATCATTATGTTCTCGGTTGGCCCACGATCGTCTTCTTCGTTTGTTTCTGGGGCGGCTCGCTCTCGTTCGGACAGCTTCTTCTCGGTATTTACGTCTCGCGGATTTTCGAAGAGGTCAAAGGGCGCCCCGCGTACGTCATCGAAGAAACGCGGAATAGCGTCGATTAGTGGCGCTCGGGTTCTTCTCCGTTCAAGAACTCCACGAGATCGTCGAGCAGTTCGACGAATTTGACGTAAACCTGGTAGGCCTTGCTCGAGCGATCGGTGATTTCGCAGCCGGCCGTGCGATCTTCGGTATGCACGACGCGGAATTTAAGGGGAAGTTTTACTGCCGCGTTCAAGTGAAAGTGGCCTTCATAGCTGTGCCCGTCGCGGATTCCCGCGGATGCATCCATGAAAAAACCGAGTCCCTCCGCGCTGACGTCCTTTAAGTAGATTTTTCCGGCCCCCAGTTTCGGGATCGTGAGGAACACCATCATGTTCTCGATCACTCGTTTGCGTTCGGATCTTCGCCGTTCCTGGACGTTGGGGTTCGTCATTTCACTTTCTCCTCGACCATGTTCTTGAGCAAATTCAGCGCCTCCAGAGTCGCCGCGGCCTGAGCGCGAATCTGGTCCATCGTGACTTTCTTCTCGAAAAAATCGGATTCGGTCTTGTGGAGGGTTTGCGACAGCTCGAAGGCTTTTGAAGCTTCGTCATAAACCGCCGGAAAGAGCCGGTCGGCCTTCACGAGGATTTTTTGCCGGATCTGATTCGAAAGCGCCTCGTATTTCGGCGCGTATTTTTTCCATTCCGCCGTGATTTTTTTGTCGGCCTTGGGATTTTTTCCGGTAAACGACTTGCTCAGCTTGAAGAACTTGCTCGCGCCTTCGTTGGCCATGTTTTCGAGCGTTGCCGAAAGATCGCGCAGCTCCGCGCTCTCGGCCTCGAGCTGCGCGCGGAGTTTCTCGTTCCAGGCTTTGAGTTTTTCCTCGTAACTCGCGTCGCGTTTTCCGCCGAGAAAGAAGACATCGACTGAAAACGCCGACTTTCCCTGTGGAATGAGGCTGGGCGTGGCTTTTCGCGGAGTGGCCGCGAGCGCCAGGCTCACCTCGGGGGGCTGGTTGTCGGATTCGTACGCGATCAGCGTGTACTCGCCGCGCGGAAGAGGTTTGCCTTCGGCAAGTTGCAGCTTCGCCGACCGGGCCAGGTGATTCTTGAACGTCGCGGACGTTCTTGCCTCGTAATCGCGCGCGTTGAGGAGTGCTCCCGATTTTCCTTTGAGGAGGAGATCCAGATTCGTGCCGTCAGGAGTGTTTCCGGCGAACACGAAGACCGGGTCGAATTCCGCCCCGACCGGAAGGGCGACCGTGATGCGGGCGCCCTGCTCGATCGGCGTCCACGCGGCCTCGCGAAGCGCATCGGCGTCTTTGGGCGAAATGTCGTCGGGGATCTCCACGGGCGTCAGAAGGGCGCGCGCCTGTTTCGGGAGCATCGGCAGAACTTTGACGACATACGGCCGCGCGAACTTGCGGACAGGCTCGACCGGAACGGGGATCTTCGGAAGCCCCAGCGCGTGAATCTTCTCTTTGACGTTCGCTTTTTCAAGAACCGGATCGAGCGTTCCGGTCACGACGGCCTGATAAAGGCCGGCGAGAAGAAGAAGCCAGAAAAACGTTTTGAAAAGCGGGAAGCGTTTCGGCGCGCGGGCGCCAAGCTCCGGCCGGCCCTCTTTCGACGGCTTGATCGTTTTTGTGACGGGCGTGCCCTTGGTGCCGAAGACCGTGATCGGGCCCGGCGGAGGGCCTTTGGCTTTGCCGCCGTTTGCGATGCCGAACTCGGGCAGGTCCCGCATCACGGTCCAGTTTTTCAATCCCGCGCGCCAGACGTAGCTCGTGGCTTTGGCGTCGCCTTTTTTCAGGCGCTGCTTGATCTCGGGAATCGTGAACGGCCCCTCGTGCTCGTCGACGACGTAGAGGAACCAGATTTTGTCGGTTTTGCCGGCGGATTTCTCTTCCACTGTAACCAGAGTATAATCCGTGAAGCGATGCCGAAAAAGATCAAAGACTGCTGGGCTGAAAAATCCCCGAATTCACCGGGCCGCTCCGCGCCGGCAAGGGCTGGCGCAAGGCGGGCCGTCGAGCTTCTCGGCGCCCCCGACGATCGCGGCGTTTTGAACGTCGGCGGAAGGCTCGGCGCCAATCGCGGTCCTGCGGCCGCGCGGCGGGCGCTCTCGCAGTTCATGTTGGGCATGGATGGCGCCGTCGGACGCGTGCGGTTGGGGCGCGGTTTCGACGTCGCTCCGGGGCTATCCATCGAGGAAGCCCACCAGGCTCTGCGCGAGGCGGTGGCGGACGCGTTGCGTTCGGGCGTCGCTCCGCTGGTTCTCGGCGGGGGGCACGATTACGGCTATCCGCACGTCGCGGGCGCATTCGATGCGCTGGGCGCGAAAATCGCGCTGATCAACGTGGACGCGCATCTTGACGTGCGTCCGCCGGAGGGGGGCCTTATCACCAGCGGCTCGCCGTTTTTTCTAGCACTCGAATCAGGCGTGGTGCGTCCGCGGAATTTCGTGGAGTTCGGCATTCAGGAACACTGCAACGACGCGGGTTTTGGCGAGTACATCCGAAAAAAGCGCGCCAAGGTCGTGATGCTCAACGAAGCGCGAGCCGCGCGCGGCGGAGCGGTCGCGTATTTCGAGCGGCTTGTTGCCGGCTTCATCCGCAAAAAAATGCGCGTCGTGGTGAGCTTCGACGTGGATTCGGTACAGATGGCGCACGCGCCCGGAGTTTCGGCGCCGCAGGCGGACGGGTTTACAGCGTCGGAATTCCTGGGCATGGCCGCCGTGTGCGGAGAATATCGCGGCGTCGCGACGATCGGATTTTTCGAGCTCGCCCCCGCCCTCGACCTTGGCGGCATGACCGCGCGGCTCGTGGCCACGGCGATGCACCGATACTTGAGCGCGCTTGGACGGCAAAAAGTTCCTGCCTAAAATAGCCGCATCTACATGATCCAGGCCATGTCTCTGGGTTTGTTTTCAGCCTTAAAGTTCTTGCCCGGTGCTGTCGAAGAGACTCATGGGTCCGGTAAAAAAAGGAGCTATGAGATGAAAGACGGCGCCAAGGATGGTCAGGTTATCAACTTCGACGAGGCCAGAAAGGCCCGAATCGAGGAACGCCGCAGAAAATACGAGCGCGTGCTCTTCAGGCACGTGCTCGGCGCTTACGGTGTGGCGGAAGGCGAAGGGCTCAAGGCCATTGAGCTCGTCGATCTCAGCACCGACGGCTTGAGCTTTCAGCTTCCGCACGGCTCCAAGAATCTCGGAGCGGTGAAGGTCGGCCATGAGATGGTCTTTCGCATCTATTTCAGCGAACAGTCTTACATTCCGATCGGCGTGAAAATCCAAAACCAGCGCCCATACATCGAAGAGGGGCGCACGTACGAGCGCTTCGGCTGCGCCGTCGACAAGACGATGCGGAGTTACGAGACGTATCGGCTCTTTGTCGAGTTTCTGCGCAAGTACGCCGAAACCGCCCATCAGGATTCGGGCGACATGAAAATCTTTTTCTTTTGATCTTTCGCGCGCGATCCGTGCATATTGCCTGAGAAAGAACCGGGTGCATGGATAGATTCGTCGAATTCCTACTTTATCTGCAGGGTCCCATCCCTTATCTTGCCGCTTTTCTGGTGCTGCTTGGCTGCGGCTTCGGCGTGCCGATTCCCGAGGACATCGTGCTCTTCGCGATGGGGCTGCTTTCTTATTACGGTCTGGTCGACCTCAAGATCTCGATCCTCGTTTGTTTCGCCGGCGTGCTCATCGGTGACGTGACCGTCTTTTATCTCGGGCGGCACTTCGGCGTGCGGCTCTTGAAGAAAAAGCTCTTCGCGAAATTCCTCCATCCGGAGAGGATGGGCCGCACGCGCGAGCTTCTGCTCAGATGGGGCAACAAGGTGATCTTCGCCGCGCGGTTCATGCCGGGGCTTCGCGCGCCGATGTTTTTTTCGGCGGGGACGTTTCAGCTGCCGTTCCGCGTGTTTATTTTCTACGACGGCCTGGCTGCGCTCTTATCGGTTCCGCTTTTGGTCGGAGTCGTGTTCTACTTCGGCGATCACGTTCATCGCGTCATTGTGGTCGCGAGAAAGGTTCAGCACGGGATCGTCGGCCTGATTCTCGCGATCGTCTTGTTTTTCGTGGTGAAGCACTTCATTTCGAAGACGCGCGCCGCCCGGCAATCACGCTGAACAGAGTGGTCCAGGCCTCGCACTGCGCGGGCTTTCGCATCAGCCGAAAGCCTTCGATGGCGAACCACGCGAAGTAGATCGGAATCAGCGCGGTCCTGGACGACGGCAAGAAAAACTGAATCAACCAGAGCAAAAAAAGACCGGCCGCCTCGTACATCTTGATCTTCAAATCCGCGAGCAGCAGCACCGCCAGCGCCGATTGCGCGACCGTGAGCAGGATCTCGTGTTCCTGAAACTCGGTGAAACGGATCGTCACGGGGTGCCCCGCGCTGATGCTGAAAATAATCGGCACAAGCCCCGCCATCAACGTCCACTGGCAGATGATCGAGGAGAGCATGTTGGCGATCGCCATCGGAACCTTCGCTGGCTTGCGGGCCCAATTGAAAGCGGTGACTTTTTCCGGGAATTCGGAAGCGATCGGCGCGACCCACTGAATGAAGACGAACTCGCTCACCCCGAAACCCGTCGCCGTGGTTTTCAGAGCCTCCAGAAAAGGATGCGCGCAGGTGATGAGCGCGACGCCGCCGACGACGAAGAAAGCCCCGCCCCAGAGGAGCTGTTTGTGTTTGGAAAGCGAGAGCACTTTATGGACCAGTCCGCCCGTGTCCTCTTCGTCTTCCTGGGGCGCGTGGATTCCGGCCAGGCGCTGTTTGTTGAGCATCCAAAAATAGAAAATATAAAGCCCGATCAGGAGCGCGCCGTCGAGCGTCGTCCACGTTCCTTTGGCCCAGATCAACGTGAAGTAGGCGACCGAGATGGCAAGTCCGGCCGATTCGACGGCGAAATGCCTTGGAAGCTGAATCGTATTCGTGGAAACGGGATGTGTTTTGCGGCGGGCGGAAGAGGAAATCCAGTGGATAAAGCAGATCATCGGCCAGCCAAGGCCCATGAGCAGGCGCAGGCTGCCCGTCAGGTTCGCGAGAACGAGATTGGAGTCGCGGCTCCAGGCGATGACGGCCTCGACCGCGAATTCCGGAGCGGTCTGCAGCCAGGCCAGCACCGCGAGCGCGATTCCGGCGGAAATGTGCACCGCCGCGACCTCGGCGCCCCAGCCGATGACCACCGAAGCGAAAAGCAGAAGCGGCAACGTCCAGATGAGATCGGTCATTCCACCATGCTAGCACGCGGAAGACGGCCGTGGTAAGGATGAGCCGAAGCGGATACGCGGTTCGCGCTCCAAGCGCGCGGTCTCGTGGTGTAATGGATAACATGACACCCTCCGAAGGTGTAGATACTGGTTCGATTCCAGTCGAGACTGCCAGCGCAAGCGCGATCAAAACGCGACAGGTGTCGCGTTTTGATCGCGATGCGGATGAGCGAGCTTGCGCCAGCGAGCTTGCGAGCCAGCAAGCGGAGCGTGGCCGCGCAGCGGCCTGCACAGGTCGCCTCCTCGTTGCTCCCGCAGCTTGGATTTACGGGCAAAACGGCTGAAATGCGGCCCGGCTTGCGCTCTATTCTCGGCGTGGATACTCTTGAGCCAAGTCAACAGACGTACTTCCAAGGACAGGAGGATTCTGTGCGATCCATCGCTCGAATTTCGGCCATGAGTGCCGCGTTTGCAGTCACCCTCTCCGCAGCTGCGGCTATGCCCGCCTTCAATGAACTGCGGCTGATCGAAACTTCAGCGGCTCTGGCGAAGCTGTTTCAGGCCAGTCTTCCGGACGAAGTGAATGCGCTGGGGGAGCCGAACCAATCCCCGGTCCAGATGCTCGTGCAGCGAAGGGTTTTGGATGAGCTCGCGCGTCTCGTTCACGCGCACACGGGCCGCTGCGGAGGTTTCATCGACGTGACCGACGAAAGTGTTTCGACGCTCGCCCGCGCCAGAGCGGCGCTGAAAAGAAAGGCGCCAGCGTCTTTTCCGGATTTAGCCGCCCGTCGTGAAGACGTCGTCAGAGCGCTCGATCAAATCGAGTCCGCGAACATCGAAGCCTTCGTGCGCGCGTATTCGGGGAATTTTTCCACGCGCCATGCTTCGAGCGCGGAAGGAGAGCAGGCGCCGAAATGGCTCGCGGCCCAGTGGAAAAAGATGGCTGACGATGCCGGCCGAACCGACATCCGCGTGGAGCTCGTCGATCCGCCGCGCGGGTACAGGCAGAACAGCGTACGCATCACGATTCCCGGCCGCGACGTGATGTTGCCGGCCGTGGTTCTCGGAGGCCATCTTGACAGCATCAATCACAAGGACGGCTCGCTCGCGCCGGGCGTGGACGACGACGGCTCGGGAATTTCGGCGCTTACCGAGATTTACCGCGTGATGCTTGCCGGCGGCTTTCGCCCGAAAGCCGAAGTGCGGATTTTCGGGTACGCCGCCGAGGAGCTCGGCCTTTTCGGCAGCCGCGCCATCGCCGAGCGCTACTCGCGCGAGAACGCGAAAGTGCGCGCTGTTTTTCAGCTCGATATGGTGGCGTATCCAGGCCAATCCAGAACGCTCACGTTCATCGACGATCACGTGAACACCGAGCTTACGACCTGGACCGAGCAGCTCTACGGCTTGTACGTCGGCGGGCCGGTCCGGCACGACAGCTGCGGCTACGCGTGCAGCGACCACGCGTCGTGGGATCGCTACGGATTTCCCGCGGTCTTTCCGTTCGAGGCGTCCGACAGCGAGATGAACCCGCGCCTCCATTCGACGAAGGATTTGTGGGACGAGTACCTCGACGCCGAGTTCGCCGCGCGCTTCGCGAAGCTTGGCTACGCCTTCGCGGCCGTTCTCGCGGACGAATGAAAAGAAGAAGCCCGGAAACATCCTCCAAGGAGCGATGTCCGGGCTTCAAGGTTTTAGCCTCCGCGAACCCTCGGCTCCCTTAGCGCCATGGGAGCAAACTGAAGAGTCGCGTAGTTTCTTCTTTAACTGTTCCGGAAGCGTTATCCGCGTCCCGGTTCTTTAATAGCTCTATTCTTTTTTTCAAACGGTTTTTTCATTTTACCTCGTTTGTTGGATGTTAGGCCTCAGACCGGAGGCGACCTCTCGTGGTCTGAAGTGAGTTCAAGCAAATGTGACGGCACGGTTTCGTCGTGCAAGCCGTGAGCGATTGATTCCGTCATGGATGCACCTCCTGATGCGTTGATTTCGATACCGCGTCTGATCTCTCTGAGGCGCGTTACGTCCTAATTATAGCTCTGTTCGGATGCTTGGGCAGTGCCCGAGAAAAATAAATAAGATACGGATATTAAAGGGATTAAAATTTTATTGTAAACTAGCTTTAACAAGCCGATTCCAGGGAGTTTTGGCGACTTGGTTTCGCGACCGTGTTATTTTTGAAATAAGAATCGAGCGCAGATGCAGCCCATCTTAAAGGCCCAGAATTCCCACATCTCACGCACCTTGGCTTCGCTGGCGAAGCTCTGGATTTCGTTGCCGGTGAGTTATCTCATTTATGCCGGTTTTTTTCTGGGACTGGGGCCGGAAGATTTTCTCAAGGTTCTTCTCAATCCATTTTACTGGTTCATCGGCGCGATCGCGATGCTCGCCGGAAACGGCTTGCTGCGAATCCACTGGTACGGCTGGTACATGTTTATTTTTTCGAACCTGCTTGTTCTTTACGAGACGGCGTCGATCCTCACGTTTTACTCGCATTCGGAGCATAAGGTTCTCGGTTTTTTCGGAATGATCGCGCTTCAGGGTATTCTCCTCTATCTCGTGGCGCGCGAGGTGCGCGTGCCATATTTTTTTCCGCGCATTCGCTGGTGGGAAAGCGATCCGCGGTATCGTTTAAGCGTGCAAGCGCGTCTTATTAAAAAGGACGGTGGCGAGATGGAGGGCGAGATCATGGACATCTCGCTCGGCGGATGCTTCGTGAAGACGCACGCGTATTTCGCGAATGACGAAATCGTGACGCTGGAGTTCAGTCTGTTCGAGCGGCACATGAAGTGCACTGGATGCGTGGTTTGGAAGACCGAGAGCCGCGTGACTCATCCGAAGGGCATCGGCGTGAAGTTCGACGTGCTCGGCAAAGAGGAGACGCTTGCGCTCAAGCAAGCGACGCGCAAGCTCCAGCAGCTCAGCCGCGTCTATACCCAGGCGACGCGTGAGCGCAACTGGCAGGAATATCTTCAGCGCGAACAGAATTACCAGGGACGGCCGACGAAGGCACGGCTTTCGCAGGCAAAGAGCGCGACCGGCGATGATGACAAGAAAAAGTGATTTCATGACGGAGGCGATTCGCGAGGCCCGTCGCGCGCACGCCAAAGACGAGGTGCCGGTTGGCGCCGTGATCGTGCTCGACGGAAAGATTCTCGCGCGCGGGCACAACGTGCGCGAGGAGAAGCAGTCGGTGCTGGGCCATGCCGAACTCGAGGCGATCGCGCGTGCGACTAAAAAAACAGGTTCATGGCGGCTTGAGGATTGCGACGTCTACGTGACGCTTGAGCCGTGCGCGATGTGCGCCGCCGCGCTCCAGCAGGCGCGCGTGCGGCGCGTGTTTTACGGTGTGCCCGATCTCAAAGCGGGCGCTGTTTCGCTAGGGCTTCGCTTGCATGACAATCCCAAGCTCAATCACCGGTACGAGATGACGTGCGTGGAGCGCCAGGAGTGCGGGACGATTCTTTCAGCGTTCTTTCAGACAAAGCGTTAAGACCCGACGGAAATTTCACGGCACCGACCACTCCACGAGCAGCGCTCGCGCCGGAATGATCGCGCCGGTCTTGACGTGCACGGCTTTGACTTCCGAGTCGGCGGGCGCCGGGTACGCGAATTCCATTTTCATCGATTCACAGACGACGACGACCTCGCCTTGCTTGACGCGATCGCCGGCCCTTACGTTCACTTTGAGAACCTTTCCGGGATATTCCGCGATGAGCGGTCCGGAGAGAAGGGCTTCCTCGCTGTTGGTGAGGATATCGTGAGCGTCGAGGGCATGCGCCCGCGCGGCGGAAGCAGAAAGTTTTACGTTGGAGCTGCCGTCGCCGAAAAAAAACCAGGGAGAAAGTTCAAGGGCCGAGAGAGCGGTTGGGTTATCGGTTGTCGCGGACGCGCGAACCGCGCGGGCCGGTTCGGTACGGCTTTTCCCCTTCCATCCGGCGTACTCTTCCTCGATGTATTCCGTATGGACGCGCCCCTCGA
The DNA here is from genome assembly GCA_016186905.1 of Deltaproteobacteria bacterium. GTDB lineage: Bacteria > Bdellovibrionota > UBA1018 > UBA1018 > UBA923 > JACPKS01. The sequence goes on from JACPKS010000054.1 coordinate 19,077, forward strand.
TGAATTTCTTGTCTTCAAGAAGATCGACGAGAAACGGTCCGTTCCACGCGACACCCGAGACGTTGGAGTGTGAGAGTGCCTCGCGAAGGTTCACGCGCGCTTCCGCGCGGCTCATTCCCCATGCAATGACTTTGGCGAGCATCGCATCGTAGAATATCGGAACTTTGCTTCCCGTCTCGCAGCCCGCGTCGATGCGGACGTTTGTCGAGGGCGAAAAGGAGAAATCCGTGATTGTTCCCGGTGATGGCAGGTGTCCGCGCGAAGGGTCTTCGGCATAGATGCGCGCCTCGATGGCGTGTCCGCGCGGCGTGCGCCCGAGAACGTCTTCCGGGATCGCATCTCCGCGCGCGACTTGAAGCTGCAGCACCGGAAGGTCAACGCCCCAGACGAGCTCGGTCACGGGATGTTCGACTTGAAGCCGCGTGTTCATCTCGAGAAAATAAAAGTTCTCGTTTTCGTCGACGAGAAACTCACAGGTGCCGGCGTTTACGTAACCGACCGCCTTCGCGAGGGTCCGAGCGGCTTTCCACAGAGCTGAGCGTGTTTTATCGGAAAGGTTTGGAGCCGGAGACTCCTCGATCACTTTTTGGCGCCGGCGCTGGGATGAGCAGTCGCGCTCGCCGAACACCATGACGTTGCCCTTCGTGTCGCCAAGAACCTGAACCTCGATATGGCGCGCTTTCGCACAGAACGATTCAAGAAACATCTCGCTCGATCCGAATGCGCCGGTTGCCTCGCGAGCCGCGGATTCGGCCTTTTCTTCAAGCTCGGATTCTTCTTTCACGATGCGCATGCCGCGTCCGCCGCCGCCGGCCGCGTCTTTGAGCAGCAGCGGCAAACCGACGTCCTTCGCGGCTCTCTTAAACTCGGCGAGGGACCATCCTTCCGCGAGCCGTGCCCAAGGAAGCGTGGGGATTTTGGCGTTTTCGGCCGCGAGCTTCGCGGCGATCTTGTTTCCCATCAAATCGATGACTTTCGGGGAGGGACCGACCCAGACAAGGCCGGCGCTTTCAACGGCGTGCGCGAAATGCGCGCGCTCCGAGAGAAACCCGTAACCGGGATGGACTGCGCCCGCACCGGTTTTCGCCGCGGCGGCGAGAAGTTTCTCGACGTTAAGATAACTTTCCTCGGCCGATCCGCCGCCGATGGCGACGGCCTCGTCGGCGGATCGAGCATGAAGCGCGCCTGCGTCGGCATCCGAATAAACGGCTACGGATTTCACCCCGAACGCGCTGCAGGCCGCGATCAAGCGGCAGGCGATTTCTCCGCGGTTTGCGATCAGAACTTTATCGAAAGTTTTTACGCCGGCAGCGCGTCTCGCTGTCATTGGGTCACCGGCTCATCCCTTGATCCACGATGGCTTGCGCTTCCCGAGGAACGCCCCGATGCCTTCCTGGCCCTCGGGCATTACACGCAGATCAGCGAGCATTTTCGCGACGTAATCGAGAACCGCCGGACGATCGGGATTTTTCATGCCGCGGATGAGCGCCTTTGCCGCGGCCATCGCGTTCGGCCCGCATTGCAGAAGATTCGCGACGATTCGATTTTGCGCGGCTTCGAGCGCCGTCGCCGAGTCGGCGAGCTCGTGCACAAGCCCGATCTCGTAAGCACGAGTCGCGGTGAAGCGCTCGGCCGAGATGAAAAGCGCGCGTGCGTGCGTCTCGCCGATTTTCGCGATAACGAACGGACCGATGCACGCCGGGATAATTCCAAGACGCACTTCGCTTAAGCTGAACGCCGTGTTCTTTTCGCAGACGACGTAATCGCACACGGAGACGAGCCCTACGCCTCCGCCGATCGCGGCTCCTCGCGCGAATCCCACGACAGGCTTCGGGCAGTTGTTCATCGTCTCGAACATGCGCGTGAGTCTGCGCGTGTCGTTCAGATTTTCGGCGGCTGAGAGCGCGATGCCCTTCTTCATCCAGTTGAGATCGCCGCCCGCGCAGAAAACGTCGCCTGAGGAACGCAGAATCACGACGCGGATGTCCTCGTCCTTGGCGATGCGGTCGAACGTTTTCTGCAGGTCCGCGATCATGTCCTCGTTGAATGCGTTGCGGACTTCAGGTCTCGCGAGCTCGACCGTGAAAACGCCGTCATCATTGCGGGAAGTTTTAATCGTGTGCATCTTACATCCTAAAAACGCCGAAGGACGTGGGCTTCGCTGGCGCGTTGTACGCCGCCGCAAGTCCAAGCGCCAGGTTTTTACGCGTGTCGGCCGGAGCGATGATTCCGTCGTCCCACAAACGCGCGGTGCTGAAGTACGGCGAACCTTCTTCTTCGTACTTCCGCAGGATCGGTTCGCGGATTTTCGCGGCATCGGCGTCGGTGAGATCCGTGCCACGGGCCTTCATCTGCTCGAGCTTCACGGTCGAAAGCACGGTTGCGGCCTGCTCACCGCCCATGACCGAAATTCTGGAATTGGGCCACATCCACAGGAATCGCGGCTCGTACGCGCGGCCGCACATTCCGTAATTGCCCGCGCCGTAGGAGCTTCCGACGACGACGGTGAATTTTGGAACCCTCGCGTTTGCCACGGCCATCACCATCTTCGCGCCGTCTTTGGCGATGCCGCCGGCCTCATACTGTTTTCCAACCATGAAGCCCGTGATGTTCTGAAGAAAAACGAGTGGTATGCGGCGCTGACAGCAAAGTTCGATGAAGTGCGCGGCTTTGAGCGAGCTCTCCGAAAATAAAATCCCGTTGTTGGCGAGAATCCCCACGGGATATCCGAAGATATGCGCGAATCCGCAGACGAGCGTCGACCCATAGAGCGCCTTGAATTCGTGAAAGCGGCTGCCGTCCACGATGCGCGCGATGACTTCGCGGATGTCGTAGGGTTTTTTCGGATCGCGCGGAACGATACCCATGATTTCAGAAGGATCGTATACGGGATCTTCCGGTGCTTCGCGCGGGGCGAGCGCCGCTGAGCCCGAAGGCTTCGTGGCGTTCGCGTGAAAAAGAATATCGCGCGCGATCGCAAGCGCGTGTCTGTCGTTTAACGCGTAGTGATCGGCCACGCCTGAGGCGCGGACGTGTACGTCCGCGCCGCCCAGTTCTTCCGCCGTGACGGCTTCGCCGGTCGCGGCCTTCACGAGCGGCGGGCCTCCGAGAAAGATTGTTCCCTGGTTGCGCACGATCACCGTCTCGTCGCTCATCGCTGGAACGTACGCGCTGCCGGCGGTGCATAAGCCCATCACGAGCGCGATTTGCGGGATGCCTTCTGAAGACATATTGGCTTGGTTGTAGAAAATCCGGCCGAAGTGTTCGCGATCCGGAAAAACTTCCGATTGCATCGGAAGGTATGCGCCGCCCGAGTCGACGAGATACACGCAGGGCAGGCGGTTGGCGCGCGCGATTTCCTGCGCGCGCAGATGCTTCTTCACGGTGGCGGGAAAATACGCGCCACCTTTGACCGTGGCGTCGTTGGCGAGGACCATCACTTCGCGTCCATGGACGACGCCCACACCGGTGACGAGACCGGCGCTCGGCACTTCTTCTTCGTAAAGCCGGTGAGCGGCGAGTTTGCTCAACTCAAGAAATGCGCTTCCCGGATCGACGAGCTCTTTGATTCGCGCGCGGGCGAAAAGTTTTCCGCGTGCTTCGTGCTTTTTCCGCGACTCTTCGCCGCCGCCCTGTTCGGTTTTTTTCTCATGATCACGCAGCTGTAAGAGTAGCGCATTGTGGTGGGATAGGTTTTCTTTGAACTCGGCTGAGGTGCACGAGATTTTGGACTTGAGCATGAGTTACCCAGTTTTACTTGACGCTCCCCTGATTTTAAAGCAGTTTGAACAGGTTTTATGACGCATAACACCCCCCCTTTCGAGGGTTTTTCAAAGCTGACGTTTGAACAACGCATGAGTCGCTTGCGCGAATTCGTCTCGCTTTCCGACGATGAGGCACAAGCGCTCGCGGGCGCCGGCGCGCATGGTCTTACCGTGGACCAGGCCGAGAACCTCATTGAGAACGTCATCGGGGTCTATGCGCTTCCGATCGGGCTTGCAACGCATTTTAAGATCGACGGTCGCGATCTCGCGGTACCAATGGCGGTTGAGGAGACCTCAATCATCGCGGCGGCTTCGGCCGCCGCCAAGTGGGTGCGTCGCAACGGGGGCTTTAGAACCCGCGCCCTGGGGAAGCACATCATCGGTCAGATTCAATTTCCCGCGATTGAGGACGTGCCGGGCTTTGCCGCCAAGATCAACGCCATGAGCGAGAAGCTCATCGCGCAGGCTAATGGCTTGATTCCAAACCTGGTTGCGCGCGGCGGTGGCGTCGTTGGCCTGCGGATCCGCTGGCTTGACCGGCCGGACGGCGAGAAGATGGCCGTGTTGCACCTCTTGTGCGATCCGTGCGACGCGATGGGCGCGAATCTCATCAATCAGGTCTGCGAAGGATTAAAGCCGCAGCTCGAAGAGCTGACCGGAGAGCGCATCGGGCTATGCATTCTCTCGAACCTTGTCGACACCAAACTCGTCGAAGCGACCTGCGAGATTTCCGAGATCGCGCCGAGTCTCGGGCGCGCGATCGAAGAGGCGACGCTTTTCGCAAACCTCGATCCGTACCGCTGCGCGACCCACAACAAGGGCGTGATGAACGGAATCGATCCCGTGCTGATCGCGACCGGCAACGACTGGCGCGCGGTTGAAGCGGGGATGCACGCGAACGCGGGTCTCGGCGGAAAGTGCCGTTCGATGACCGAGTGGAAGTATTCCGGCGGCGTGCTTTACGGAAAGCTTTGCGCGCCCATCGCGGTGGGAACCGTTGGCGGCGTGACGCGCATTCATCCCGCGGCCAAAGTCGCTTTGAAAATTCTTGGCGTTGAGCATGCCGAAGAGCTCGCTCGAATACTCGCCGCGACCGGTCTTGCGCAGAATCTCGCCGCGCTTCGCGCTCTTTGTACCGAGGGCATCGTGCGCGGACACATGCGCCTGCACGCCTCGAACCTTGCCATCATGGCCGGAGCGTCAGAGCACGAAGTTCGTGCGCTGCAAGACCGGCTGCGCGACGAGGAGAACATCACGCTCGCGCGCGCGAGAGAACTGCTTGGCGAGATCCGCGCCGTGAGCCTGCCGCGCGATTCGCAAGAGCCGGCGCGCCCTTACGGCGCCACTGGCTCTCCGTCCCTTCATTGATGGCATCGGCGTTTACGGTCCAGTGTCCCGGAAAAGTTTTTCTTTTTGGCGAATATGCGTGTCTTGACGGCGGTCCATCGCTGCTCCTCACGTTAAAACCATTTTATTCCCTGACCGCGAAGCCGTCGCCGGACGGCAAGCGGCATTTGCCCGCGTTCGAGCCTGCGTCGCCAGCCGGGGTTTTTCTTCTGCAGCACGCCAAGGATCTCGGCGGCTGGCGGCTTGAATGGGGCGATTCGGGTTCTGCGGCGATGGGGACCGGATCTTCGTCGGCGCAGTTTCTCTTGTCACTTGCAGCGGACGTGAGGATTTCAGGCCGTGCGATGCCTTCGGTTGAATCGATCCTTCGGCTGTACTGGGATATCGTGGGCGAGAGCCAGGGGCTTCGGCCATCGGGCGCCGATCTCGTGGCGCAGCTTCTGGGCGGGCCGATCGCGGTGAAGACGCGCGAAAGGCTGGAGCCGTGGAGCGAGCAAATGGGTGCGGAAATCATTCTGGCGTATACGGGAAGCAAGATCGCGACGCACGAGCATCTTAAGGGGCTTGCCGCGCGCGGCTTTCCGGAAAAATTCCGCGCGATGAATGACGCGCTGAACGCGATTACCGAAAGGGCGCTTTCCGCTTGGAGGAGCCGCGACGAATTCCGGCTGGGGCAAGAGATGAACGCGCACCAGCGCGAGCTCGCGAACGCGAAGATCGCGCCCGACGATTTTTTCGCGAAGATCGAATCGCTAGCGCGGGTTCCTGGCGTTTTGGGATGCAAGGGCTCCGGCGCGCATGGCGGCGATTGCATCGTGCTGCTCGTGCGGCGCGACTCCGTCGACGGTGTCTGCGCTCGTATTCAAAATTTTGAATACACCGCGATCATGCCTGAGTGGACGGAACAAGGGCTAACCTACCGGCCCGCAAAGGAGTTCAGCCTCTAGTTGTAGTCATAATATGGTCATGGTATAGTCATATCATGAAGACCGTGAAAATCGCCGAGTTGAAGGCGAAACTTTCGAGCTACATCAAGGCCGCCAGCGAAGGCGAGGACGTCATCGTTTACGACCGCAACCTTCCCGTTGCCAAGATCATCCGCTTCGAGAAGAAACCGGAATTGAATATCGCTATTCCCGCGAAAATGAGCCCCGCACAGGCTTTGAAGGAAGCAAAGGCGTCTCTCCAATCATTTAAGGGGAAGACAAATCTCCTCGAAGAGTTGCTTGCAATGCGCGAAGAGGAACGGCGGCGGCGAGGATGATCGGCTACATCGACAGTTCCGTCATTATCGCAAATATATTTTCAGAGTCTGGCGCCATATCGAAACTCGAAGCCTACGGCGCGCTTTACTCCAGTCGCTTGCTTCAAACTGAGTGTTTGCGTGTGCTCGTTGGAAAGTTTCTGAATAAAAAGGCTTCCGAGGAGCAGTTCGCCCGAATGAAAGACGGGGTGCTTACGGCGTTGTCAGGAATCAAGCTCCTGCAGCTCGACGAGCCGACTTTACTTCTCGCTGAAACACCATTTTCCGTGAATCTCGCCACACTCGATTCCATTCATCTTGCCTCAGCGCTGCGCTTGAAGAGTGCGTTGCCCGGCGAAGAGCTTCATTTTCTCACACACGACGAAAGACTGGGGCGCGCGGCGCAGGTGATGGGTTTGCAGGTTCTGGGGATTTCTTGAAACGAGGTTGGTGGGGGAGCGATCGCTACGCGAGGCCAGGCTCACATGTAAAAAAGTTATACATATGTAAACAGTAAGAACCCGATGGTTAATATTAAGTATTTGAATATTAACATAAAAAATATGGAACGCTGCTTGCTTATTAGACATCTTATGATGAATAGATTTGTCAAAAAATTGAATACCGGCACGCTCGCGGGCCTATTGATGTTCCTCAACGCTGGAATCGTCAAAGCCGATTGCGCGTCGATGTACAGACGGAATTCGAAAGTCTACATCAATGTTCAGGTGACGGCCGCCAACGGCATGCCCATTTATTTTGACAGGCAAAGCAACGAACCTGATTTCGTGCGCACTCTATATGTACGCGCGGCTGACTTACTGGAGCAGGCCAAACGCCCGAATGGCGGCGAGGAATTCAACAAGATGGTGATCGCGATGGCGGAAAAACACCTTCAGGTACCCGCGTCGCGGATGGAAAAACACGTTCGCGAGATTCTGATCGACGCCGAAAAACAAAGCCTCTTCTGCCGCGACACCGACGGCGACGGCGCGCCAGACCTCACCTCTTTCCGTAAAATCAAAAAGCACGTCGACGCGGAAGTGACCGCGCATCTTCAGTAAGTCTTCGTATTTCAGGAAAACAAAGCGACCAGCTCGTCGATGATGGGTGCTGCCTCATGGTGGCCAGCGACGGATTTCAACGCGCGCGCGCGAATGGATTCGATGAGATTTTCCGCGTGGTGTTTTGAATCGCAGCGTTCGAAAATCCGAATCGCCCTTTGAACGTCGGCCGCGGTCGTCTCTTCGCGCGGCAGCCGCAGAATGCCGTGGAGCTCTTTTTGATCGGCGTGCCCCCCGGTTTCAAAGACGTGCGCGGCGAGGACGCTGACCTTTCCTTCGGCCAGATCGGTTCCGGAACGCTCGCGGCCTTTGTGGCCGTAGATGTCGAGCAGATCGTCGTGAATTTGAAACAGGACGCCTAGCTCGATTACGGCGCGTTCCACGAGATCGCGCAGCGAGGGCGCGGCGCCGAGCGCGAGCAAAGGCGCCACGGCGCTGAACACGAAGAGCGCCGAAGTCTTTCCCCGCGCGACGCTGACGTAGCGTTGGACGTCCGGATGTTTTTCGTTTTTCATGAGAAATTCTTGAGCCTGTCCCTCGATCACCTTGGTCGTAGACTGCACGGCGAGATCGAGGATGCGCAATTTTCGGCCCGAGTCCATCGGCATTTCCAAAAGCGCGCGGCACCCGTACTGGAAAAGCGCGTCGCCGCAGTTGATGGCCTGCGCTTGGCCGTAGCGCTTCCACACCGTCGGATGCCCGCGTCGCATTTGATCGCTGTCCTGAAGATCATCGTGCACAAGCGTGGCATTGTGAAAAAGCTCGGCGGCGGCACCCAGCGGAATCGCCGATTCCGCGGTCTCTCCGAGTATTTCGTAAATCAGGCACGGGATGAGCGCGCGCAGTCTTTTTCCGCCCGTAGCGAGCTGGTAGGCCGACATTTCCGAGCAGAAGGAGCTCTTTTTCCCGTGATCGGCTCCCAGGAATTCGCGAAGGAATTTATCGATTCCAGGCTGGTAGCGGGATTGAAGTTCTTTCAGCCGGTCTTTCACAGAACGTAAGCTCCCCTGCCGGGCGAAGTTTCGAGCAGGGCCGCGCCACTGTTCTTCAAAAAAACCTCTAAGCGCGCGCGCGCGGCCGCGGCGTGCGCGGCCGTGGCGACGATCACGACGTTCGGTCCGGCGTCGATCGTGAAGAAAACCTCGACGCCTTCCGCGCGCATCTTCCGCGCCTCGTGGATGAGCGCGACCGTCGCGGGCTTCCAATACAGAAGCGAGGGGCTGGCCGAAATCGCGCAGGCATGCATGCGCAGGCAGTTCTCCTCGGCGGCTCGCGAGAGCGCGTGAAAATTTCGCGCCGCGATCGCGTCGCGAATCGGCCCGAGCGTGGCTTGAGCGCTTTCAATCCACGACTGGAAAAACGGAGAACTATTCCGCGCGGAAGTCATCCCTCCCGTTGAAGACCGGCTTTTCGGTTCGGCATCGACGACGACGATCAGGGCGCGCAGATCCCAGTGTGAGGCGGGATGCAGGCTGGCCGCGACGCTGTCGCTGCCGTTGGCAAGCTCGCCGCGCTTCCACTCGACGAATCCGTCAAATAAAGATCGACACGCGGAACCCGAGCCCCTTCGCGCGAGCTCGGACAGCCTTTCGGGCGTGAGCTTTAATCCCAGGGCATGGGAAGCGGCGAGCGCGAGCGCCGCGATTCCTGAAGCTGACGATGCGAGCCCTGCCGCTGTCGGAAAATTGTTTTGGCTTAGCACACGCGCGCGCCAGCGCGCGCAGGGCACGCGAGCGAAGCGAGTGGAAGCAATGGATCGCAATTCATCCAACACAATCGAGATTTTTCTCAACGTCTCAGGCGTCCGTACTTCTTCCCCATTCAACACCAGAACATCCGCCTCAAGCGTCTCGTCAAATATCACCCGCGTCGTCGACCCAAACTTATCCAACGTGATCGAAATACTTCCGTTCGTCGGAAGATTCAGGCGCGCGTCGCGCTTGCCCCAGTATTTTGCCAATGCGATGTTGATCGGCGCGAACGCCGAAGCTTCATATTTCGGCATCGAGCCTCGCGACGACGGGTATGCCGCGATCTTTTCCGGCTAGCGCCCCGTTTTTTACGGCGGCCTCGATGATCTCGTCGATGCGCGAGGTGGAAAGTCCGAGCTCGGCGAGAACCGCATGCGCGTCCCGCACCGACTCGGCAAGTGCTGTCGCGCCGACTGGCGAGGCTAGCGCCTCCTCGCAGCGCGAGACGCAGTCGCGCATTCGGGCTCGAAGTTTTTCCCAGAGTGCCGGATCGTGAGCGCGCAGCGCAGCGACGCGTTCGACGAGCTCGCGGGAAGTATCGCGAGAGCCGCCGTCGGCGAGAACGAAATCGGCGGCGCGGTTCGTGAGCCCCCAAAGCTCCGGCTCGCCGTCCTGCTTCTTTCTCTGAAAGCGTATCGGCGCTCCCTTGAGAATCACGGCCGTATCGACGCCGCTCGGGTTTCCGTGAAATACGCGCTCAACCGCGGCCGCCGCGCGCGCGACTTCGCGGTGCGGGTCGGCAAGTTCCCAGTTCGGATCGATCTTCGAGCGATAATCCAGAAGAGCTTGCGAGAGCGCGATCGAAAAAGCGGCGCTGCTTCCAAAACCCCGCGAGACCGGAAAGTTCGCCCGCGAGGCGACGCGGATGGGCTGTAAAGCGGTATTGACTCTCAATGTGTCGACTGCGGCGTAGGTGGCGCGGCTCATGAGCGTCTTGATGAGGTCTTCGTCTTCGTTGGTGCGCTCTACGCCCTCGTAATGCGCCGTATAGCGCGGATGCACGTCCGGCGCGACTTCGACCTCGCACCAGAGCTCTTTGAGCGGGAACGCGATGGCGGGCGTCGATCCATCCACCACGAAGTGCTCGCCGGCGAGGATGAACTTGCCGCAGGCTTTACCAAAGCCGTTCATGGGAGTCTCTTAAGCGCGCGCGTTTTGAGCTCGGCGACGTTGCGCGAGCCGGTGAGAAACATCGCCGTCCGCAGCTCTTCAATGACCTGGCGGATCGCCTGGATCGCGGCTTCGGCCGACTGTTCGGCGGCCTTCAAAATCGGAAGCGCCATCGCGAAGGCGTCGGCTCCGAGCGCGAGCGCCTTGGCCGCGTCGATCCCGCCGCGGATTCCGCCCGAGGCGACGACGACGCGCGAGCCGAACGCGTTCCGGCATGCCACGATGCTTTCCGGCGTCGAGATTCCCCACCGCGCGAACGCTTCGCCGAGCGCCTTCCGAAACGGATCTTTCGCCCGCAATCCCTCGATATACGACCACGAGGTTCCTCCCAGTCCCGCGGTCTCGACGCCGGCAAGCGGCAACCGCGCGAGCTTCGCCGCGGTCGTCGCCGAAATGCCCGCGCCGACTTCCTTCGCGAGAACCGGAACGCCCAACGCGGGGATGACTTCCGCAAGTTTCGCGAGAAGGGCGGAAAAATCGGTGTTTCCTTCCGTCTGTACGGCTTCTTGCAGTGGATTAAGATGAAAATTAAATGCGTCGCAAACCGTATCGCGCGCAAGACGCGCGAGATCTTTCGCGCTGACGCCGTAGTTGAGCTGCACGGCGCCAGCGTTTCCGAAGAGAAGTCTCAGTTTCGGGGCGTGCTTTCGAACGTGATATGAATCCGCGGCGGCGCGATCCTCAAGCATCGGCCGTTGGGAGCCGAGCGCGAAGCCGATGCCGCAGGTCTCGGCGGCCAGAGCCAGTCTTCGGTTGATCTCTTTGGCGCGCTTCGTGCCGCCGGTCATCGCCCCGACGATCATCGGCGCGTCGAGTTTCTTGCCGAGCAGAGTCACGCCGGTATCGATTTTGGCGCGATCGAGCTCAGGAAGCGCGTCGTGCTCGAAACGAAGATTCGCGAATCCAAGCGCGTCGCCCAGCGGGAATTCCACATTTCTTTTCAGAACGACTTCGAGGTGGCTGTTCTTGCGGCGGGCAGTCGGATTCACGCCCCCTCCCGCGCGAGGTTTCGATTCCAATTCGGAACTTCGACGACGATGTTTTTCGTTCCGTTCGGAACACATTGGCAAGCCAGGCGCGATTTCGGCGTGAGCCCGGGCGCCTTATCGAGCTGGTCCTCTTCGTCTTCCGTGCTCTCGCTGCAGGATTCGAGGCCTGCCTTTACGATGACGTGGCAGGTTGAGCACGCGCAAACTCCTCCGCATGCGTGGTCGATGTCGATGTCCATCGCCAACGCGATGTCGAGAATGCTGCCGTGGAGACCGGTGGCCGACGTCGGGACGTTGGCGGGATCGACTTCGACGACGTGCTTTTCCGGAGAGCCCTGGATCTGATACTCGATCGTGAACTTCTGCTTTGGCTGCCCGGCCTCGGGCGTCTTGATGTAAGGGTTGGTGCCACCCATTAAACTGAAACCTCGCGTAATCTTGGCGTGATCTTGAATCTTTCCCGCACGATTACCACAGAACGCGGGGGTAAAAAAGCGCGGAGCTAGGAGCGAAGGTAGATCTGAAACCGGAAGGCGAACGGGTTTTGAGCGTCGGCCGGGTGAGGCTCGTCGTGCGCCAAGCGCCAGACTTTGGGATCGAGCTTCGGAAAAAAGGCGTCCGCGCCCGGAACCTTCGTTTCAATCAGCGTAAAATAGATACGTTCGGCCTGGGGAAGCGCCAACGCGTAAATCTCCGCGCCGCCGATCACAAAGACCTCGTCGCTGCCCGGCGACGATTTGGCGCGCTCGACGGCCTCGGCGAACGTGCCGGTCATGAGGCATCCGTCGGCGCGAAAAGCCTTGTTCCGCGTGATCACGATGTTGGTGCGGTCGTGCAGGGGCTTTCCGATCGACTCATAGGTCTTGCGGCCCATGATGACCGGATGCCCGAACGTGACTATTTTAAAGTGCCGAAGATCCGCCGGCATCCGCCAGGGGAGCTTGCCTCCCGTCCCGATGGCGCCGTTCCGGTCCGCCGCGACGACGCACGAAAGAAACGGCGCTTTCATACCGCGACCTTCGCTTTGATGTGCGGATGAGCCTCGTAACCGGTAAGCTCGAAATCCTCGAATTTGAAATCGAAGATCGACGTGACGGCAGGGTTCAAGTTCATCCTCGGAAGCGGATACGGTTCGCGCGCAAGTTGCAGCCGCGCCTGTTCGAGGTGATTGAGGTAGAGGTGCGCGTCGCCGAGCGTATGGACGAAATCGCCGGGCTTAAGATCGCAGACCTGCGCGACCATCAGCGTGAGAAGCGCGTATGAGGCGATGTTGAACGGCACGCCGAGAAAAATATCCGCGCTTCGTTGGTAGAGCTGGCAGGAAAGGCGGCCGTCTGCGACGTAGAACTGAAAAAACGCGTGGCAGGGGGGCAGCGCCATTTTTTCGATCTCGCCCACGTTCCAGGCGCTGACGATGAGCCTGCGCGAGTCGGGATTCTTGCGGATCTGCTCGATCACGCTCGAAACCTGGTCGATGTGGCGGCCGTCGGTCGCGGGCCACGAGCGCCACTGGTAGCCGTAGACGGGTCCGAGCTCGCCGTTTTCGTCGGCCCACTCGTCCCAGATGCCGACACCGTTTTCTTTCAGGTAACGCGTGTTGGTTTCTCCGCGCAGAAACCAAAGCAGCTCGTGGATGATCGACTTCAGGTGAAGTTTTTTCGTCGTGACGAGGGGAAAGCCTTCCGAGAGATCGAAGCGCATCTGATATCCGAACACGCTCAGCGTTCCAGTTCCCGTGCGGTCGGTTTTTTTCGCTCCGAGGTCCATCACGTGCCGCATGAGCTGCTGGTATTGCTTCATGGGTTAAACGTACCGCACGCGCATCAAGGCGCCTAGCCGGATTCCACGTGTCAGAGTTTTACGCCTGGTATAGGCTTTTTTATCAAGTGATATGCGATTACGGTCCTTTTCACTTTCGCGGATTCTTGTTTTCTTCGCGGGAATCGCGGGGCTTGCGATTTCCGCGCCCGGCTTTCGCCTGAAGGAAGTTCGCGATCTCGCGCTGCGGTTTGTCGTGGCGGGACGAGCCCAGGGATTCCTGCTCGGGCTCGCGATGTTCGGCCTTCTCATTCCCGCGGCCGTGCGCCTGCGCAAAACGGGTTTTTCGCGCACCTTCATGGGCGCGTTGATGATCCTGATCTCGATTCTGCTTGGCGTCGACCTCTTCGGCGAACTGGTTCTCGAGCAGCACCGCGTAGCGCGTTGGATCTTGCGCGCGGCGTACGGCGCGGTCGTCGTTTGGGGGTTCCGCGACCGCGGGGCGGCCGCGGAAGCTTTCGGCGCGGCCCGCGCGAAAGCGAAGCATCTTTGGAGTGGCCTTGGCGATGGATGGCTAGGTTTTTTCTCGAAGCTGCTGCTCGTGCTCGTCATGTTTTTTCTTGTGCGCGAACAGCTCCATCATTTTTTGACTCGCGGAAGCCAGCCGTTCGGCGACGAGATTTCGTGGTGGTTCACCGGAGCCAAGCAGATGATGGACCAGGGCTTGCGCGCGACGATGCGCGAGCACGGCTACGGATTCTACACGCCAGGCATCCCCTGGCTGATTTCCCTGCCGGAGCGGCTGGTTAATTCCCATCAGGAAAGATGGCTCCTCGCGTTCGCGATGCTCGTCATGGTGCTTTATTACGGTTTTCTTTTCGAGGTCGCCGCGTGCGGCGAGGGATTTTTAGCGGGAGTTTGCGTGCTTTTTCTCACGTTCATGCTCAGTCGCGATTTTCATTTCAATTATACGGCTTCGCTTTACGGCGGCGATCTCGCGGCGTTGATCACCGCCGTGCTCTTGCTCGAGCTTTATCGTCATTTCGCCGATGCAGGCGCGCTCGGATTTCAGCGCGGTCTTCGGCTTGCCGCCGGTGCGGGCCTTTTTCTGGGATGGGCGCGGCTTACAAAACCGCCCATCGCCATTTTGTCGTGGTATTTCACGCTCGCGCTGTGCGCGGTCCTGGCGTGGAGGATGAAGAACGCGTGGCGCGCTCTTCCGGCTTACGTCGGCGTTCTTCTCGCGGGCGCGGTGATTCCTTATGAAGCATGGAGATACGAGCTTGCGGCTCTCGGCCGCAGGCCCGAGTACAGCGTGAAGCTTTCGCAGATTATCGAGGCGGGTTTCGATCTCGGGGTTCCGTGGCGCATGATCCTTGGCCTGGCCAACGACGGTTCCCCCCAGCGCGCGTTCACGACCGGGTTGATCCTCGCGTTCTCGGTCGCGGCATTAAGAAGGGCGCGGGGGGCGCTCGTGTTGATGGGAGCGGCGATTTTCGTTTACTGGGGATTTGTTTTCGGATTGTACGCGACACTTTGGCGGCGCGGCGACTACAGCAGCGCCGGCCGGTATCTTTCGCACGCCGCGATCGCCTGCCTGCTCATCCTGCCGCTTGCATTCGGCGCTTCCCGCGACGGGGCTCACTCCTCGACGAGATAGCTATGCACGACGGGCTTGCCGAAGCCCGGAAGCTTCTGGAGCTCGCCCTTGAGCTTGGCCGCGTCGCCCACCACGACGAGCGTGAGATCTTCGGGCCGGAAGACCGCTTTCAGGGCCGGCGCGATATCGCGGTAATTCACGGCCGCGATGTTCTTCGAAAAATCCCGGAAGAAGCCCGGCGGGAAGTTCCAGAAATATTCGTTCGTCGCGTTCGAGAGCCGTTTTTTCGACGTGTCGTAGTTGAAGGGCGCGTTGTTGATGAGGCTGTCCCGTGCGAATTCGAACTCCTCCTGGGTCAGGCCCGACTTCACGAAATCCTCGAAGAGCTGCACGGCGAGCGCGATCGCGGGCGGGGTATCGTCGGTCTTCGGAAACAGGTGCATCGCGAAGTGCCGCGGAAGGGCTCCGAAACGAAAATAATTTGAAGCGCCGTACGTCCAGCCGCGCTTCACCCGGATCTCCACCATCATCCGCGCCTGAAACGAACTGCCGCCGAAGCTGTGGTTCGCGAGCTGAACGGCGTAGAACTGCGGGGTCTCCGGGCGCATGCCCACTCCGCCGATCAGAATCTGCGTCTGCGTCGTTTTCGGTTTATCGACAATCAGCGTCCGGCGGCCGGAAGGAATCACGGGCTTTTGCAAAGGCTTGACTGGAGCCGCTTCCGGATGAAGCGCTCCGAGCTTGCCGATGAGCCTTGAAAACCAGCGCTCGATCTTCTCTTTGGAGGCGTCGCCCGAGCCGAAGAGCGAGAGCGTGTCGCCACCGAAATGGCGGGAATAGTGATCGAGCACGTCTTTGTGGGTGATCGCCTTCACGCCTTTTTGCGTTCCCAGAATCGGATTTCCGTACGGGTGATTGCCGTAAAAGAAACGCAGGAAATGAAGGCCGGCGAGCGCGCGGTCGTCGCCTTTTTGATCGAGAATCCTGCCGATCGTTTCTTTCTTGAGCTTGTGAAGCTCCTCGGCGGTGATCTTCGGTTTCACGAGCGTCTCCTCAAGCAGATCGAGAAACCGATCGAGGTTTTCCGAAAGCACCTCCGCGTGGAACTCCATGCCCTCCTGCTGATGCCCATCGACCGAGATTTGTCCGCCGAGAAGCTCGACCTTCCGGAAGAACTCGGTCTTCGAGCGGCGCTGCGTGCCGCGCAGGAGCATACGGCTTGCGATGTTCGCCAGGCCCAGCTTGCCGGGCGGGTCCTGAGCCGCTCCGGCGTCGGAAACGATGTCGAGATAAACGATCGGCAGGGAGTGGTCTTCCTCGAACTGGATTTTTTTCGGCGCGGCGGGCGGTTGCGCGTTTGCCGCGATTGAAATGACCGCAAGACCTGTCGCGAGAAAAGCAGCGGCACCGAAAAGTTTCGCCGCCCTCATGAAGCGTTCCCCTTTCGCGCGGCGAGCTTCTTTTCGGGAACGCCGAACAGAATGCTGCGTCTGGTGCCGGTGAAATAGGCTTTCACGACTCGGGCCACGTCCTCGCGCTTGACCGCTTTGACCGCGTTCAGGATTTCGATTCCTGTTTCGAAGCGGCCCGTCGCGGTTTCGTAGAAACCGAGAAAGCGCGCTTTGTCGTGGTTGCTGTCGAGATCGTCGAAGACGTTGTAGCGCAGAAGCGCGACCGAGCGGGTGAGCTCGTCCCGCGTCACCTTTCCGTCGCGGACTTCCGCCAGTGCCGCGTCGATCGCGGCGAGAGCCTGGCGCGCGGTTTTGCCCTTCTGCATGTTCACGAAGAAGATGAAAAGCCCGGGGTCTTTGTGCTCGCTGTTGTAGATTTCCACTCCGGTTGCGATGCCGCCGTCGACAAGTTTGCGGTAGAGACGCGAGCTTTTACCCACGGCGAGAATATTGCGCAGCACTTCGAGCGCCGGAAAGTCGCGGTGACTTCCCTCCGGCACGTGATACGCCAGCACGAGCTTCTCCACCTCGGTCTTCATCGGGCGTGTTTCGGATCGTTCGCCTTCCTGCGACGTTTCGGCGACGGTTCTGTTGCGCTCGATCGGCGAAGAGGGAAGTTTTCCGTAGTATTTTTCGACCGTCTTCAACGCGGTATCCGCGTTCACGTCGCCCACGACGGCGATGACCGCGTTGTTGGGCGCATAATATTTCCTGTAGAATTTCTCGCACTGGCTCGCCTTGGCGTCGCGCAGGTCAGGTTCGTAGCCGATGACTGGCCAATGGTAAGGGTGGTGCTTGTACGCGACCTCGTAGATCCGCTCATAGAGCTGTCCGTCGGGGCTGTTTTCGTTGCGGAAGCGCCGTTCGTTCTGAACAACCTCGCGCTCCTTATCAAGGACTTCGTCGTCGACGAGAAGGTTCACCATCCGCTCCGATTCCAGCGACGCGATCAGATCGAGGTTGTCGCGGCGGCCGGTCACCGGGAGGCTTTGCACGTAGGCGGTATAGTCGCGGTTCGTGAACGCGTTTTCGCCTTCCGCGCCCGCCGACTCGAGAATCTTGTCGAACTCCCCGTCTTTGTGGTTCTTCGTCGCTTTGAACATCATGTGCTCGAACAGGTGGGCGAGGCCGGTGAGTCCCACATCCTCATCCTTCGAACCCACCCTGAACCAAGTCTGGTACGAAAACGTCGGCGCCGAATGGTCTTCGAGCACCAGGAGAGTGAGGCCGTTCTCAAGGCGATAGCGATGAACGAGGGCGCTCCCGCCCGGGCCGGGCGATGTTTCGGAAGTTCCGAACCACTTCGACGTGCCCAGATCTTGGGCGGGCTGGCGATGGGAACACGCCGAAAGCGCGAACGGCGCGGCCACGACGAACGAAAGAAAAATAAAAGTTTTCATGGAGGGATCCTCTTTACCGTGCGCGCCGGTCGCGTTTTGAAGTGCTTGCGCAGTAGTGTAACATGGCGGTGGGGATTGAAAATGGAAATCAGGCCGGTCGGCACAATTCGACGACACAGGGCAGATCGCGCCGCCGCGTTGAAGTTGAGTTTCGCGAGCGCCGCGCTCGTCGCGCTCGTCGCGGCTGCGTGGCTTCACGGGCCCTCAGCCGCGCGCGAGGTTCGCGGCCTCGTCTCCCGTTTTATTTCCGGTCGCGTGCTTTCGCGCTTCACGCTCCGCGAGCTTGAGTGGCGTGAGATCGGTACGGGAAATTTAAGCGCGCGCGTGAATGACGATCTGCTCTGGAAAACGAGCGGATTGCGCAAGGGCCAGCCGCTCTTCGAAACTCCCCTCGCGGAAATCGAAACAAAGCTGACGACGATTCCGTGGCTGAAGTCCGTGCGGATTCAGGAGCGCTTGCCTTCCGGTCTTTTTATTCAGTACGAAACGCATCAGGCAAAAGCCATCGGTCTTCGCAGCCACAAACCGTGGTTACTATCAGCGGAAGGACATTGGATTGCTCCGGCTTCGGCACTCGATCTGGATCTTCCGGTTCTCAGCGGCTTTGAATCCAGAGAAGATGCGGTGGATTGGCTCAGTGCATTCGAAAGGATCTTTAAAGAGGAAGTTCTTCAAGTTCACGAAGTTACTGCGGTACGTCTTCGCGCCGGGAAGGCGATAAAAATCCAAGCGCTCGTGGAGATGCGTTATCGCCATCCGGTGGGCGCGCAAGCCGCCAAGGCTCTCGTGATCGCGGATGCCGCGGCTAGTTCGTCGCGCGATAAGATGTTCATCCGACTAAAACACGTCATTCAATATCTTATCAAAAACAACATCTTAGTCTCGACGATCGATTTGCGCGCGGGGCAGAAAGTAGTTGTAAACGTCGGGAAGCGTCTGTAGACTTTTTAGACAAGGCGCATTTAGCCGGATCAAAGTTTGCCGTCGTACGCAAGGAAGCGGAGGATTATGGCACGAGCTCAAAGAAAAGACGTCATCGTCGGTCTCGACATCGGCACGACCAAGATCTGCGCGATCGTCGGGGAAACCACGGAAAACGGGATCGACATCGTCGGCATCGGCACGCACCCCTCTTCGGGACTGCGCAAAG
Organism: Deltaproteobacteria bacterium; assembly: GCA_016186905.1. Classification (GTDB taxonomy): domain Bacteria; phylum Bdellovibrionota; class UBA1018; order UBA1018; family UBA923; genus JACPKS01. The sequence goes on from JACPKS010000054.1 coordinate 37,764, forward strand.
GCGTGGTCATCAACATCGACAGCACCGTCGAGAGCATCAAGAAGGCGATCGAAGAAGCCGAGCTGATGGCGGGCTGCGAGATCCGCACCGCGTATGTCGGCATCGCGGGCGGGCACATCTCAAGCTTGAACAGCCACGGCATCGTCGCGATCAAAGACAACGAGATCACCGAAAACGACGTCAAGCGCGTCACCGAAGCGGCGAAGGCCGTGGCGATTCCGCTCGACCGCGAAGTGATCCACGTCATTCCGCAGGAATTCATCATCGACGACCAGGACGGAATCAAAGAGCCTGTCGGGATGTGCGGCGTGCGGCTTGAAGCGAAAGTTCACATCGTCACCGGCGCGGTGTCGAGCGCGCAGAACATCGTCAAATCCTGCAATAAGGCTGGAATCGCGGTTGCCGAGCTCGTCCTCGAACCGATCGCGTCGGCCGAGGCGGTTCTGACCGCGGATGAGCGCGAGCTCGGCGTCGTGCTCGTCGACATCGGCGGCGGAACGACCGACATCGCGATCTACTCGCAGAGCTCGCTCGTGCATACGGCAGTGCTCGCCGTCGGCGGAAATCACATCACCAACGACATCGCGGTGGGGCTTCGCACCCCGCAGAACGAGGCCGAGAAGATCAAGCTCAAGCACGGCTGCGCGATGGCGTCGATGGTCAACCCCGACGAGACGATCGAGGTTCCGGGAGTGGGAGGAAGAAAACCGCGCACGGTTCTTCGCAAGCTCCTTGCCGAGATCATCGAGCCCCGCATCGAGGAGATTTTTTCGCTCGTTCAACGCGAAGTGGTGAAGAGCGGCTATCAGGATCTCGTCGCGAGCGGAATCGTGCTGACCGGCGGCGCCTCGATTCTTGAAGGAATGCCCGAGCTCGCCGAGTTCATCTTCGACATGCCGGTGAAACGCGGGATGCCGCTGGGCCTTGGAGGATTGAAAGACGTCGTGAACAGCCCGAAGTTCGCGACGGCGGTCGGTTTGCTGCGCTATATGGCCAACAAGACGGCGGGCAGGGCGAAGGGCGCGGGCCGAATGTTCGCGAAGTTCCAAACGGGAAAAGTTCAGGCGCGCGAGAAAAGCGCGGGCGGAAACGTTTCGGAAGGTTTGACGGGCGCTTACGATAAAGTCCGCACGTCGATGAAGGGCTGGATAAAAGATTTATTCTAAACGGAGGAACACGGAATGTTCGAACTCGCTGAGGAATCAAAGGAAGTGACGGGAGCCAAGATCAAGGTCATCGGCGTCGGCGGCAGCGGCGGCAACGCCATCAACACGATGATTCGGATGGGGCTCGACGGCGTCGAGTTCATCGCGGCCAACACCGACATGCAAGCACTTGAAGCGTCGCTCGCGAACGTGAAAATCCAGATCGGTGCCGAGCTCACGAAGGGCCTTGGCGCGGGGGCGAATCCCGAGATCGGACGCCAGGCGGCGCTCGAGGACTACGCGAAAATTTCGGAGGCTTTGGCGGGCGCCGACATGGTCTTCGTCACCGCCGGCATGGGGGGCGGAACGGGAACGGGCGCCGCGCCCATCATCGCGAAAATCGCGAAAGAGGTCGGCGCGCTCACGGTCGGCGTGGTCACGAAGCCCTTTCTTTTTGAAGGAAGAAAGAGAATGAAGCAGGCCGACTTGGGATTGAGCAACCTGCGCGATGCCGTGGACAGCCTGATTACGATCCCAAATAACCGGCTTTTGAGTCTTGCCGACGCGAATCTCTCGATGATCGACGCGTTCAAGAAGGCCGATGAGGTTCTTCTCCACGCGGTTCAGGGAATTTCGGATCTCATCAACCACACGGGTCTCATCAATTCCGATTTCGCCGACGTGAAGACGATCATGTCGAGCAAGGGTTTGGCGCTCATGGGCATCGGCACGGCCTCGGGCGAGAGCCGCGCGGTGGATGCCGCCCGCAAAGCGATCTCTTCGCCGCTGCTCGAAGACGTTTCGATCGATGGCGCTACGGGCATCATCATCAACATCACGGGCGGCTCGAATCTCAAGATCCACGAGGTCAACGAGGCGACGACGCTCATCATGGAAGCGGCGGATCCCGACGCCGAGATCATCTTCGGCACCGTCATCGACGAGAACATGGAAAACGAGGTCAAGGTCACGGTCATCGCGACGGGGCTCGGTCCGAAGGACCGGCCATATGCGGAGGCGAAGGACCAGCCGTTCCGTTCGGCCGCGAAGCCGGTGGATTGCGAAAAACCGTTTGAAAAACCCGCTGCGGCCGCCGCGGAGCCTGCGTTCAGGATCGAGGAGTTTTTAGTCGCGCCGCAGGCGCGCCAGGAGAGAGAGCCGCAGGCACGCCAACAGGTAGAGCCGCAGGCGTATCAGGAGGCGGAACCGGAGGTGCCCCCGCAGGTTGCGCACGAGGAAGCCGTGCCGGTTTCGCGGTATGAGCTGGTACCGGAAAAGCCTGAGTCCGCTCCGGCGTACCCCGCGCCGGTCGCTGAAAAGCTCTCGGAGAAATCCGCCGAGAAACCGGCGGAGGCCCTCGCGGAGCCCTCCCTTGATCTGCCTTCTTCGTACTGCGATGACGGTTCGGAGGAGGATTTCGACAACGACGAAGCGGAACCGATGTTGAACTTGCAGCCGCGCTCCGCGGCTCCGATTCCGGCCGAAAGTCCCAACGCGCGCTTCGCTTCGTATCCGCAAAGCGCGAGCCCGACGTTTCGCGATCACAGCCCTGGATTGCAGAACAAGGCGGTCGATCTCGCCAAGGCCCGCGCCCTGGCGCAGAAGCTGGGCTTGAGCAACCTCACGGACGACGAGGAGTTCGACGTGCCCACGTTCATCCGCCGGCAGCAGCAGGATCAGGATGTGAAGCCGACTTAGAAATCCGAGTAGCGTTTTTGCGACGAAGTGGCCGCTTTGCGTCCACGTTCCGAAATCTCGCCGATAAATCGACGCGCTTTAGTGCCCGAGTTCGAAGCTCGCGCGCATAAATTCGCAACACAGAGGCGAGAATGTGTCTGGATTGTTTACCCGCGTGTGGCTTCGGAACGCGTGGAGTTCCTCCGCCACACGCGACAGAAATTTAACGAAAACGCCCGCGTGATGCACGGCGAAAGACATCTTCATTCGAAAGGGTGTAGTTTTTTCAAACGGACTGTTTTTTCTACACGGTTTTTGAATGCGATCTCGCGCACGAACGAACCGTAGAAATATTTTTTAGTGCAAACGACTTGAAACTTCACGTGCGCCTGCGTGAGGTGACTCTGTGTTGAAATATTTCACGCTTGATTTTTAAAACTGGCTCACTGATTTTTTCCACGCAACTGAGAGCGAATGCGCGCGATCGATGAAAACCACGTGGTACTGAACTTGCTCCAGCTTTTGCGTTGCGCGGAGGTAACAAGCAATGAAATTTCACGAACTTCATCGGCGGGCACTCGAAGCGGCACGAAAGTTTTTTCAGGCTGAAGCAGAGCTGCTCGATCTCATCCAAAAAATCGACGGGTGCAAGGGCTTTCGAGATCTCGGCCACACGAGTCTTTTTTCGTATGCCGTTGGCGAGCTGAAGCTTTCCGAGAGTGTTGCGCTGAATCTGATTAACGTCGCGCGGAAGGCGATTCAGATTCCCGCTCTGAAAACCGAAATTCAGTCGGGAAACTTGAGCGTATGCAAAGCGCGAAAGATCGTGTCGGTGCTGAACGTCCAAAATCAGGTGGAATGGATCGAAAAAGCGAAGGCGCTACCGACGCGAAAATTGGAAAAGGAGATTGCGAAGACCGCGCCAGGCGAAGCGTTTCCCGAGCGCGTTCGGTACGTCACCGAGACGCGCGTGAATTTAAGTTTCTCGCTTGATGAAAAAACATTGGAAACGATTAAACGTGTGCAAGATCTTGAAAGTCAGAGAAAGGGTCGCGCCGTTACGCTTGAAGAAACGCTTGCCGCGATGGCAGCTTTCTATGTTGAAAAGAATGATCCTGTGGAAAAAGCGAAGCGCGTATTCGCGAAAATCAGCACCAGCCGGAAGACGAACCTTATCGTCGAAAGCTCGGAACGTGCGCTTGAGAATGCCTTACACGATCACTCGGATGTCACGGTGACATGCGGACACGCTGGGCGCGCGCCGAAGGCGCGAACGCTGAAACAGCATGGATTAGAGCAAATGGGCAGGTCATTGCATTTTCGCCAGCCCATTCCTGCCGCGACCGAACACGCGCTCGCCCTAAGAGACGGCGGGCAGTGCACGGCGAAAAATAATCAAGGGGTGCGCTGCGAAGAGCGTCGCTGGCTTCACGTCCATCACATTAAGCACGTAAGCAAAGGCGGAAGTGACGCGATCGAAAATCTGACAACGCTGTGCTCGGCGCATCACAAAATGCGCCATGACCGGCCGGCGTGACAGGACAGTAAAGGGCGAGTGAGGATTCAAAATTTTGAATGAGCCGCTTTGCGACTTTCGCTGCGCGAAGTGTATGTCCCGATTTTCGGGCACGCAAGCCCCCCTGTAAAAAATAATTCTACGCATTTTCCGCTCAAAAACTTTGCAATCCCAAACGTGCTTCATACTATTTTCTGTGTTCGTTCCACAAAGGCGTTTTTAGGAGGGAGTCTTTCGCATGTCCAAGGTTCGTTTTGTTCTCGCGTTGATCGTTTCGGTTCTCACGTTCGCGCCGATGGGCGCGTGGAGCGTGCCGCCCGCGGGCGGAATGCGCTACAAGCCGAACGAGCTCATCGTGAGGTACAAGCACGGTGTTCGCCGGGACGCTCCGTTCATGGAGAATCTCTACTCGAGCAGCGGAGTGGTGAGAGTGAAGCGCTTCCACAGCCGCTTCCGCGACTTCGAGCACCTCATCCTCGCGCCGGGAACCGATCTTGGGCGGGCGGCGCGCAATCTGCAGTCCAATTCCGCGGTCGCATACGTGCAGCCCAATTACATCCTTTACATTCAGCCCGTGCTCAATCGCAACGAGGCCGCCGCATACGGGTGGAGACACCTTCCCGCGAATCGGTTTCCCGTTCCTCGGTTGGAAGAGGGCGAACGGCCCGCGATCGCGCCGAAGCCCGCCGAGGTGAACCCGCCGGTTGCCGATCCGGATCTCGACCAGTCTTACGGCATTTCCAAGATCGGAGCGAAGAAAGCTTGGACCGCGAGCCGCGGTTCGCAACACATCGTCGTCGGGGTGATCGATACGGGCGTCGATTACAACCACCAGGATCTGAGCTTCAATATGTGGAGAAATCCGGATCCGAACGCCAAAGATATTGTCGGTTGGGACTTCATCCACAACGACAATCTTCCGTTCGACGATCATAACCACGGCTCGCACTGCTCGGGCGTGATCGGCGCGGTGGGCGGCAACGGCGTCGGCATCAGCGGCGTCAACCAGCGCGTTTCGATCATGGCGCTTAAATTTCTCTCCGCGGAGGGAAGCGGCGAGACCGTCGACGCGGTCAAGGCCATCGACTACGCGATCGGTCACGGCGCCAACGTGCTGAGCAACAGCTGGGGAGGCGGCGCGGACGAAGACAACAAGATGCTCGAGGAAGCGATTCTGCGGGCGGATAAGGCCGGCATTCTCTTCGTGGCGGCCGCCGGCAACAACTCGGGCGACAACGATACCGATCCGATGTATCCGGCCGGGTTTCAGACGCCGAACATGATCGCGGTCGCGGCGACCGACGCGCAAGACCGGCGCGCGTTTTTCTCGAACTACGGCGTGAAGACCGTGCACCTCGGAGCTCCCGGCGTGAACGTCTACAGCACCGTGGCGGGCAATCGGTACGCGAAGATGTCAGGCACCTCGATGGCCTGCCCGCATGTGGCGGGTGCCGCCGCGTTGTTGTGGTCGACGAATCCACGGCTGTCGCACAAGGAAGTCAAAGCAGCGCTTCTTGCGGGCGTGGATAGAATCCCCGCGATGGAAGGCAAGACCATTACGGGTGGACGCCTCAACATCGCGCGTTCCATGGGCGCGATGTTGCAGCACCTCCGCGCGCGCGGTTTTTAAATAGCGTCTTTTGACTTGATACTTCGTCAGTTTTGGCTCGAAAATCCTCACGTACTTACGTATATGGACCCGTCCCGATTGCTAGAGATTTGATTTCTGGCTGATGGATAAAGACTGCGTTCATATATCCGGCCTGTTTGCGAGCCTGTAAATCCGGCTCTGGCCCTGATGGATTGTGCGCTCCCGGTCCTCATTATGTCCTGCGCAAGTGGGCGTTACAAACCCCGCCAGGTCCGGAAGGAAGCAACGGTAGTACACAGCTTGCTGTGACGCAGCCAAGCCGGAGGGCCGGACACCCGGCTCCCAAAGTCCGCATGCGGGCTAAAAGCGGTTTTCATCGAGGTGTTTTTTTTGGCGTATTTGGGATTGGCCCGTAAGTGGCGCCCGCAAACTTTCAGTGACCTCGTCGGCCAGGAACACATCGCGGTCACGCTCGCCAGCGCGATCCAGAAAAAACGCATCAGCCAGGGTTATCTTTTCACCGGCACGCGCGGAATCGGCAAGACATCCGCCGCGCGCATTTTCGCGAAAGCACTTCGCTGCACGAAGCCCGTGGCGCCAGCAGTTCCCTGCGGGAAGTGCAATGACTGCGTCGAGATCGCGGAGGGCCGTTCGGTCGACGTGCTCGAGATCGACGGCGCCTCGAACAACGGCGTCGATGCCGTTCGTGAGATCCGCGAGAACGTGAAGTATCTTCCCTCGACGGGAAAATACAAAATCTACATCGTCGACGAAGTTCACATGCTCACGACGGCGGCGTTCAACGCTCTTTTAAAGACGCTTGAGGAGCCGCCCGCGCACGTCATTTTCATTTTCGCGACGACCGATCCCCGGAAAATCCCCGAGACGGTGCTTTCGCGCTGCCAGCGTTTCGATTTTCGCCGCGTTTCGCAAAAAGACCTGCAGGACCGCCTGGAAAAAATCTGCAAGACCGAGTCGCTCACGATCGCGCCCGATGCTCTCGCGATTCTCGCGCGTGAGGCCGAGGGCAGCATGCGCGACGGCGTTTCGCTGCTCGATCAGATCCTGTCGGTTGCGGAAGGAAAGAAGATCGAGGCGGCGGCGCTTGCGGGCGCGCTGGGACTGGTCGATAAGCAGACGGTGCTGGACTGCGTGACGGGCATCCTCAAGCGCGATCCGGTTCGCGCGCTTGAAGCCGTCGGTTGCATTCACCTGCACGGGTTCGATCTCAAACAGTTCGCGCGCGAGGTTCTGCGCTATTTCCGCACGATCATGGTCGCGAAACTCGTGGAAGAAAACCGCGGCGAGCCGGCGCCGTATCTCGACGTTTCGGACGTGGATCTTGCCGACGTGCGGGCGCTGCTGGCCGAACGTTCGATCGAGGATCTCGACATGCTCTTCCGCATGCTCAACTACGGCATCGAGGACGTCGCGCGAAGCTCCATCCCTAAAATGGTGATGGACGTGCTCGTCATCAAGATGGCAAGCGCGCGCGAGCTTACGCAGTTGCGCGAGCTGACTGGACCCGAAAGTTTTGGAGGAAGCGCATCCGCGCTCGAAAAACAGCAGCCCAAGCCGCAATCGCAAAGTCCGCTTTCCGCGTCTTCGAAGCCGGCGGCAGCGTCCGCCGTTAAATCCGCTGCCCAGGCGGCACCTGCTCCCGCCGCGCCGGCGGGAAAGCCCGCGACCGAGGGCGCGGTGCTGGATTTGGAATGGTGGCGCGGCGCTGTCGACGCGGTCAAAAAGCGGAAACCGCTTTTTGGCACGATGCTCGAGCATCTTTCGTTTGAATCAGCCAGAAGCGAAAATGAAAGCGTGATGGTGACGTTGGGTTACGCGAAGGATTCCGCGTTCTACAAAGATCAGCTTCAAATGAGCGTAAACCGCGAGCAAGTTCTCCAAACTCTAACGAGTCATCTGGGTCTTGCTCTGCGACTGGATTTCAAGGAAAGCGCCGGCAGCGCCGCAGCCGGCGTGCAATCGCTTGCCGAACTCAAGGAAACCGAGAAGCGTACGCGCACCGAGGAACGTAAGCGCAAGGTTCTCGAGAGCGAGGCGCTCCAGGCCACGCAAAGGCTTCTGGGCGCCAAGCTCGAAAAACTCGAAGTGAAGGAGACCAAATGAAACAGGATGTTCCACGGAATGGCCGGCGCGAAGCGGAGGGAATGGAGTGAAACAGGACGTTCTACGGAATGACCGAAGCGAAGCGGAGGGAATGGAGTGAAAAACGGTTTTGGCGGAGGCGGTGGCGGATTCGGCAACATGGTGAAGCAGGCCGCGCAGATGCAGCAGCGGCTGCAAAAACTTCAGGCCGAGATGGGCGATAAGACCGCGCAAGGCACGGCCGGCGGCGGAATGGTCACGGTCGTGGCCAACGGCAAGCAGGAGGTCGTCTCGATCGTGATCAACCGCGAGGTCGTCAACCCGAACGACGTTGAGATGCTTCAGGACCTCGTGCTCGAGGCCACGAACCAGGCGCTTAAAAACATTTCGAGTCAGATTTCCGAGGCGATGAAGTCGGTCACCGGCGGCATCAGCATCCCTGGGCTTTTTTGAGATGTCCGATCCGGTCACTCGGCTCATTCTCGAATTTTCGAAGCTTCCGGGCATCGGCGAAAAAACCGCGATGCGTCTGGCGTATCACGTTTTTAAGTGCGCCGATTCCGACGTACGCGCTCTTTCCGACGCTCTGATCGCGGCGAAGACGCGGATCCGGCTCTGCGAGAGGTGTTTCACGTTCACGGAAGCGTCTCTGTGCGCGATCTGTGCGAATTCCCAGCGGCGAAGCGAGCTCATCTGCGTCGTGGAAAAACCCGCCGATGTGCTCGCGGTCGAGAACAGCCAGAAATACCAGGGTCACTATCACGTGCTCCACGGCGTGCTTTCCCCGCTCGACGGCGTGGGCCCCGAGCAGCTTCGCATCCGCGAGCTGATCGCGAGAATCGGACGTAAAGACGGTTCGGCGCCGGTTTCGGAAATCATCCTTGCCATTAATCCCACGGTGGAAGGCGAGGCGACGGTCGTTTACTTAAGCCGGCTTTTGACGCCGCTTGGAGTGCGCGTGAGCAAGATCGCGCATGGAATTCCGGTGGGCGGGGTGCTCGAATATATGGATCGGCAGACCATCGGTCGGGCCATCGAAAACAGGGTCGCAAGCCTTGACCGTTAGTTTCGCCGGTGCCGAAAAATCGGTAGCAAACCGCCCCTGGCACCTGAAAAAAAGGGGTGGGTAACTCGTGCCTTTCATCAATTACAGCACTAAAGAAATCAACTGCAAGATTGTCTACTATGGTTGCGGCCTCAGCGGAAAAACCACGAATTTGCAGTTTATCTACGACCACACGGCGGAAAAGACGCGAGGCAAACTCATTAATCTTTCACATGAAAATGAGCGGACCTTGTTTTTTGATTTTTTGCCGCTCGACGCCGGCGAGGTGCGTGGTTTCAAAACTCGTTTTCACCTGTATACGATTCCCGGGCAAAGTTTTTACGAAGTCTCACAACAGTTCATCCTCAAAGGAGTGGATGGCATAGTGCTTGTACTAGATAGCCAGCGTGAGAGGCTGGAGGCAAACCTCGAAAGCTATGAAGGTCTTAAAAAGAATTTGGAGTTTCAAGGATATGATCTCGCGAAAATTCCGTTCGTTGTTCAGTTCAACAAACGGGACCTTCCTTCGGCGGTATCGATCTCCGAGCTATCCCAAGCTTTCAATCGTCAAGGTCAGAGTTCAGAATTCGAGGCGGTAGCGAATAAGGGCCCTGGCGTTTTTGAAACATTGACGGAGATAACAAAATTGGTTCTGCTTGATCTTAAAGGGGGAAACATCTCCTAGCGCCGCGCAACCCGCGGAGTTGGGAGTTCGATACAACGTGAAGCCCATGAAGTTAGGGTGTGACAGCGGTGCTGAAGGCAAGAGGCCCGAAGCCATGAGTAAGCTGGTGGCGCGAGTCCCTGGAAGGATGAGTGCCGGAATAGGGAGGGATATGAAAAAGGACGTTCTGAAGAAATTCAAGAAACTCTTTGAAGCGCAGAAGGCGAACTTGCTCTTCAACGACAAGGTTTTGCGGGAAGATTTCCTCGTGAACCAGGACGATCGTTACGACGACGTCGATCAGGCCTCCGCCGACATGGAACAATCCCTGCGCATGCGGCTGCGCAATCGCGAGACGCTTCTCGTACGAAAGATCAACGAAGCGCTAAGCCGCATCGAAGACGGCACCTTCGGCGAGTGCGAAACCTGCGGCGAGGATATCGAGATGAAACGTCTCGAGGCCCGGCCGACCGCGACGCTCTGTATCGCCTGCAAAGAAGACCAGGAGCGTCTTGAGGGCAACACGGCCGACGGCCGGCGGCCCAAGAGCCTTGGCGCCGAGCTCACTCGTATCGGCTGAATCGGTCGAAGTTTACCCAGGGACGGGACGGAGCGGGGGGATTTGAGGATGGGACAGGGAACGTCCCATCCCTCGCTCAAACAGGATCGAGAGACGTTTTTACGCGAATCCCACGCGTACAGCGTCGATGCGCCTCACTTTTTTTCTTGGCAACAGTAGCGGCTGCTTACTCGTGAAAATGTTTGTCTACGCACAGGAGTGCTATTCGCCAAACATTTCGCTTCGCAGGCCATCCTGGCTCCACTCGCAAGCAACTGCTACTGTTGCCGAGAATGGCGGCTGCGCGCGTCAGGTCGGCAGAAATTTCAGTGCTTCGAGAAATCCATCAAATCCACACATAAATCTGAGAAAATAGGTAACAAGGCGCGAGGAAGCGCCGGATGCAAGTATGCTGCATATTTTAAGGACGATTCCCCGGTTCCAAGCCGGCCGCATGGCGTGGCTCGCCATTTTGGCAGGCATCGCTTTGCCTGGCGGATGCATACTTCGCAAGATGACGGGCACCGAAGGCTTCCCCAGATTCTACACGACCGGAAACTGTATTTACGACGGAACGTGGCTGACCACTGGAACTTTTGAGCTCACTGCCGGGCAGGTGACTCAGGCAAAAGGTTTTGTGGTCGACCGCGCCGGCGTCATCTTCGCCGCGGGATTCGGCACGGATTCGGGCGGCGTGCTGAGCTGGGTCGTGCGCAAGTCGGCCGACGGAGGCCGCGCATGGAGCGGCTCGGACACCTATCAACTGTCCGCCGGCGCGAACGCGTCGGCCAAGGCGATTCTTCTCGCCGCGGATGGCGCCATCGTCGTCGGAGGAACCGCGGACGACGGAACCGGTTTGATTCATTGGATTGCGCGCGTCAGCCGCGATAGCGGCTCGACTTGGTCCACGCTCGAGGATTTCGTTTATGAAGACGGATCGTCAAATCAAGGTAACAGCGCGCTTGAATCGATGGCGGCGGATCCGCTTGGCGGTTTGTATGCCGCGGGATACGCGTTCGACACCGACAAGGGGTACAACGTCGGCATCCTGCGTTCGAGCATCGATGGCGGCGCGACGTGGACGACCGCGCGGACTTACGACCACGATCTCGATGATCATGCGCAGACTGGCGCGGACACGCGATACAGTGGCGTGGCTACCATCGCGCTGGCGCCTTCAGACAGTGGATTCGTGGCCACGCTTGTGCTGGCGGGAACCGGCGTGAATACCGCGACCGCGAATACCGAGTGGGTCACGCAGACGGCGACCATCGACAGTTCGGGCCCAGCCGGGTTCGGAACTTCAGACGTGTTTAACTACGCAACCGGCACCGCGTCGACGCCGAAAGCGATCGCAGGCCGCTTTGATCAGGCGGGAACTCAGATTGTCGTCGCTGGCGAATCGGAAGACGGGTCGGGCGTGGCCCATTGGATCGTCCGGCGCCTGGTTACGAGCGAAGGGGTTTGGAGAACGGTCGATGACTATGCGCTCTCGGGCGGATTGCCCGCATCGGCGGCCTCCGTATTTTTCGACGAGACTTCGAACAGGTTTTTCGTGAGTGGGCATGCCGGCGATTCGGGCTCCGGACAGGACACGTGGGTGTTGCGCGAGAGTTCGGATTTCGGGGCCACGTGGGCGACGCTCGATTCTTTTCTGTACTCTACCGGCGGTGGCTCGCGTGCGGCGCACTTCGTGACCGATTGGCTCGGGGCGCGTTACGCGATCGGCAACGTGAGCGACGGCACGAGCTCCCCGTGGCTTTTTCGCGGTCAAGCCTGCCGGCGAGAGAAAAACATAACTCCAGGAGGAGGACACCCTGTACGAGAGTAGGGTCCTTTTGACTTGCGCTGTAGCGGCTTTAACCCTTTGCCCGAGCGTGCACGGCGATTTCAAGGTCGAGGCCGTCACGAAATCCGGCGAGTCGGCATCGCTCGTGGCGACCGAGGGCGAATCCTTCGATGCGCTGCGGGCGGGCGAGCCGGTGGCGTTGTACGGCGAAAAAGTCGTTCACGGTAAAATTCTCGAGAAAAAAGACGCGAAGCTTTTCGTCCTGAGCGAGGGCGCGCGCTTCGAAAGCGGCGAGGTGTTCCATTCGCTTAAATCGGGAGAAAAGACGATCTCGCGGCGCTTTGAACAAATCAGAAACTACAAAAACAGCGAGCGGTATCAGCACTTCGACGTGCAGAGGCGCCGGCTGCAGGCCGGGTTGAGCGTCGCTGGAAAGCGGTGGAGCACTTTCTCGCCGTTGGACGCGGCGACTGAAAACACGTCGCTTCGCACGACCACGGTGAGTTCCTCGTTCGAATTCGCGCTCAAGCCGACGTGGATCGTGGCGCTTCAGGCGATTTGGATCCCGGAATCCATCTCTTCCGTTCAAACGGCCTCGGGCGGATCCACGTCCAAAGGAGGCATTCGCTCGGGATTCGGCGATCCGACGTTTTCGACGCGCTTTCACCTCGCATCCGCGGGGAGGGATTGGGTCGTGCTCGCGGCGGTGCGGCCTTCGCTTTACAAAACCTCGGTTTCAAACAGCGCGCTTTCCGCGGAAGCGGGCTTGGGTTGGGGCAGGCCGTGGAAGGCTCTCTATCCGTTCGCGGAGGTTGTCGCGGGAAAACAGCTTCCCAGCTTGTTCAGCTCTCCGGCGTCGGGAACTTACGAGCGCGGCGCCTATATCTACTATCGCGCGAAGCTCGGCTCCGAGTTTCGCGCCGCACGCGATACGGTTTTCTCGGCCGACGCGTTTTACGGCGAGACCGGCGAGGTTACTTACGACTACGCGGATCTATCGAGGCTCATTTTCCCGCCTCAGTGGAGGTATGGCATCGAAAGCTCGCTCTATTTCCATCGCGATGAGCATGCCTCGCTCATCGTGAGCGGGGCGTATTTTCGCGAACCCGACCAGGACGTGAATTTCACGTGGTTCGCGGCCCGCGGAAAATCGGAAGCCCGCAAGAACCTTCGCGGATTCGAAGCCGGGCTCGCCATGCGGTTTCTGTTTGATTAGCGCCGCGCGACCCGCGGCGCGAAAGAACCGAGACCGTCTTCGTCGCACGCATCGAGGATCGCGCGCGCGTCATGCGGGCGGATCGGGCGGATGTTTTCAAGGAACGGTGCTTGGCCGTGCTTAAGGACGGCGTCGACCTCCATCGCATGCGCGATGGTCTTTTCGATCAGGTCTGCTTTGGAATTCACGCCGAGCGCCGGATCGAGCGGGATCTCCGAGATTCGCGTCCATGCGCCCACGTCTTTCATGTAAACGACGAGCCCGCGCCGGAGCGCCTCGATGGCGGACGATGCGCCCGTGACTCCGAAGATGCGGCGGTTGAACTCGATCGTTTTTTCGGGAATGGCGTCGGAATCAAACGCCATCTTGCGCGGCAAAAGCATCGCGAGCCCGCGCCCGTGCGCGAGATCGGTCCACGCCGAAAGACCGTGTTCGAGCGCGTGCACCGGGAAACTTCCGTCGCGTCCCGAAAGAGAGCCTGAGAGGGCGAACGCCGCGCACCAGGAAAGCTCCGAGCGCGCATCGAGATCGTCGGGCCGGGCGAGAGCCCGGGGAAGCGCTCGCGTGACGGTTTCAACGACGGCTTCCGTCAGGCGATCCTGAAACGGAGCGCGCGCTTGCGAGGAAAGATATGTCTCCATCACGTGCGTGATGATGTCGAAGGCGCCGTCCACGGTCTGCCGCGCCGGCACCGTGAAGGTCAGCTCGGGGTCGATGAGCGAGAGCGCCGGCTGAAGCGCGTTCCCGAAGACCGTGACTTTTCTGCGCACCGCCGGTTCAGTGACGACCGCATAATGGTCGGTTTCCGAGCTCGTCGCGGCCACCGTCGGGATGCACACGAGCGGCAGCGCGTGATTGAAGCGCGCGCGCGGGCGGCCAGGGCCGGTGTACGCGTAGTCGTAGATCCGGCCTTCGTTTACCGCGAGCATGGCGAGGCACTTTCCGGCGTCCATCACGCTTCCGCCGCCCAAGGCGACGACGAAGCGGGGATTGGCCGCGCGCAGCCGCGTCGCGCCGCGATCGATGGTGTTCGCGCGGGGGTTGGGCTCGATATCGCCGAAGATGGCGCATTCGACCCCAGTACGCTTGAATTGCGCCAGTAGATCGTCAAGAACCGCGGCGCGAGCGCCGCCGGGAAGATAAGACCGGCTGGTCACCACGAAAGCGCGCTTCCCGAAACCGCGCGCGCGCTTGGCGGCTTCGCGGAACCGGCCCGCGCCAAAAACGATCCGTGTCGGAAGAGTCCACTCAAACGGCGTCATGAAATCAAACGGCGTCGCGCAGCTTCGGAGCAAGGACGAAAACGTTCGCGCCTTGCGCGGCCATTGGCGCGCCGGCGTCGGAGGAAAAAAGATCCGGCTGCCGGTACAGGCCTTCGAGCTCGAGCAGCGCCTTTTTGAGACTGAGTTGCCAGCAGCCCTTTCCGTGCTCAAGGCTTGCTTCGGATTTTCCCATAAAACCGCCGATCGCTCCGCTTTTGAGCACGATGCGATGGCAGGGGATGAAAATCGGAAACGGATTTGAACGCATCGCGCCGCCGACAGCGCGGCTGGCGGCCGAAGCCGCGCCGTGCGGCCGCATCTTGGCGGAGAGCCACGAATACGAGCGCGTCTCTCCCTGAGGAATGCCGCATGCTTCGAGGTAAACTTTGAGCTGAAAAGGCGTAAGCCCCGAGAAGTGCGCTGATGCGGATTCAAAAACGTTCGGGAGCGGAACTCCCTGCAGACAAAAGCCGCACAGCATCGACATGACGTCGCGCTTGGTTTTTCCAAGAAAGGTCAGTTTCGCGAATCGCTTTGCCGAGAGCGCCGCGGCCAGCTCGTCAAGCAGTTCGGTATCAGAGGGGACGGGTGGAATAACGCGCACAATCTCGCAGCCTTCGCCGGTTTCGAAACCGAACAGTACCGCTCCACGGAATTTTTGTGCTCGGCCGTCACGGCCTCGCACCCTCCGGGCTGGCGCGAAAATTTCAGCATCCTGCTGAAATTGTTGTGCTCGGCCATCACGGCCTTGCACGTACATGTGGTAGAACTCGATGGAACGGACGTGGTCCGGGAAGGACGTATGGGAACCGGTCTTTGGCATCGCGGCCACTGTACAAGAAGATGACTGGACTGAAAAGAAAACTCGGCGATGAGGCCATGGCTCTTGGGTTCGAGCTTTTTGGTATCGCTTCGGCCAACGACCCCGAACTTGCGGCTGCCATTGGCCATTACGACGCGTGGCTGGCCGACGGAAACGCCGCCACGATGGAGTACCTGGCGCGCCACCGAAACCTGAAGGCCAATCCCGCGGCTCTGCTTCCGGGCTTTCGTTCGGTCGTGTGCGTGGCGCTCTGTTACGGCGCGCGCGACGAGGGCGTCGATTCGGCAAAAGCAAAGGTTTCTCTGTACACGCGTGGGCGCGACTATCACGACGTCATGCTGGAAAAACTTGAAACCCTTGGAACGTGGCTTGAGCGCGAGTGCGGCGCGCGCTCGCGGCCCTTCGTGGATTCTTCGCCCGTGCTCGACCGTTTTTGGGCTTCGCGCGCAGGACTTGGCTGGGTCGGAAAAAACACGTGCCTCATCAATCGACAGGCCGGCTCGTATCTTTTTTTAGGCGGGCTTTTGACGACCGCGGATCTGGCCGCGGACGCGCCGTATACCGACCACTGCGGCCGGTGCCGCAAGTGCATCGAGGCGTGCCCAACCGGGGCGATTCGCGAGCCCAACGCCGCATGGCCTGCGGCGCAAAATAGCGCGTCGGGCGGGCGTCACTTCATTGAAAGTCCGAGGTGCATCGCCTATCACACGATCGAAAACCGCGGCGCGATTCCCGAAGCAGTGAGCGCCAAGATGGGGACATGGATCGCGGGTTGCGACATCTGCCAGCAAGTATGTCCGTGGAACGATCCGATACACGAAGGCAAGACCTTTGCCCGCGACAATCCCGCGTATGGGGCAAGCCTCGTGGAACTTGCACGCTGGTCGCGCGGGGATTTTCAGACGCGACTGCGCGGCATCGCGATGAGCCGCATGAAGTATGAGGGATTTGCAAGAAACGTCGCGATCGGGCTCGAAAACAGCAAATCGATTGGTTACCCTTCGAAAAAAATCCCGAAGAGCTCGACCGTATCGTAGCCTTCGTTGTCGATGAGGAATTTCAGCCGGTGCTGGCCACTCAGGTTTGAAAGAACGTGGTGCAACTCCGGCTCCCGCAACAAGAGATGGGCTTTTCGCGATTCGGACGGGATAAGGTGCCTGCCGAAAAAATCCTCTTGAACCGGCTTTTCGTCGAGCAGCACCTGCAGCCGAATGAGCTTGGGCAATTCGCCGGGGTTCTTCGGTTTCGCCCCCGCCACGAGGTAGACGTTGCGGCACTTCACGTTGACCGCGAGATGGAATTCGCCGAGATAGGGCTGCACCATTGAAACCGTGGGGTAAATGCTTTCGTCGCCCGTAACCCATTTTCCTTCGAGCCACGGCACTCCCATGGCGCCATTGCCTTTGGAAATGTTCTTGAAAATGATTTCTTCGCCTTCCTGCGACGGCCGTTGCGGATTTCCGATTTTCCAAGGCTGCTTCATTCCGAAGAAAACCTCCGTGCCGCTTGGATCAGGTTCGTACAGCGGTTTCAACAGCGGCGGGCAGGCCAGTCCCGGGCTCAAGTTGCGAAGGTGCTTCTGGATCTCGCGCTCGAACTCAAGGTAGCCGCCCTCTTCGTCGAGATCCATCACGATCTCGCCTTTGGAGTTGATGAGCAAGCGCCTCGGCCAAGCCATGTTGTCGAGGCTCTTCCAGATCGCGAAATCGCCGTCCGAAATGACGGGATAATGGATGCCAAGCATTTCAACCGCGTCGGAGAGCGCTTTCTTGTCTTTGCCGAAAGAGAAAAATGGCGCATGCACGCCGATCGTGACGAGACCGGCGGGGCTGTAGCGTTCATGCCATTCCTTGACGTAGACGAGACTTCGGATCGAATGCAGCAGCGTGAAGTCCCAAACGTCGAGAAGCACGACCTTGTTGCGCATCTGTTCGGAGATGTAGAAGAGGTAAGCGGCGCCCTCTTCGTTGAGATACGCCGTGACGAGCGGTTCCGAGTTGATCCACGCGTCGGTCGCCAACGCGCGCGCCTCAAACATCGTGTCGTCGGGAGTCTTGATGAAGTCGTCGCCGAGAAGCGAGCTCGAAAATTTAAATTTCGATTTTTGTGCCGTGTCGTGCTCGCGGAGAAACTCCATGAGATTCCGCTTAACCTTGAGCGACATTACGTCTTTCCTTCACAAAGCTCGTGAATATGCCGATCGAACAGATGAGTCCGAGCGCCAGGAACGTCTGCCGAAGCGAGGTCACGAAATTCTGCGACGGTCCGGACAGCGGCCCCCACTTCACCGTCTCGACGTTGTAGTAATGCATGAGAATGTTTGTGCTGAGCGCCGCGCCCGTCACGAGGCCGAAATTCCGCACTGTCGCGAGAAGCGCTGAGGCGACGCCGAGCTGTTCCCGCGTGACCGCGCCCATGATCGCGTTGTTGTTGGGCGATTGAAACAGCCCGACTCCAAGTCCTACGAGCACGAGATAGAGGCAGACCGTATTCGGATTGGCCGACGTGAGGCCGTTAACCCTGAGAGAGAGCAGCGCCATCGTCAGGCAGATGATCAGCATTCCGGTCATGCTGAGCAGGCGCGAACCGTAGTGGTCGGAAAGCCTCCCTGAGATCGGCGCGACAAAGAAAATCGTGAGCGGGATGAGCGTCATGAAAAGGCCGACCTGGTGCGGCGGAAGCCCTCGGATGTTCTGAAAATAAAACGGCATCAGAAGCGCTACTCCGCTGATCGCGATGAAATTGAACACGCCGCTGATGTTGGACGCGAGAAAAGACTTCGAACGAAAAAGCGTCAGGTCGAGGATCGGATCCTTCACGCCCCACTCCCAGATCAGAAAGAGCACGAGCAGGCCCACCGATCCGAAGGTGATCAGGCGCCGAAGCGGTTCTGCGAGCCCAAACGTGTTGTCGCGGTCGATCGCCATGCTGTATCCGAACTGGATGAACATCCAGAAAAGAGCGCCCAGCCAATCGAAGTAGCGCAAGCGGTTCATGGTGAGCTGCAGTCGCACCGTAAATGGAAGCGTGCGCTCGCGATCAAAAGCCTGCTTCGGCGTCATGCGTTCGGCATGGAAGCCTTTCATTTCGGGAAAGGTCATGCTGATCGACGCGGGCACGTGCTTATAGACGAGGTAGGTTCCCAGGATTCCGAAGGGCAGGTTGACGAAGAAGATGCTCGGCCAACTCAAGAAGCGCACGAGCATTCCGCCGAGGACCGGGCCTGTGACCAGGCCCGCCGAGACGATCATCGCGAGTGTTCCCAACGCCTTGCCGCGCTCGGTCGGTGGAAACGCGGCCGTGATCAGGGCGGGTCCGTTGGCCATGAGCATCGCGGCACCCAAGCCCTGAAGACCGCGAAAGAAAATGAGTTGTTCGACGGTCGTCGACATTCCGCAGAGCACGCTGCCGACCGTGAAAATGACGTAGCCAGAGTTGAAGACGAGCTTGCGGCCGACGACATCGGCGAGTTTTCCGAAAAACAGCAGCAATCCCGTGATGCTGAAGAGATACGAGATGACGACCCAGCGTGAAGCGGAAAGCCCCGTATGCAGAGAAGCCGTAATGCTTGGCAGGGCGACATTGACGATGCTGGAATCCAGCGTGGCCATGAAGGTACCGCAGCCGACGGCGGACAGTATGACCCACTTTTCTTGCATGATGAGTCTGATTTTCGCGGTCGTTGGTGCGAATTGTCAATAACACTGCTTCGTTAGGACGCAACGTGAACTAGGCAGTGGAATTGTCAATACTCACGCGCTCCGCTATGCTCACATGCATGGAAGAGCTTCGGCTTCAGGCGCGGAAACTGAGAATTTCGATGATCGAGATGCTGGTCGAGGCCAAGTCCGGGCATCCGGGCGGAAGCCTCTCGTGCACCGAGATCGTCACCGCGCTGTATTTCAGCGAGATGAGGCACGATCCGAAGAATCCGAAAAAAGAAGATCGCGACCGTTTCGTGATCTCGAAGGGCCACGGCGTTCCGGCGGTGTATGCGGCGATGGCGCACGCGGGATATTTTTCGACAAGCGAATTGATGACGCTTCGAAAAACCGGCGCCAGGCTTCAGGGCCATCCTGATCACGTTCGCCTGCCGGGCATCGAAGCTTCCACGGGTTCGCTTGGGCAAGGCTTGTCGGTCGCGCTCGGGATGGCGCTTGCGTCGCGGTTAGCGTCCAAGCCATGGCACACGTATTGTCTTCTCGGCGACGGCGAATGTCAGGAGGGGCAGGTTTGGGAAGCGGCGATGGCGGCTCCGAAGTTCAAGCTCGGCGGCTCGCTTACCGCGATTCTCGATTACAACAAGGGACAGATCGACGGACACGTCGATGAGGTCATGCCGATCGAACCCATCGCCGACAAATGGCGCGCGTTCAATTGGGACGTATCGGTCATCGACGGGCATCGTTTTGAGGAAATCATCCCGGCGCTGCGCGCCTCGCGTGGAGCGAAGGGGCGACCGCACATGATCATCGCGAACACGGTCAAGGGGAAGGGCGTGTCGTTCATGGAACACAACGCCAGCTGGCACGGAGCCGCTCCAAACAAGGAACAAGCCGGGAAGGCGCTCGCCGAGATCAAAGCGGGGCTCGTATGAGCGAGTTGAAACCCAAGGCGACGCGCCAAGCCTTCGGCGAAACGCTTGCCGAGCTGGGCGCTACGCATCCGAAGATCGTGGTGCTTGAAGCCGATCTTTCCAAATCCACGAAGTCAGAATTCTTCGCGAAGAAATTTCCGGAACGATTTTTTCAGATGGGGATCGCCGAAGCCAACATGATCGGTGCCGGCGCCGGCCTCGCGCTCTCGGGGTTCACGTCGTTTATTTGCAGCTTCGGATGCTTTGTCTCTGGCCGCTACGATCAGATCCGCATGAGCATCGCGTACGCCGACGCCAACGTCCGCATCGTCGGCACGCACGCGGGCATCGGAATCGGCGACGACGGACACAGCCAGATGGCGCTCGAAGACCTGGGCCTGATGCGCGGGCTTCCGGGCATGACGGTGCTTCAGCCGTGCGACGAGCTCGAAACGCGGGAGATGGTGAAGTTCCTCGCGGACCATCAGGGTCCGGCGTATTTGCGGCTGACGCGCCAGAATCTCGCGCCGGTTCACGGGGCCGGCTACGAGTGGCGTTTCGGGAAGCTGGATATCCTGAAGCGCGGCAGCGGTCTCGCGCTCATCGCGACGGGAGCGACGGTTCAGGAGTGCTTGGGCGCCGCCGCGAAGCTTAAAGAACGGGGCCTGGACGTCACGGCCGTCAACGCCAACACGATCAAGCCGTTCGACGAGAACGGCTTGGCCGATCTCGCGAAAACACATTCGCGGATGATTACGGTCGAAGACCATTATACGACCGGCGGCTTGGGCTCGGCGGTCGCTGAAGTTCTCGCGGAGCGCGGAATGGGCGCGTCAGTCGCGCTCAAGCGTCTTGGCATTCGCGAAGCGTTCGGTGAGTCCGGCGAGCCCGCCGAGCTTTACTGGAAATTCGGCATCTCAGCGGCGAAAATCGCCGAAGCGGCGAGTGGTTTCTTGAGCTGAGCATCGTTGGGCAAACAGGTGGAGGAAAGCGCCGCGCGACATGCGGCGCGGAAAAAACAGATGCGCGCGGCAGTTATCAAACAACACGGCCCGCCGGAGAGCATCGCGATCGAATATCGCGAGATTCCGGTTCCATCCGAAAATCAGGTTCTCGTACGCGTGCGCGCGTGCGGCTTGAATCACCTCGACGTGTGGGTGCGGCGCGGGGTTCCGGGGCATCGCTTTCCTTTGCCGATCGTTCCGGGAAGCGACATTACCGGCGTGGTCGAGCGTGCGGGCGCGGGCGTGACGAATGTTACCGCTGGCGCGCGGGTAATCGTTGATCCCGGCGTCAATTGCGGCGAGTGCGAGCGTTGTCTTGCGGGTGAAGAAAATCTTTGCGTGAAATTCGGTCTCCTCGGCGAAAGCGCGGATGGCGGTTGCCAGGAATATTTCGCGGCGGATGCGCGGCAGGTTCACGCGCTGCCCGATCGGCTCACGTTTGAGCAGGGCGCTTGCATTCCGATCGCCTGCGTCACGGCCTGGCACATGCTCGTCGAGAAAGCGCGCATCCAGGCTGGCGAGACGATTCTGATTCACGCCGCGGGAAGCGGCGTGAGCATCGCTTGCCTGCAAATCGCCAAGATGCACGGGCTTCAGATTTACGTCACGTCGACGTCGGACGAGAAGCTTCAGCGCGCGAAGACTCTCGGGGCACACCGGTTCTTCAACACGTCGAAGGAGTCGTTTTACGAGAGCGTGCGCAACCATACCGGCAAGCGGGGCGTCGACGTCGTCGTCGATCATGTCGGCGAGCCTACGTTCATGGATAGCGTAAAGAGTCTTCGCCGCGGCGGCAGGCTCGTGAGTTGCGGCGCGACTGCCGGCTCGAACGTTGTGCTCGATTGGAAGCATGTGTTTTTCAAGAATCTCGCGTTGTACGGCTCAAGCTACGGCACGCGACGCGATTTCACGGCGGTGCTCGACGCGTTCGCGCGCGGCGATCTTTTTCCAGTGCTCGACTCGACGGTTCCGCTCGAAGGGCTGGCGCGCGCGCACGCCGCTCTCGAATCGCGCAAGGCGTTCGGGAAGATCGTCGTGAGCCTGTAGCCCGCGGCGGCGTTCAAAGGTAATTTTGCAGTTCCATGAATCCCACGGCCGAGAGCGCTTCACCTTTGCGAGAGCCGCGGCCGGCGATGGGACCGGCCCATCGCGTTCCGAAGAAAGGCCAAAACGACGAGTGAAGCGCGCCGATTTCGTGGTTCTCAAGGAACGGTTTCAATTCGACTTCAAGGCCGAGCGACTCGACGTGGATCGTCCGTCGCATCGGATAGCGGGCGCGCGAGCGTGGGCTCTTCCAGTACTTTGTCGTTTCGAGCCGGAATTCGGATGAGATGAGATGCGAAGCGTTTCCCCCTCGATCGACGAAAATTCCGGAAGAAAGGCGATCAGGCTTCAAGGTTTCGTCGTGTATGAGGTTCAGCATCAGCTCCTCGCCGGTCTCGAGCTGGATGAGAAAACGGTCGGTCGGAAAGATCGAGCGTGCGTGCGTCGATTTTTCGTGTTCAAGCCAGGTCGTGCCGGTGACGTCGTGCAGGCGCCCGTCGAGCAGAATCGTTCCGCGAGTCTGCATGAGCGAGTAGCCGCATGCGTATTCGGCGTCGTCGCCCCCCGGCCCCTGCTGGAGATACCCGTTCTGGCCGTAATAAACGAGGGGCTTCGAAGGCGTGAGATGCAGGCTGATCGTCTGTCCGCTTCCCGACGCGAAGATCGAGATCGTTCCGGTGGGATTACGTTTGGCGTACCAGCCTCCGGTTTCGAGATGAAAGCGGTCTTCGGCCGCGTAACCCGCGAGGGCCTGTGGAAGGGCAAGGACCCCACCCTTATTCCAGCAGCGAAACGTCTTTCGCGACTCGGCGTTCATATGGTCCGAGAGCGCGAGCTCGGCCGCGACGAGCCTTGGCGCGAGCCAACAGGCGCGCACGGGGCCGATGCGGTCAAGCTGCGTGTTCCGCTGAAGAAATGAAAGTTGATAACCGAACGCCCGATTCGAGGCCGTATGAAGATGGCCGAGAAATTTCCAGCGCTGAGTCTGTTTGTCGGTCCACGAAATCAGGGCGCTCTCGGGTTTTCGAAAGAGCTCGATATCGGGGCCGTGCGGGTGCGCGGGAGTAAGAAGAGGGCGATCCTTCCATCGAATGAGCTCGCGCACCTCGCGGAAATTCCGTTGCAGGCGGGTCAGCCCGTTCGTTAGTCTGTTGCTCACGTTATGCTTCTTTTTGGACATGTCGGCATCACCATCGGCGCAACTCGGCTCTTCAATCGCGAAGCGGATCTGCGCAACGTCGCGCTCGCATCGATCGCGGCGGATCTGATCGATAAACCTATCGGACTTTTATACCCTGATGTTTTCGGAAACAACACGCGCCTTGCGGCACACACGCTGATCGGCTGCCTGACCGTGTGCGTCGCGGCCTGGCTTTTGCCGAAAATAATCAGGCATCCGCGGACTTTGGCGTTCTCGTATCTCTTTCATATGGTGCTCGACCGAAGCTGGATGGAGCGGGAGCGCGTGGTTTTTCTCTGGCCGTTTCTGGGCACCGCTGAACCCTGGTCTGAGCGCGCGGTGGCGCGGTGGTGGCATTTCTGGCGCGATCCGTACGCGGTGGCGGGCGAGCTCGTCGGGCTTGCGATTTTGTTCGCGCTTGCGCGGCGGTATCGGCTTTTTGAGCGGGATCGGTGGCGGGAGTTTCTGAGGCGAGGCGTGCTTTATGAGTCTGGACCAGCGCCGAAGCGGCCAGCGGCCTCCTAGCCGCGATTCAAGATATTGAATACTGCAGGTTCCACGTCGTTGATTTACGATTCAATATTTTGAATACCGTCTAAACTTGGAGGTGCTTGCCCAGCTCACGTGAAGCAGCCTCGACATCCTTCAATTTCGCGAGAACGGTCCACGATCCCCTTGGGCCGCGTAGGAACAAGCGCATCCCTTCCAACAGATTTTTGGAAAGGTACGCCTGCAGTTTTTTGAACTCGCGTCCCCAACTGACCACGCGCGAGTACGCCAAAGCATCCCAAAACCTTCCTTTAGGGTTACCCTTTCGCGCGCCGGTCGCGAGCGCGGCGGTCTGAGCGGTGATAACGCGCAGAAAATTCTGAAATCCTACGCGTGTTCGAGCGCGAACGAGAAGATGCAGATGATTTCCGACGTTTGAGAAGCGATAAACGCGAACGCCGTGGCGGCTCGACGCGAGATGAACGAGGCGCTCGATCTTCGGTTTGTGTTCCTCGCGGAGCATCGACCAAGGGCCTCGTGCCCGAGTCGCCCGCATCACAAGGTGCATCGCGCGTTTGGTGTCGATCGGGCGCGCGATCTTGCGTTTTCCGGTGCGAAGCGAACTGCCGTGTTCGAGGGATGGTTTGGGAAGGAGAGCGAGTTGTCTCATGCGGGTTTATAAATAACATAAAATTCCTTAAGGGCAATAGAATAAATCGTAGTATTTGCGGTGCGGAGTGCTCAGAAGCGAAACCGTTAGGTTTTAGGAGGTTGGATCACCGTCAGACTAAGGACTCAAACTAAGGTTTTTTGAGCAGTGTTTCGAATTTCTGCGGCGGCCGCGCGCGGACACATCCCGACGCAGAATGTCAGCCTTACAAATATTTGCTTTGGCCTGAAAGACAACAGCCCTAGCCGAAACAAATCGCGCTTGTTAATGAGCGGAAAGGCGTCATTCGTTGGCTCAAGGCCGATTCCACGAGGGAGAAAAACAAGATTC
>JACPKS010000055.1 GCA_016186905.1 Deltaproteobacteria bacterium
CCAGTTTCAGTTTGGATCACGCGCACCTTCTCGGCTGGAAGCCCGAACAGGTGCGTTAGCGCTTTGTGGATGTAATACGGACACTGCATCGATCCCCAGACCGTCACGCCTTCGCGCGGGCCCGCGATCGCGATCATGCCGTTGTTTTCGATGTAAAGCTGTTCCTGAGCGCCCGTTTCGTATTCCCCTTCGAGGATATGCGCGGCGCCGGACCAGACACCGTCGAGGTTTCCTTTTTCGATCAAGAATTCCTTGAAAATATTGTCTTTGCCCCAAATCACGTGCTTGCATGCAAGCGAATCCTCGATCGTAAAAACCGCGGGAAGAGGGTCGATCTCGATCTTCACGAAATTCCGCGCTTCTTCCGCCGTCGCGCGATCGCGGTGCGCGAGCAGCACGACGGGTTCCTCGGGATGGTTCACTTCGCCGTCGGCGAGATAGGGCTGGTCGTTTGCGATGAGCGCGACATAATTATTTCCGCCGTTTTTTTCGCCGATTTCGATGCTCACGATGTCTTTGGCGGTAACGATCGTGAATTCTTTCCACGGCATCCCGTCCAGAAATTTAATCCCGCGAATCTTTCCGCGCGCCACGGGGCTCCTAACGGTCACGCCGTGGAGCATGCCTGGAAACACGATGTCATCGACGTAGAGCGCTTGGCCGGTGACCTTCGCGGGGCCTTCCTTGCGAGGGAAGGCTTTCCCGATGTTAGCCATGATTGCCGCCACCGGCGATTTTTAGCGCGTGGGGAACGAGTTCGGCGAGTGCGGCCCAGCCTTCCTCGACAGCCTTGGAACTCCCCGGAAAAGCGATCACGAGCGCGCGGCCGCAGATCCCGGCCGTCGCCCTGCTCAAAAACGAAAACGGAGTGTGGAACGCGCCTTTCGTGCGCAAGAGTTCGCCGAAGCCCGGAATCATCCGGTCGCAGGCGGCTTCCAAAGCCTCGGGCGTCACGTCGCGCGGGCCGAAGCCCGTCCCGCCGGTAAGCACCACAAGCGCGGCGCTCGCGCTCAGTTTCTCCACGGCCTCCGCGATCAAGGCTTTATCGTCTGGTACTAGCGCCGTCTTGCGCACATCCGCCCCCGCGTCGCGCAGCAATCCGCGAAGCAGCGGCCCCGAACGGTCTTCGGCCTCGCCGCGAGAACAACGATCACTCACCGTAATGATCGCGGCGGTCACGCCACGCAGCTTTTTTTCACCACGGGCATCGGTTTCAGTTTCCGTAACCGCCACCCGTTTACCGTTTGCCGATGACCGATTGCCGGCCGCAGAAGCCCTGTACGCTCCGCTCTTGCCGCCATCCTTCTCCAAAAGCCGAATCTCGCCAATCTCGCACGCGGGATCGGTTCCCTTCACCAGGTCGTAAATCGTCAAAAGCGCGGCGCTCACTGCGGTCAGCGCTTCCATCTCGACGCCGGTCTTGGCCGAGGTCACCACCTCGCAACTCACGCGAACACTTGTCCGCTCGCGCACGAGCTCGGTCCGCACGCGCGCCTTCTCGACCGGAATGGGATGGCAAAGCGGAATCCAGTCGGCCGTCTTCTTCGCTGCCATCACGCCCGCGACTTCGCAAAGTACCAGCGGATCGCCCTTTGGCAGCTTACCCGCGGCAAGCAGGTCGAACGCAACCCCGCCCATGCGAATTTCGCCGCACGCGAGCGCGCGCCGCCGCGTGACCGCTTTTTCGCCAACGTCGATCATCTTGAAATTCGAGTCCACGGATATCTCCAGAAGGTTAAGTCTTACCTTCTGTTACGTGGTGTCTTCAACTGCCTCTTTAGGATGGCATGCATTGGATTGTGCGGTGCATTATTTCGCTTTGAGCAGGCGTGTAAAAACTTTATTCATCCGGACGTAGAATTCACGCGGCGAAAGCGCATCCGCCGTGACCGCTGATTTTAACTTCATGCGCACACCCGTCCAAAAGCCGCCGCCTGACTCGAGGCCGACATCGGCAAAGAACGCCTCCACCGCGTAAGGCTGGTCGATCCCAATCTTCTGAAGAATGGGTCTTGTTTCGCTCTTCGAGATTTTTCCGTCTTGATCGACGTCATAGAGTTCGAACACAAGCTCAAGGGCGCGCAGCTTTCCGATCATCGCGGTACGTTCAAGGCCCGAAACCGTCTTTGATTTTTTCGCCCGAACTGGCGGCAACGACTCGAACATCTCTCTTCCAACCGCGGGAAAAATCGAGGGAAGGTTCGCGAGTTTCACGGGAGCACCTTCGGGATTGAGCGCGTTGTAGACGCGCGCGAACTCGAGGTCCGACGTCATCTGAAACGCCTCGAGAAGCGAGAGCGATCCGTCCTGGTTCCCGCCCATCAGGCGATGATCGTAAAACCGCGCAAGCGAGGACAGCGCCTCGTCGTCGCCCTCTACCGTCACGCTGGTCGCCGCGCCGACCGCGCCGGCGTACTGGCTGGGATAAAGCTCGCCGTCGGTGCCGATCGTTTTAAGCAGGCGCTTCATCTGATAAAACCGCATTGAAAGCCGCAGGGTTTCGAGCTCGCGGTCTGTGGGCGACAGCTCGTGCTGGCTCGCGACCGGATAGCGTCCGTAGATCTGTTGTTCGAACTTCGCCTCGATCTGCTGTTTTGAAAGTTTTTCGATCACGACGCCTTCAATCTCGAACGGAAGACCTTTCGAGTAATCCAGCTTCATGAGCGCGCTCATGATGAGGATCGGAAACGCGAGTTCCTTGTTGCTGAGCAGACCATTTTGATTTCCGCCCGCCCAAGCCAAATCAAATTTCACGAGGGCGTCCAAAAGAGCGCGGCGCGCGGTTTCGGAAGACTCCGGAAAGAACTCCGCGAGCTTGACGGCGAGCTGTTCCGGAGTAAGTTCAGTCGCGAACCAACGAAGCATCGGGAGATTGTTGTGGACGCTCTCCACGATATCCCTCGGCGTGACGCCCTTGGCGAGCATGGGATTGAGCTGCATGGCCGCGTCGAGCGCCGCATCGACGGGGAGGTTAGAAATTCCAAGCGCCGTTTCGAGGTTCCTTTTAAGCGCATTCGCGAGATTGCCCAGCCCGTCGCGATTGATGCCGCCGTCGCCTTGGGCGTAGAGTTTCCAGACTTCCGCCGCGTCTTGAAAGCTTTGATCGACGCTGGTCGTTTCGGCCGACCGCACCGTAACGACTTTTTCCTCGCGAACCTTCACCTTGCCGCAGCCGCTGGCAAGCACCGCCGCCACCGCGAGCGCGAGCGCGGCCAGCGAGGCTTCGAATCCGAATTGCGTTTCGGGACGTTTTAAGTTCGCCATCTTCTCACTGCCTCTCGAGGAACGCGGGTGTAAAGACCGTATCGGCCGGAACCGAAGCGGTATCGCGCTTCTCGAATTCCAGAACAGTCGAATGTTTGGTGAGCAGGTTCTTCATCTCGATGACGTCGCCCACCCAGCGGTTTCCATCCTTGTGGATCTTCTGCATGGTCATCACTTTTTCGAGCTGACCCGCCTGATTGTAGAATTCGCCCTTCACGCCGAGAAAATTGTCTTTGCGGATGAAGAACGTTTTCTTCGTGTACGTGAGGCTTCCCTTGTCGGCGTCGGACTTCGGAGTGCCGGTCACGACGTAACACTCGCCGCCGTCGCACTTCTGAACGCCGTCGACCTTATACCTAAGGCCGTCGTTCTTATCGACGCTCAGGTCTCCCATCGAGAAATCGCTGCCGAGGAACGGCTCGTCGGCATTGCCGCCCTTGATGCGGCGGGATTTCTTGAGCGCCGGAAGATAGAGCCACTGGTCCGGCGTTTTGCCTTTTTCGGCGATCGTGAGAAAACCGGTGCCGCGGATGTCGGCCGGCTCGGTGAATTTGATCAGAAGCTTCGCGTCTTCCTCGTTCTTGCTTTTGAACCACACCTTCATCTTGCGCACGCTCACGTCGCCGCCAGAACCGACAAGTTTCATGACGTAGGCCGACACCTCATGCTGGGTGTGAACGGCCTGCACCGATTTCTTGAGCAGGGCTTCCGGAGTCGGCATCGATTCGGCCGCCTTCGAGTCGACGATGATGATACCGGCGCAAAGTACCGCGACAACGGCGCTGCTGAATGCGACTTTCATGGCGAACTTGAGTCTCCTTTCGAACGGCTTGCGGGGCTTCGGATGCCCGACGATGAATTCCGGGGGCAGAATCCGGATCACGGCCGGAAGAAGCGTGAGCGCCCCCACGGCGAGGATCATCATGTTGAAACACATCAGCGTCGCGAAAGTGTGGATCGAGCTGAAGTGCGAGAACAAGAGCGCGCTGAACCCGATCTTCGTCGAGATCGCGTTGTACGCGATGGCCACGCCCGGGCCGGAAACCGCGCGTTCGAGCGCCGTTTCGATGTCCTTGGTTTTTTCGTACTCGTCTTTCACGGCCGAGATGAAGTGGATCGAGAAATCCACGCCCATCCCCATCGCGAAGCTCGTGATGATGGCGGTGACCATGTCGAGCCGGATTCCCGCGTAACCCATCAATCCGAAATTGCAGATCACGCCGACCGGAAGCGTGAGGATCGAGAGAAACCCGCGCGTGACCGAGCGGTAAACCGTCGACACGACGAGAAGGATCAGCAGAAGCGAGATCATGACGTTCTGGATCTTGCCCCAGACGATGTAATGAAGGATGCCGACGTCGCCGACGAGGCTGCCGCCGAGATCCACTTTTACGCTTTCGCCGAAGACTTCCGCCGAAAGGTTCTTGAGCGCGACGTGGACTTTTTCGACCTTCTGCGTATCGTGCGCGCTTGTCGTGAGGTCGACGCGAATCTTGCGGTAATCGGAAGTCACGATTCCGGAGATCGAAACACCGCCGCCGGAGGAGCCGAGCAGAAAGAGATACTGCGACGCCGCTTCAGGCGACGCCGGGATATGGTCCGAGCCGGCGGGCGCTTCCACGTTGAGAACGGAGTCGGCTTTCTTCAGCACGTCGACCACCGAAAACACGTGGGTGATCTCGGGAAGTTCGCGCGCGCGCCTGCCGAATTCGTCGACCTTGCGCAGAAACTCCGGATCGAGCGCGCCGTTCTGTTTTCCGGTATCGAGCTGCATGTCGAAGCCCTGGATGCCGTTGAAGGTCTTGTCCAAACGCTCCATCACGCCCTTGATCGAATAACCGCTGGGGAGCAGCGAA
Organism: Deltaproteobacteria bacterium; assembly: GCA_016186905.1. GTDB lineage: Bacteria > Bdellovibrionota > UBA1018 > UBA1018 > UBA923 > JACPKS01. The sequence continues at coordinate 5,121 of JACPKS010000055.1, forward strand.
ATATTGTCGAAACCGATCTGGACCTTGCGCATCTGGGTCATGGAAGCCGCGACGATCAGAAGCGAAATGGTCACGACGTACCACGGGTGCCGGCTCACGAGCCCCGCGCTCGTCTTGAGGAAGCGCTCCATCAAGCGGCCTTTTTTCGCGCCGTGGACGAATCCCTTCACGCCGCCCGCGATCGATCCCTGAACGGCCTCAGCGAGCACTCCGGTCACCGGTCCGGCAACGGGAATGAGCTGAATCGTCGACGTCGCGAGGTGCCTGGCGGAATTCACGCCGGCCACGACGCCCTTTTCAAGTCTGTCCTCGATTTTTTGAATTCGTCCCCTGAGCGCCCTGTAGATCGACGGAATCACGAACAGCGAGGTCAGGAACGTGATCATCGTTCCCATCGCCATCGAAGCGCCGAAGTGCTGGATCATCTTGAGCTTGAACGAAAGCAGCGAGATGCCGCCCACGAACGTCGTCACCGACGACATGAAGAGCGGCGAAAGGATCTTGTTCAAAACCTTCTCGAAGGCTTCGCGAAAATTTCCGCACCTCTGGTATTCGTTGGAAAGATTATGGAACACGTGGATCGCGTAGGAGCTTCCGACCACGACGATCACGACCGGCAGCATCGCCGAAAGAATCGAAATCGGTTCGCCGTAATAGCCGATGAGGCCCATCGTGCACGAGATGCCGACCACCATCGCGGCGATCAGCAGAACCACGCCCTTCCAGGTCTTGAACATGAAGTAGAACGACGCGATGATGAGCATGATCGCGATGAAAAGAAACAACGCCGCGTCTTTCTGGATGTTCGTCTCGAGCTGATAATTGACTTCGGAATCTCCGGCGAGCGTGACCCGGAAGGGAACCTGCTCGTCGGCGCCCGTCAGGTACGGCTTCAGCGCCGCATCGAGCTGATCATGCAGCGTGTAGAGACTGCCTTCTTCATAGGCCGTCGCCACGATCATCGTGGTCCTGAAATCCTTGCTGATCAAACGGCCGTAGATGAATTCGTTTTTCGAGAGCTTCGCGCGCAGCTCTTCCTGCTCGAAATAATTCGTGGGAACTTTCTGGAGCAGCGGAACGGAGCTCAGTCCTTCCTCGCTGTTCACGACGTCGCCGACGCTGGCGAGCGAGAGAATCGTGTCGCGACGAACCATCGGCACCGTCTTGAGGGCCGCCGTCATTTTCGAGATCAGCTGAAGCGCGGGCGGCTCGGCGAGCGTGTGGCTGTCTTGGGCCTCGACCGCGATCAGCACGAGACGCTCGTTGGCGCCGAAGGATTTCTTGACCTCGAGCACCGAACGCACGTACTCGTTGGGGTTGGCAAATGAGTTCGTGGCCGATTGGCTCACGATCTGGATGCGTTTGAGTCCTGGAATCATCGCGAGCGTCATCGCGAAGATGACGAACAAAATGAGTTTCGAGTGCCGGTCAATGAGGGCTGCGAGCCGCTTTTTCATTCCAAAATCTCCCTTGCTGCAAAAGTCGCAGTGAAAATGCACCGCGCCATTACCCTAAAAGGCTTACGCCAAGGGTTGCAATCAACAGACCAAAATGGTCGAGTATATGTAGTGCAAATAGTAGCTAGAAATTCCATTAGTTAGAAGAATTCCCCTCTACTCATTTGGCGCCAGATCGACTAAATTATGTACACCTGGATGAAACTTCGATGCCTGGCCTTGTGTCTTTTCTGCGCCATTCTTTGGGGTCTTTCCCCGTTGGCGGCCCTTGCCGAAGAGGCTTCCGAGGAAACTCCGCAGCCACCACTGCCGTGGCAGTTTGGCGGGCCGGCGGGAAAAATCAGCAACTCGTTTCAAACCTATTTTCAGCGCATTTCGGGGCTGCCCACACTGCAAGAGCGGTTGGATTTCGAGCTTGAAGGAACCGTCAGCGACACGATCTGGACCGCGAAACTTTTGCCGTGGGCCTGGGTGCGCGAACCCGACGCCATCGGCGCGCTCCCGCGCAAGACGCGGGCGTTTTTCGAGTTGAAGGAAGGCTGGGTCGATCGCGTCTCGACGGTTTGGGATCTGCGGGTCGGGAACCAGCTCATCAGCTGGGGAGCCGCCGACCAGATCAATCCGACCGACCAGTGGAACCCGCGCGATCTCTACGATCCGTTGAACGCGTACAAGCTTCCGATGCCGACGGCAAAGCTGAACGTCCACCCCCCCGAATACGCCGATTTCACGCTCGAGGTGCTCGCAACACCGTTCTTTCGCGCAAGCCGATTGCCGATCGACCTGCCCGAAAGCGGCACGAAAGATCTTTCCAAAGACGACTCGCGCTGGCTTCTGCCCATGCCGACTCGCGTTTCGACCGCGGCGTTTTCCGCGCCGCTCGAGTACAAGATCACCGAGCCCACCTTTCCTTCGACCTGGCAGGCCGGGGCGCGGTTTCAGGCGCTAAGACTGGGCGGCTGGGATTTTTCGGCTTCGTATTTCAACGGCGTCGAAAAAATCCCGCGCATGACGTTCACCAAGGCGGGCAACGCCGCGAACCCGGCGCTTCCCATCACGCTGACGCTTCTGCCGTCGTTTCATCGCATGCAGCTGATCGGAATCGACGGAAGCGGGTCGGTCGAACCCTGGGAGGAAACGTTCGGTCTGCGCTTCGAGGGTGCCGCGGTTTTGCGCGACAACTCGCGCGCCGAAAGAGCCGCCGCGCAGTTTCAGCCCGACCTCATCAAGGACGATTACCTCAATTTCGTTGTCGGCGTGGACCACACCGTGAAGAAAAAAGTCTACGGCACCGTTCTCTACGGAAACCTCATGTACGTGCACTACCAGCGCATCTCGGGCCGCGAGCAGGTCGCGGGCCGGATGCTCGTCGAAGGGCTACCGAATGTCGATCCGTGGGACCATGATCTCGTTCTCTATCTTGAAGACCGCATTAACCCGACCTGGAAAGTCACCAATACCCTGGTCGGAAGCTTCGATAACTTCGACACCGTCGTAAGCCCCGCCGTCCACATGCAGATCATCGACAATCTCAAGGCGTCGCTCGGCGGTGACTTCTTTTTCGGCCGAAAACTAGGGTTTTTCGGCCAATTCTACGACAATAACCGGCTGAACCTCAGCGGGTCATATTCCTTTTAATCGCTCTATGATAGTTTTCAAACGGATGAACGCGCTTTCCCGCGGCCTGAACTGGCTTTATTCGGCGACCATCGACCGCTCGAAATTCCGCGAAGTGGCGCAGCGCTACACCGTTTTCATTCTTCCGCTTTTTTTCTGGGGACGCGCAATCGATGACCGCGGGCTCCTCATCGCGGCCGTCGGCGTATTCATCCGCGCGTGGGCCGCGGGATACCTCAAAAAAGACCAGGAGCTCACGCAAGGAGGGCCGTACGTTTTAGCGCGCCATCCGCTGTATCTCGGCTCATGCCTTCTTGCATTGGGCCTCATCGTGGCGCTCCACCACTGGGCGGTAACGGTTCTTTTGGGCGGAATCACCGCGCTCACTTATGCGCACACGATCCGCCACGAAGAAAAAAATCTGAACGCGCGGTTCGGCACGGCCTACGCCGAGCTCTCGCGCCGCGCGGGACCGCTCTGGCCGAAGCCCGCCGGGCTTCTGTATGCCCTCCGAACTCCAGGCGCGGTTTTCGGCGGATTTTCGTTTCGTCAATATCTCAGGAATCGCGAGTACGAATGCCTGACGGGTGCCGTCGCGGTGTTCGCGATTCTCTATTATTCCGCGCCGTAGTTCATGCGGCCCCTTATCTCTTGAAATAGTAGATGATTGCCGCGGACGGAATCGGACGGATGCCGTCAATCACCACTCCCTGGCCTCGTGTCTGTTTAAGCATAAGTGAGATCGGAAGCTCGATCGCAAGCGCGATATTCTTTTTCTTCGCGGCCAATCCGGGCGACCACTCAAGGCCGATACCGGCACCGATGTTGTACCTCATCGTATCCTGATGGCTGTATGTTCCTTGCGGCGGATCGGTCGGCTTCGGATCATTTGGATCATAGGCCGGCGGATTCCCCGGATCGTAAACCTGTTCGCCCCAATAATAAAAGCTGGTTCCGGCGAGTACATAAAAACGGGCATTCTCTCCCTCATCGAGCACGCGCATCACTTCAGCGCCAATATTGGCGAATGAGGATTTCGAAGGATTGTCGACCCAGCCGGCAAGACCAACGTTTAAGCCCCACCCATTATCGAAAAACTGACGATACGCGAAGCCAAGTCCAGTGATCAATCCCGCGGTCAACCCGATCGCCGATCCCGGAGAGCTCTTGAGTTTTTCGGTCGGCGCCGTTGTCTCGATCATCGGCTCCGCATCCGAGGACACGAATTTCACGACACCGTCCTCATTCACGGGAGTCACGTCAAACTTCACGGCTTCGCTTGAAATTCCGCTATCGCCAGTCTCGCCTTTCGATTCGCCTGAGCGAATATCCACGATGTTCACCCGTCCCTCGGGATTGTTTACGGCTTTCTTCACGTAAACCACGCCCTGGTTGGTATCCACCGAAACCTGAAGCGTCCCAACATTATCGATCTTCGATTGTATTTCGCCGGCGCTGCCGGCGAACGCGGTCAGCGATCCGCAAAGCAGGCTTGTTAAAGCGAGCATCGAAAGGGAGATCGGACGGAATGGGCTACTCATTGAAGCACTCCTTTAAGAATTTTTTCTGCGGGCGCAATCTAACGTATTTCATGCTGCGCGTCAATGGTGGCGCTAGTGGCTGATATTACTTCCAAATTCCACCATCACCCAAATCAGGCCGGAAGAATTTTCCGAAGGAAAGGATTGTGGTCAAACAATAAACAGTTCTCTGCGCGCGCGGTCATGGATTAAGCTCGCGCTTTATTCATCCACAATCATCAAGGAGGATTGTCATGGCATCGGCAAGTGCAAAACGAATTCAGTGTCTCGAAGTGAGTCTCGATCAAAAACCCGGCTCTCTCGCGAAGGTCTTCGGAGCTTTTCGCGAAGCGAAGGTGAATATTATCACGCATTGGGCGTACGAGACCGGCCCGGGCGAAGCGAAGGGAATTTTCTACGCCTCCGATTATGACAAGGCGAAGGAAGTGTTGACGCAGTTGAGCCTTAAGCCCGAGTCATGCGACGCATGCTGGGTCGAGGGCGACGACAGGATCGGGGCCTATGTGGACTGGCTGCAGAAAATCGCGAAGGCCGGCGTGAACATCAACGCGACCGACGCATACAGCATCAACGGACGCTGGGGCTCCGTCTTCTACGCGGAAGAGAAGGATTACCCGGCGCTTTGCAAGGCGCTCGGCTGTTAAGTTCGGAACACCGATCGAACGATGAAAACCGCCGGCGCACCCTAACCGCCGGCGGTTTTTTTATTTTGGCGGCCGTTCCAACGAAAATAGGAAAATTCGCGAAACGCCGGGAAATGCGAGCGCCTCTCAATGGAGTCACGACGCCTTGCCTCACTGGAACAAGGGATCATCATTGTTTGGCTTCTCTGCCTTTCGTGTCTTCAATTAGGATCGAGCACGCAATGGCAACCCCCAAGAGGGACGCAATGACCATCAGGGAGGCCGTGATTGGAATCTTGTATATATTCGTAAGGCAGAGTTTCGCCCCAACGAATACGAGTACCCCAGCCAAGCCGTAGCGAAGATAACGAAAAGCGGACATCATCCCAGCCAGAGCGAAGTAAAGAGATCGCAGTCCTAAGATAGCGAACACGTTTGAGGTATAAACTATGAATGGGTCGTTGGTGATTGCAAGAATGGCTGGGATCGAGTCGGCTGCAAAAATAAGGTCAGTGGCTTCCACGATCAGCAAGACCAACAGGAGTGGGGTACCCAGCAACCGCTGATTTTGCCTAATGAGAAACTTCCCATCGTGGAGGGCATCGGTGAAGGGAAGCCATCTTTTCGCAAGCCGAACAAGCCAGTGATTCCGAGGATCTTCTTCCTTCTTCTCAACGAGGGCGAGCTTGATTCCGGTTAGCAACAAAAAAGCACCGAAAACATAAATCAGCCAGTGGAAGTGGCTGAGCAGGGTGAGTCCCGCAAAGATAAAAATAGCTCGCATGGCAAGCGCGCCGAGAATTCCCCAGAAAAGAACTCGGTGTTGAAACTTTTGCGGAACCGAGAAGGCAGAGAAAATCGTCAGGAAGACAAAAAGGTTGTCGATACTGAGGGACCACTCGATGAGATAGCCTGCAAGAAACTCCAGAGCAGGTTCTTTTCCCCTGAAATAGAAAATTCCGGCGTTGAAGAGTAACGCCATGCTGAGCCAAATTCCGCTCCAGGTAAGGGCTTCTCTAACCTTTACCGCATGCGCATCCCGGTGAAAAACTCCAAGGTCTATCGCAAGGGCGATCAAGATGAAGACGTGAAATCCAATCCACGGAAGATACTGCTCAAACATTCATTCCCTCACATCAATCCCCTTCGGTAACCGGGGCAACTCTAAAGATACCGGGTTTGATAACTTCTGAATATTCGATATTTAGAATGTAATCGTTCGCTTTTGACAAATTCAGTGGAAAGCAAAGGTCCTTGCGCCAATCCAGCGGCAGCGCCTCGCCCGGCTGCTCTGGGCTTCATAAAAGTTCCCTTGAGTTCTCATCGGCAATTGGGTTTTCCGAGAATAAACTTGTTCGCTGCGTCCACGAGGAACTTTTCTTCCAGAAAGCGTCTGCCCAGGAGTAATGGGTATTGCATGTTCCCCCTGTCATTAAGCGAGATGAGAAGGGGGTGTTTAGTGCCACCGATACAGGTCTCCACCTCGATGAATTCTCTCTCTTCGCCTTCACCATCCGAAGATTTTACGCGTTTCCTCTCTTGAACCAGCGCCTCAAACTCGTGATTTTCCTTGCCCCACGAAAACACGAAGCGGGCGAACTCCTTGCCACCTTTCTTGACGGTCTTAATGGCACGTGCATGTAGGGAAGAAGTTTTGGCTCCCGTATCTACCTTCGCTTCCAGGGACACGGTACGAATTTTTCCCTTCATGTCCGTCAAGGTGAACGAAATTTTCTCAATCCAGCCAATAGAGGGCAAGCGACAGGATTCCGCCTTCTGAAGGATCTGTGCCGGTTGGCCGGGCTTCGTGGTGATTGCCCCGTAACTGTTGTTTTCGACGAAACCGAAAAGAGATAAGACTATGGTTATCAGCATACGTTCCCAGTATCACGGCGACTTTATTTTTTTCCGGCTTTGTTAGGGCGCCTTTTCGCCTGTCTAAATAAATATCTTCTTTTGGGGAGGGGCGTGTACTAAGCTGCGCCCATGAATCCAATCGAAACATTTTTCAACGATGCAAAAAATCTCCAGAAAGCCATTGCCATAGCGATCATCATTTTCCTGGTAATGATCATGGCTACTGCCGGAACTTTTATAATCCCTCCAGGCCATCGCGGAGTTCTTGTGACGATGGGAAAGGTTTCTCCCGTCTTCGCGCCGGAGGGTTTTGGATTCAAAAGCCCCTTTATTACTGGAGTGGTTCCGATCTCAATTAGACAGCAGACTAAAACGACTCAAGCGGATTGCTACTCGTCCGATCTTCAGCAGATCAACGTCGAGCTCAAGATCCTCTACCGCGTGCCCGAGAATATGGTCGTCAAGATTTTCCAAGACTATTCTGGCGATCCTTTTGACAGCTTGATTTCCCCTCGGGTCAGTGAGGCCTTCAAGGAAGTCACGGCGCTTCAAAGCGCAGAGCAGATCGTCAAAAAGCGTGAAGAAATCAAGTCCAAAGCCCTCGTCGCGGCACGAGCGAAGGTGGGAACCTTGCTCGTGATTGAGGACATCGTCATCCAGAACGTGGCCCTCTCCAAAGAGTTGGAATCTGCGATCGAAGCCAAGATGGTGCAGGAGCAAGAAGCCGCAAAGGCTAAGTTTGTGCAACAGAAGGCCGAAGTCGAAGCCAATACGGCCGTGATCCGCGCGAAAGGCGAGGCGGAGGCGATCCGGGTCCGGGGAAGGGCTTTGCAAGACAGTCCCGGCCTCGTGCACTTGCAGATTGTCGAAAAATGGAACGGCGTCTCACCTCTTGTTGTGGGAGGAAACAGCAGCGGCGCTAACGTATTGCTCCCGATCGGAAACCCCAAGGGCTCTAAATGAGAAGCTATTGGCGAGGCATAATTCAGCTCATTGTTCTGGGCGTATTCGCCTTGCTTCTAATTCGATTTTTTCCGTTCGTTGCCAGAATCGGTGAAGCAGCCGTGATGGGGCTGCGGGAGTTCTGGTGGGGAATCCTGATTCTCGCTCTGGGCGGATGGCTGATCTGGGTGCTTAGAAAGCGAAACTCGGGGTAGGTGGGGTGATCGACGGTAAAAACCTCATAAAGATACCGGATTTGATGACTTCTGGATATTTGATTGCAAAATTTGATATTTCAAATGTGATCGTTCGCTTTTGACAAATTCAGTGGAGAGTAAAGGTCTTCATAAGATTAGCGGCTATGGGGTTTTCAAGCTTTCTTTGAGCAGAGACGAGCCAAATCTCTTCATAAACTCCGTTCAGGCGGCCAATTCTCTGGAGGCTTCCTGGTTTGACGAAATCTTTTGTTGCAACCTCTGAAAACGGCGCAAGGCCAATGCCATTCTTGGCTAAGAGTTTTTGGAGGCCCGTGTCTTGAGTCTCCGCGATGGGAGTGATGTGAATCTTCTGGAGCTTGAAATAGTGGTTGAGATCATGCCTGAGCTTGCTATGCGCAGTGGGGAGAACGAAGGGCTTTCCGTTCAAAGACCGCGGAAAGGATCGCCGAAGCGGCTGGAATCGGGGCGCGCCGAACACGTATACCGGGAGTTTTGCAACGGATTTTGAAATCACCTGCTTTTGCTCCAAGGCAGGTGGAGGGTAGTTGGCTAGAATCAGATCAATGCGATGCGCATAGAGTTCGCGGAAAAGTTCATCACCCTTGCCTTCTAGGATGGATACGGTACATGGGCCAATTTGAAGGGCTTCCTTGACCAGCGAAAGAATGATGCTCTTGGGAACGCTATCAAGAGCGCCGATCTGAAGATGGGTTGCGTTTGCAACCAACTTATCTTGGAGTACTTCCAGCATTTCATCGCCTAGCCGAAAAATCTCGTTCGCGTAATCGAGGGCTGCTTTTCCTGCTTCGGTCAGGATCATTTTCCGGTTGCGCCTTTCAAAGAGCGGTTTCCCCACCATCTCTTCAAGCTGTTTCAATTGGGTGCTCAGAGTTGGCTGACCTAGCCGAAGCTTCTCGGCGGCCTTTGCGACTCCGCCTTCACTGGCGATGACTCGAAAATAGTAGAGATGGTGATAATTGAGCCACTGCATTGTTCCCTCTTTGCCTCTTTAGGCGCAAACACTTTGGATTTAACGAACTGTTGCATTGTATTTATCGTATTTTTACAGGTACTGGTCAAGGCTATACTTAAGTCAATTACCCGGAGGTGCCTATGGCATGGCTAAAGAGAATGGGCTTATTTTTAATGGTAAACGCGCTTGTCGTTATCACCATTTCCATCATCCTAAACGTCCTCGGGGTGAAACCCTACCTCACGCGCTATGGCATGGATTATCAGTCGCTCATGATTTTCTGCCTGGTTTGGGGCATGGGGGGAGCTCTCATTTCCCTCGCGCTTTCCAGGGTCATGGCGAAGTGGATGATGGGGGTACATGTAATTACTCCGCGGAATTCGAACTCTGAACTGAGCGAGCTTGTTCAGATTGTCCATGAGATGGCAAAAGCGGCCCACCTTCCCGCGATGCCGGAAGTCGGAGTCTACGAATCCCCTGAAGTAAATGCTTTTGCCACAGGACCCACGAAGTCTCGTTCTCTCGTAGCCGTCTCTACCGGATTGCTTCATCGAATGAAGAGAGAGGAGGTCCGGGGAGTTGTGGGGCATGAGGTCGCTCATATTGCCAACGGAGACATGGTGACCATGACCCTGGTTCAGGGTGTAGTAAACGCTTTCGTGATGTTCCTGGCCCGCGTGATTGCATTCGCGCTCACGATGGCCGGTCGCGGAAAGGATGACGAAAGCCATGGGGCCCCCATGGCCTACTATGCCGTTCAAATGGTTCTGGAAATCGTTTTTATGATTCTTGGCTCAATCTTGGTTGCCCGATTCTCTCGCTATAGAGAATTTCGGGCGGATTCAGGGGGAGCGCGACTTGCCGGGCGAAGCAGTATGATTCAAGCGCTGGAGGGTCTAAAGCGCACCTTTGAGAGCGTTGATCCGTCGGCTCAACCTGCCATTCAGGCACTGAAAATATCCAGTCGTCCAGGTGGAATCATGCGCCTATTTTCAACTCATCCTCCCCTTGAGGAGAGGATCGAGCGGTTACGAAGTGGGGTCTAATCCGGGTTCCCCTCAGATAGAGGCTGGCGCTCCGAATGGGGCGCGTCTTTCGTCAGAGCTCGCAAATCTGACGAATCTCTGCCAACAGAAGAAAATCACTTTGGGGTCCTTGATCGACAGCATGACGGCGCGAAGTCATGCGCTGATTACGTTGATTTTTGCTCTCCCATTTTTACTTCCCGTGCCCTTACCCGGATTGTCGGTGGTGTTTGGTTTGGTGATCATCATGGCCGGCGGAGCAATGGCAATCGGCAAGAAGCCTTGGCTGCCTGATAGGCTTTTGAGGAAAGAAGTATCCAGTCAACTCCTCGGAAAAATATTCGGCCATGGAGCAAGAATTAGCAGGACTCTGGAATGGATCATTAAGCCCAGAGGGAGTTTCGTTGTTCGCCATCCTGGAGTTCGTCAGATCAATGGGCTCATCATGGCGGTTTGTGGTCTGCTCCTGGCCTTACCTCTTCCCCCCGGGACGAATTTCCCACCCGCCGGGGCCATTCTTCTCCTCTCCTTAGGAAGTCTAGAGGAGGACATTCTGTTCATGCTCTTCGGCTACGCTGCGTTTGCGATCAATCTTCTTTTTTTTGGAGGAATTTGGCATTTTGGCGCGCATGCCTTAAAGCTGTTCTTGGCGCCCGGATAGGAAAAATGAAGAAGTTACTTAATGGAATCATAGATTTTAGAAAGAACGTACTCCCAAGTTGTCGGGAGACGTTTTCGCGACTTGCCCTGGGACAGTCTCCTGATTCCCTTTTTTTCGCATGCTCCGACAGCCGCGTAGCCGTGAATCTATTTGCTTCAGCTGACCCCGGAGATCTTTTCGTGGTTCGAAACGTCGGGAATCTCGTCCCGCCCTGCGGCGAACGCGGCGTCTCAACCGCTGACGAGTCGGAGGCCGCCGCGATCGAGTTCGCGCTGACCAATCTTAAGGTGTCCGATATTATCGTGTGCGGGCATTCCGAGTGCGGGGCGATGCAGGCACTGATTCACGGAAGGGAAACTATTTCCTCGCCGAATCTCAGAGCATGGCTTCGTCACGGCGAAGCCTCCCGGTCGAAGCTTGGCGGATTCCATGCGCAGGGGCTCTCAGAGCACAATGAGCTTTCCCAGGCTAATGTTCTCCAACAGATTGAGCACTTGAAGACCTACCCAGTAGTTCGTGAACGAGTTTTTGACCGCAGCCTTAGAATCCACGGTTGGTGGTTTGAGTTGAGCCGCGCAGAAGTCTATGCCTTTGAGGAAGAAGCGGGACGGTTCGTTTTGATCGACGAAGACGAGGCAACCCGGATTCTTCGTCGGCTCGAAGAGTAGATGCTTAATGCTCACTTAAATGGGGAGACGCCGCATTTCGGAGCATAATTGTCAATGAGCCCCGGATCGCTTTTGTAGAGTCACGAATTCGTCCCAGCTTGATGCCTTGAATTCGGTGTGCGTCCCGGCGGCACAATCCACCAGAGCGCAAGGATCAGCCCAAGGACCACCAGGTATGCCACGGAGAGAATGGAGGGTTCGACGGAAACATAAATCAGACGGCGCAGCCAAGTCTCAATGAACCCTCCGCCGTAGCCGAGCTTGCCGGCGCGCTCTCGTAGCGCATCTTCCAGGGTCGTCAGCGGGCAGACCATCCCGACCACGGACTCGGCGGCCACAACGGCCATCATCGACAGATGCGCCACCCTCAGCCGGAAATCACGAACCCATCCCCAGCCGCGCCGCGCGCCGATCCAGATCAACGGAACTGGAACGACGACGCACAGAACGAACAGGGCGTGCAAAATCAAAATAATATTCGCGAAAACATCGGCACCCATTCCAATCTCCATACTCCGGATGCATGAGCCAATCCCAGCGGTTATTTTCCAACCCGTTCAGTCTAAATGGTGAGCATCCCCTGATGTCCAGTCTCGTAATCGGGAAATACTGCAAATCGCCCTGCGACACCGATCGCCCCGTTTCTCTTACTCACGTTTCCTGGAACCAGATTCCCGGGATTGTTATTTCTCCAGGTTCGATCGCCGCCAGAAAAGAGCCACTCTTCTCCCTTGTCATCGGTGTAAATGACGGTATTTTTTGGTCCTTGGCGAGCATGCACATATCGGCTCATGGTTTAGGTCCGCCTGATAACCGCCACAAAGGAGTCAGCATGGATTAGAACCCGTGAGTGGTGATGACCGGTGAGTCGATGGAATAAGGTTCCCTTCAGTTTGCATCGCCGACCATCCCGAAGCTCCTTCCAAATGCTGTCATTGCCAACCGCTATCTGCAGAATCCGCACATTCTTCTCCGACTCCGTGTTAGCGGTATTGCTATCCAGCCTCGGCCCAACATCAATCTGACGGTCAAGCCGCAGATACCAGCCGCGCTCAATCTCATCACCATTGGCGACGCTCTCCCAGTTCGGCGGACCGGGAAAAGTCTGAGTCTCAATCGTACCGGTAAGTTCTACCTCTGCCGGCTCGTAGGCGAGAGCCTGCCGCGGAGATGACTGGTGCGCAGATGCCAAATCGACAGGCCACGCCGAAATAAAACCGCTCAATGCCACCAGCCGGATTACGACCGTCGAATATTTCATGGATCACGCGGCAAGCGCTTCTAATATTGATCCGAGTGTCGAAAGCGTCGGATTGAATTCCTTCTTTTCGTCGATCAAATCATAAAGAGTCTGCCGGCCAAGCTTACTCTTGGCTGCAAGCCTCGATTTAGAAACCGTACGCAGGTACGCGACAAGGACATCCTGAAATACTTCAAGATCATTAGTCATCAATGCGTCAATGAGCACTTCTTTCACGATCCTAGGATCTCTCAATCGCGCGCTAAAAACGTTATGCTTCTTCAAGGAACCGAGCGAGGACTTTTTTCGCTTGGCTGATGTCGCGGTCTTGGCCATTTTTATTTCCTCCCAATAATACAATGAGAACTTTGCTTCCAACTCGATGCGTGTAAATCCTCAATCCGGATTTCCACTTCAGTTCAATCAGGCCGCCAAAGACATTGATCGTGCCAAAATGCCCGTCTATCGCGATCCGCTGCAATCGGGCGTCGACAATAACCTTGGTTTTCTCCTGCTGCTCAGCAAACCACTTTTCGTACTCAGCGGTTTTGCGAATTTCATAGATGAAGGTCATGGTTGCTGCCTTTGCGCTTTATTGTACGGCATTCCGTACAATACCGTCAAGGTCCTTTAAAATCACCTTACGAGCCACCGCGCTCCTGACTCGGTCGGCCCGGCCCATCGACATATGTTATTGCTTTTATTTGTGTGTTTGAAATGGCTGGGGCGCCAGGATTCGAACCTGGGAATGCTGGAATCAAAATCCAGTGACTTACCACTTGTCGACGCCCCAAACCCTGTCGATGATGCCCCCAAGTTAGCACAAGACCCCGATTGCACGCCAGAAACACCGTTTCACAACGCTCCGCTTCTATGCTAAAAACCGAGCATGCGCCTCTGCCTCTTTTCAGGAAATTCGAACGTTCCCCTTGCCCAGAAAATCGCCGAAACACTAGGCACTCCTTTAAGCCCCTGCACGCTCCGCCGCTTTAGCGACGGTGAGATTTTCGCCGAGATCAACGAAAATGTCCGCGGGAAAGACGTCTACGTGCTGCAGTCGACCTGCACGCCGGTGAACGACCACCTCATGGAACTTCTGATCATGATCGACGCGCTCAAGCGCGCCTCCGCGAACAGCATCACGGCGGTGATGCCGTACTACGGCTATGCCAGGCAGGACCGCAAAGTCGCTCCCCGCACGCCGATCAGCGCCAAACTCGTGGCCGACATCCTCACCGCGGCCGGCACCTCGCGCGTCGTTTCGATGGATCTGCACGCGGGCCAAATCCAGGGGTTCTTTAATATCCCCTTCGACAATCTTTATGCGAAGCCGGTCTTCGTCGACTACTTCAAGAAGATGTTCAAGCCCGATGAGCCGCTTGTCCTGGTCTCGCCTGACGCCGGCGGCGTCGAACGCGCGCGCGGGCACGCGAAACTCCTGAATGCGCAAGTCGCGATGATCGACAAGCGCCGCACGGGCCCCAACGTCGCCAAAGCCATGAACATCGTCGGAAACGTGAAAGACATGACCGCGATCATCCTCGACGACATCATCGACACGGCCGGCACGCTTTGCGAAGCCGCCGACACGGTGCTCGCGCACGGCGCCAAACGCGTGCTAGCGGCCGGCGTGCACCCGGTGCTCTCGGGCCCCGCCATCGAGCGCATCAAGGCAAGCCCCATCGAAAAGGTCATCGTGACCGACACGATTCCGCTCGCCGACGCCGCCCGCGCCGTCACGAAAATCCATCAGCTCCCCGTCGCGGAAATTCTCGCCGAGGCGATTCGCCGAATTCACAGCTATGAGTCGGTAAGCTCGCTTTTCATGTAATGAGGCTCATCGTCGGACTCGGCAATCCAGGCCGGGATTACGAAAACAACCGTCACAACGTCGGCTTCATGGCCGTCGACGCGTTCGTGCACGAACTCGGCGAAACATGGAAATTCTGGGGTCCGGGCAAGAATTCCGAAGTCGCGCAGGCGTCGATCGACGGAGAAAAAATCATCTTTCAAAAGCCGCTTACCTTCATGAATTTAAGCGGCCAGGCCGTTGTCGCGGCCGCGACGTTCTTCAAGGTTCTTCCCGAGGACATCTGCGCCGTGCACGACGACCTCGATCTGCCTTTCGGCGAAGTGCGCTTGAAGGCCGGCGGCGGCGACGGCGGGCACAACGGTCTTAAGTCGCTCACAAAGGCGCTCACGAGCCCTGATTACGCACGCGTACGCATGGGAATCGGACGCCCGCCGCATCCAGGCATGGACGCGGCGGCGTTCGTGCTACAAGACTTCTCAAACTCGGAATTCGACACCGTCGACGCGATGATCGGTCACGCGATTCAAGGGATGAAGGCATTTGCCGGCGGCGGCGAAAAGTTTCGCCTCGAAATGAACACGCTGAACCGTTTCTCCGGAAAGGAATGACGTCATGGGTTTTCAATGCGGCATCGTGGGGCTTCCAAACGTCGGCAAATCGACCACGTTCAACGCGCTGACCGCGGGTTCGGGGGCGCACGCCGATGCGTCGAACTATCCGTTCTGCACGATCAACCCCAACGTCGGGATCGTGAAAGTCCCCGACCCCCGGCTTGACAGGATCGCTCACTATATCAAGCCAAAGCAGATCGTTCCCACGACGATGACGTTCGTCGACATCGCGGGAATCGTAAAGGGCGCGAGCAAGGGGGAAGGGCTCGGAAACCAGTTTCTCGCGCACATCCGCGAGGTGAACGCGATCGCGCACGTCGTGCGATGCTTTGAAGACCCGAACGTCGTGCACGTCGACGGCTCGGTCGACCCGGCGCGCGACATCAGCGTGATCGACACCGAGCTCATCTTCGCCGACCTCGATACGATCGTAAAACGCTATGCCACGATTGAAAAACAAGCGCGCACCGGCGACAAGAAAGCCGCCGCTGTATTCGGCGTACTGGCCCCGGTAAGAGAGGCCCTTGAAAAGGGGTGTCCCGCGCGCTCACTTAAACTTTCTAAAGATGAGCAGGAAATCATCCGCGACTACCACTTGCTCACGATCAAGCCCGTGCTCTACGTCGCGAACCTCGACGAAAAGGGCCTTCACGCGCCGTCAGAGAACAACCATTTCCAAGCCGTGAAGAGGATCGCCGACGCCGAGGGATCGAAAGTCGTTCCCATCTGCGGCGCGCTCGAAGGCGAGATCGCGGCGCTTTCCTCGGACGCCGAGCGGATGGAATTCTTGAAGGAGCTCGGAGTCGGTGAAACCGGCCTCGATCGCATGATCCACGCGGGCTACGAGCTTCTGGGCCTCATCACGTATTTCACGGCGGGCGAGAAAGAAGTCCGCGCGTGGACGATCATCAAAGGCTGGAAAGCTCCGCAAGCCGCCGGCGTCATTCACACGGATTTCGAGCGCGGCTTCATCCGCGCCGAAACGTATCACTTCAACGATCTCATGGAGTGCGAGAGCGAACAGGCGATCAAGGATCGCGGGCTCTTACGGCTTGAGGGCAAGGGGTACGTCGTCGAAGACGGCGACGTCTTGCACTTTCGCTTTAATGTGTAGGCGCTTTAACGTTTAGCGCTCTCGGGCCGGCTCGCGGCGGAACCCGGTCTCTCGGTCGAAAAACTCGAAAGCAGCGCCTGAAACGAAGGAAACGCCTCGCCGCGCGCGCGCCGCGTGTACCAGTAGTAACTGCGCAAAATATTCTGAACGTAATCGTGCGTCTCGCGAAACGAAATCAGCTCGATGTATTCTTCGGCCGTGAGGGGATTTTTCGCCGCGACGTCGGTCTTCAGGCGATCGTCGTTCCAGCGGTCGGCGTTTCCGGGGCCCGCGTTGTAGGCCGCGAGCGCCGTGATCACGTCGCCTTTGTAGCGATTCAGCAGCTGGCGAACATATTTCGTGCCGAGCGCGATGTTTTTGTGCGGCTCAAAAAGCTCGGAAATCTCGACCTTGGAATCGAGATCGCGCGCCGTCGGCGGGATAATCTGCATAAGACCTAGGGCGTTGGATGAGGATATCGCATCGGGACTGAACGCCGATTCCTGCTTCATGATCGAAAGCACGAAATACGGGTCGAGTTTTTGCGGCTTACCGAGCCCCTCGGCAAGCGCGAAGAAGGTCGCCGGGAAAATCATTTTTTCCCCGAAACTCGAAACGAACCCGTTGTACCCGCGAGCTGAAAGTTCAGTGAGAATCGAAAAAGTCACGATGTGATTCTCGACCAGGTGATTCAGCGCCGCGAGATAAACCAGAAATTCGTTCGGCATGCTCTCGCGCGGGCGAATCTCGCGCAGCTCGTAGCGCGCGAGCTCGCGCGCGCCGCTTGCGATCAACGTTTCGGAGCGCCTGAGACGCACCAGATCGGCGGGATTCGGCAGCGGCACGTCCCGCAGTGCCAGCGGCAGCTCGGCATCGATCATGCGAAGCACGTCGATGTTCGAGAACCACGACGCGAGCATCGCGTAGTACGAAAACGGCAGGTCGCGGATCACCTCGCGGTAGAGCGTCTCGGCATGCGCGTCTTTCGTCGCCTTCTGGGCCGCTCGCCCCATCCAGAATTTGGTTCGAAGCTTGATCGAGGTGCGCGGAAATTTTTTCAGGAGCTCATTCCACGCGACGTAGGCTTCATCGAATTTTCCAGCCTGATATTTCGTGAAAGCCTCCTGAAAGGCCTGCAGATCGAGATCCACCCTGTAGGGAATCGAAAACGTCCGCTCGGAGATCGGAATCACCAGGCCCGCCGCGCGCGCCGACAGCTTCGCGCGCTCGGGCTTCGGAAGCACCGACGCAAGCTTGATCTCCCAGCTCGTGCAGAAATCATCGGGTTTTTTCTCGCAAAGCGCGGCATAGTTCACGACGGCGCTTTTCGAGGCGAGCGCGAGAAGCCCTCTTTCCGAAAAACGCTGAAAGCCGTTTTCGTAAGCCGGCCGCGCGCGCTTGCGGTTGCCGGTCTTGAGATAGAGGTCGCCGAGCGCAAGCTCCGTCTCGGCGAGCAGCCACTCCGCCTTCTTATCGAGCGGCGTAAACGCGCTCGTGGAGGGCACTTCCTTAAAGTGAACTGCGGCTCGTTCGCCTGCCGCGATGGCCGCGGACCACTGTTTGGCCGCCGACGCCTTCTTCATTCGTCCCGCTTCCGCCTGACCTGCGAGAAAATGAAAATAGTCGCGATACTCCGCGTTGGCTTCGATCGCCTTAAGTTCCTTTAGCGCCTGCGGATAGCTTCTCTTCGCAAGCGCGGAAAGCACCCTTGCGAGCGCCGGAATTTTCGGAGTTTTTTCGGAGAGCACGGCTTCTTCGACTTTTTCGACCGGAATCAGGCCGTTTCTTATTTCTTCGGCACGCACCGCGCATGAAAACGCCGGAACCAAGAATGCGGAGACGAAAAACACCGCTGCGATCAGACCCGACGAAGCGTGCTCCGATCGCAGCCTTTGAAGCGCGCTCTTGCAGTAACCGAGTTTTTTCCAGCTGCAGGGTGCGCAGTTGCGCTCGAAATCCCCGTCCGTAACTTTCGCGGCGATCCTGTGGCGCGCATCCGTCCACGTCATAGCCTCGCGCGGGCGAAGCTCAAGCGTGCGCTCGTATGCGGCATCAAGCGCGCGGATGCGCGGCTCATCGAGCTCACCGCCCGGCCGGCACGTGCCCACGTCGTTGTTGGGGCATGGTGTGCAAATATCGTCGGCACCAGTGGCCACTTCGACGCGCGCGTGCGCGATCCCCAAGCACTCGATCACGCGCCAAAAATTCTTAACGAATGCCGGGGAATAACCTTTGCCCTGAAATCCAAGCACGCAGAGAAAATGGTGCGGACGAAGTTTGACGGATTGGGCTTGAACGGCGCGTGACATAAGTTCTTACCGCAGGGCACTTCAGTGGTCGCGATCGCGCTGACGGGTGCTTAAGTTTTGAACCATGTCATTGAACGAATCCTGCAACTCAACGAAATGGTCGGTCTTGCGGAAATAAATGCGCTGATCGAGGTTGCCCTTGGCGACGTCGTCGATCGCCCGCTTAAGCTTGAAGAGCGGCCCCGCGATGCGGTGACTCAGGAAAATCGTCAATATAAACGTCACGCCAAGGAAAATGAGCTGCAACACTCCCAACACGAAAATGACTTGGCCCTCTAAAGATTTGATCTTCTCGGGAGAGAGCTGCGCGGCAGCGGTCGCGGAGCCGATGTTTTTCAAGAAAAACTCGAAAATATTGTAGATCACGATCGGATAGATCATGCTCAGCGCAAAAATCCACGTGCTGACGAAGAACGCAAACTTCAGCTGGAACTTCTTGTTGACCAGAAAGTTCGTGCGCTTATATTGCATCTTACATAAGATCGTAAAACCACTACGGATTCTTGTCAAAACTATTAGTGGATGAAATCGGGCATGAAAGCACTTATTTTTTACCTTAAACTTGCCCTGGCCTGGCTCTGGTTTTTGGTGGCGTTTCTTGTCGGAACGTTGATTTTGCCGTTTCGTTGGCGTGATCCGAGCGTCGGGGTGATCGTAGGTTCGATCCTCAACTGGGGCGCGACACGGATTTTGAAGATTCGAATCGTCGTGGAAAACCGGGCGGCCCTGACCGCGCACCAACCCTGCATCTACGTCGGCAATCACCAGCATAATCTCGACATCCAGACTCTCTCGGGCGTTTATCCGCCGAATACCGTGGTCATCGGAAAGAAAGAGCTGCGCTGGATTCCGATACTGGGATTTTTTTTCATGGGATCAGGACACATTCTTCTCGATCGCGCGAACCGGAGCAGCTCGGTGGCAAGCCTGGTCGCCGTGGCGGAAGAAATGCGCCGACGGCACCTGTCGGTTTTGATTTTTCCCGAAGGCCATCGCGCCAAAGGCGCGATGCACATGCTGCCCTTCAAGAAAGGCGCGTTTCGGCTTGCCATTCAAACCCAGACGCCCATCGTACCGATCCTGCACCAGCATTTGAGCACCTATTATGATTTTCGCGAAAAACGCGTCGGCGGCGTGGAAATTCATGTGCGCGTGCTCGATCCGATTTCCACGAAGGGGTTAACCGACCGGGACGTCGACCGGCTCATGCATGACGTCCGCGCGCGCATGGAGACCGGCCTTGCCGAGCTTAACGCGCGCCCTATCGCGAAAATTTAGGCCTTTCGCGGACCGCTCAAGCGAACGCGCCGTTTTCAACTTTCTTTACAAGAATGTCGGGCTATATTAGTAAGATCACTGGTTTCATTCAGGAGTAGCTCAGTCGGTAGAGCAGGTGACTGTTAATCACCGGGTCGGGGGTTCGAGTCCCTCCTCCTGAGCCAATGATTTCAGATGGTTATCACAAATAACTCAAATAGGCCGTGTGATTAGGCAACGCTTTAGGCAACAAAAAGTAGCGTTGCTGGCGAATGCCGCTTACGAAACTCAGCAGCTTACAGCTTAAAAAGACCCTTCACGTTGTGGGCTGATCGCTTAAGAACCCCTAGTGGCTGTTTTTTACTCTTTGCGAGAGGAAACTGAAAATAGCAGCTGGATGCGGTCGCTCTACGAGAATCGCCACCCGAAATCACCCAACATGTCGGTGGATGGCTACTTTCGCTCAATTGCTGAAACAAAAGCAACGCCGCTATGGTTTTCGATAATCTTAATTGCGGGGGTCGCCGAGAGTGTGTGGATGCAGGTATGGTGCACGCTCAAGACAGCATCTTGAAGTTTATCGTCGTCCTCAAGCGCGATAATATCGAGTCCGAGCTGCTTTGCCTTTTCAATAGAGATGTGACGAGCGTGAGCCTTTGTCACCGCATGGTCTGCCATCTCGGCGACTATCTTATCAATTTTTAGTTTCTTATTCGGGTCATTCCGAAACATCCCTGTTTCTAACCACTGCTCTGTCATTTCTTTCGACCATTGAATGGCTTTTTGGCATTCACCGATCAGAGTCGGCGTGTACTTTGCGATAATAGGTTGCCAAATAAACATAGAGTTTTGGTTCTGGCTGACTTCTTTTTTTGCCTGCTCGAATTCCTCGATGACACCGTGGGCGGGCACGCCTCTCAACTGCGGGTCAATGGGTCCCAAACTTGAATGTTTGCCCATGATGATTTTTTCACAAGAGAGCGAAATCATCGTACCTGCAGACAATGCGATCTGGGGAACGATTGCTCGCACGTTGGTGCCAAACCACGACCTCAAATAGTCCACAAGTGATTCGGTGGCGGCAACATTCCCGCCAGGCGTATGAAGTATTAGATCGAGGCCTTTGTTTTTATCCATCTTATGGATAGCCGCCATAAAGGTAGCGCCAAAATTTCCGTGTCCGGCGGCTTTTTGTTAATGAATCAACTCTGCAAGAGTCTCTTCGATTGCGTTGCTCTTATCGCGCAGCAGGTTTATTTTTGCAAGTCCTGCTGAATCGACGGGCAATTGCTTCCAGCC
>JACPKS010000066.1 GCA_016186905.1 Deltaproteobacteria bacterium
AAAAATCCGAAGCTCCCAACCGGCGAAATCGAGGTCGCGGTCGCGCACGTCGAGATTTTGAGCGAATCCAAGCCGCTTCCGTTCCCGATCGAGGATGGGAGCGACGTTTCCGAAACGTTGCGCCTGAAGTACCGCTATCTCGATCTTCGTCGCCGGAATCTTCAGAGAAATCTCGTCACGCGTCACCGGGCCGCGACGATCGCGCGGAATTACCTCGATCGAAACGGGTTTCTCGAAATTGAAACGCCGATACTTTACAAGAGCACGCCAGAGGGCGCGCGCGACTTCATCGTTCCCTCGCGCGTGAATCCCGGAACCTTCTACGCGCTCCCGCAGTCGCCGCAGACGTTGAAGCAGCTTCTGATGGTGAGCGGCTATGACCGTTACTACCAGATCGCGCGCTGCTTTCGTGACGAGGACCTTCGCGCCGACCGCCAGCCCGAATTCTCGCAGATCGACGCGGAGATGAGCTTCGTCGACGAAGAGGTGATTTTCGAGATCTTTGAAGGGCTTATGAAGGAGGTCTTCAAGGGAATCTTGAACGTCGACGTGCCCACGCCCTTTCCGCGCATGAGTTACGCTGAAGCGATGGATAAGTATGGTGTAGACAAACCCGATACCCGTTTCGAACTCAAACTGACGGATCTCACGCCTTATCTTCACGGCTCAGAGTTCAAAGTAGTGCAAAGCGTGATTCAAACCGGAGGCATTGTGAAAGGCCTCTTGCTCAAGGGTGCCGGAGACAAAATCTCGCGAAAAGATATCGATGAGTACACCAAGTTTGTTGGCACTTTTGGCGCAAAAGGACTGCTCTGGTACAAAATGGGCGCTAATGGCGTAATGAGCGGCCCGGCCGCGAAGTTTCTTACACCCACCGAAGTTGAGCACGTTAAAGGCTTCGGATTCGCAAATGAGGGCGACTTGCTTTTCGCAATCGCCGACCAAGTCAAGGTCGCGAACGACGCCATGGGGCAGCTGCGCCTGGCGGTCGGCGAAAAACTCGGGCTCATCGACAAATCGAAATTCAATTTCCTTTGGATGACGGGTTTTCCGCTGCTGCAGTTCGAGGCAACGGATGGCCGCTGGTACGCGTGCCACCATCCGTTCACGTCACCCGTTCCCGAAGACAACGCAAAGCTCGTGGCCGGTAAAGACTTGGGCTCCATTCGCGCCGCGGCTTACGACCTCGTGTTAAACGGCGTTGAAGTCGCGGGCGGAAGTTTGAGAATTTTCAACCAGGGCGTTCAGGCCGCGATGTTTCGCGCGCTCGGCCTTTCCGAAGCGGAAGCACGAGAAAAATTCGGGTTCTTTCTTGAAGCCCTGCAGTACGGCACGCCTCCGCACGGAGGAATCGCGTTCGGCATGGACCGCCTGGTGATGATTCTCTGCGGGACCGACGCGATTCGAGAGGTCATGGCGTTTCCGAAAACCCAGCGCGGCCAGTGCCTGATGAGCGAAAGCCCCTCGAACGTGGCTCCTGAGCAGTTGGCAGAGCTGCACATCGGGCTAAGACTTCCCAAGAATAAAACGTAAAATGACTCCAAGCCCGGAATTCTCGTTCCGCACGCGCAGGGAATGGCTTGAGCGGGTGGATGGCGCCACGTACGACGCGCTCATCGTCGGCGGCGGAATCGTAGGGGCAGGACTTGCGCGCGAGCTCTCCATTCGCGGTTTGAAAACTCTTCTGGTCGAGCAAGGGGATTTCGCGAGCGGAACGTCGAGCCGCTCGAGCAAGCTCATTCACGGGGGGTTGCGCTATCTTGAGATGTTCGACTTCGGGCTCGTCTTCGAAGCGCTCGCCGAGCGGCACTGGCTGCTTCGCACACATCCGCACCTGGTAAGCCCGCTTGAGTTCGATCTTCCCGTTTACGACAAGGCCAATGCCCCGCCAGGCGCCAGAAGCGGGTTCCTCCTCAAAATGGGCCTTTGGCTCTACGACGGCCTGAGCCTCTTTCGCACGCCGTTCATGCACGGGCGGCACTCGCTTGAGGAAACGAAACGGCTTTTCCCAGGAATCCGCGAAGAGGGCTTGCGCTCGAGCCTCTATTACGCCGACGCGCTCATGCACGATGACGAGATGGTGCTCGAGTGCCTGCACGATTCTGTTCGCCGCGGAGCCACCGCCCTCAACTACGTGCGGGCCGATGAGGTGAGCGCAAGGGGAGCCGACGGGTTTTTCGAGATCACGCTTTCCGATCGGTTGCCATCGGACGACGAGCCACCGCGTTCGTGGAAGGCGCGCGCTCGCGAGGTGATCTCGTGCGTCGGGCCGTGGACCGAGCTCTTCGGCGATCGCGTTCCGGCGGGTGCGGGCCGCAAACTCAAGCCCAGCAAGGGCGTTCACCTCATTCTCCACTGGCAGCGCCTGCCGATTGAGAAGTGCATCGTCATGTACGCGCGCGACGGGCGCATCGTTTTCGCGATTCCAAGAAAAGATCTGGGTCCTGGAGCTGAGAAGATCATCGTCGGAACGACCGATTCGCCGTCGACCGGCGACCCTGGCGAAGCGCGTTCGGCAGCCGAGGATGTCGATTACCTGCTTTCGGTGCTCACACGATATTTTCCGCGGGCGGAGCTTTCCCGCCGCGACGTGATCATGACTTACGCCGGCGTTCGCCCGCTGCTTGACGAAGGCGTTGCCGCCGAGGCGAAGACCTCGCGCGAGCATCAGATCTGGCGCAACTCGGCGGGGATCGTATTCATGGCGGGAGGAAAGTATACGACCTTTCGCAATATCTCGGTGGAGCTTGCGGACTTCGCGTTTCCCCGCACGCGCGCTTCGGGGCGCGTCTCCAAGGAGCCGCTCTCGACCCCCTCGGAGTACGCGATGCGCATGGCCGGAACTCCGCTCTGGGGACGGTATACCGACGGATGGTTGCGCTGGAAGGTTCGGCACCACTGCCCGTGCACTTTGGTGGATTTGGTTTGGCGGCGCATCCCTCTTTGGATGGAAGGCGCGGCCCTGCCTCCGGCCGTGCTCGATTCGGTCATGGCGATCGCGCAGGAAGAATTTCAGTTGACCGGCGCGCAGCTCGCGCGGCAGCGGGACGCTTTGGATCAGTCGATACGAAGGAATCTGCCAGGTTAAGATTGTACAGAGAGCTAAACCAAACTGAGCGGCTCTCTTCGTGAGAGTCTCCGGTTACGTCATGCTGCACCCGAAGCCCGCCTCACGCCTGTCTTAAGTAGTAGGAAATCAAAATGGCTAGAAAAAACAGAGCTTTGGCAAAGACAATGAGAAGCCATTTTCTCTGCTGTAGTTTTTCTAGCCGGATCCGATACGAATAGTATCTTGTGTTTCTATTCATAGGGATCACCTCCTTTCTGGACAAAAGGAGGTAAATCCATCTACCCCGCCCAGTTTGGCGAAACTCCCATCAGCAAAGAACGAGCCAGCTAAGAAGGATTTTGGAGTGCACTCAATTCAAAATTTCCGAATAAATTAACGAAGGCCCTTGTCTGAACCAGCGAACCGGGGCCTGTGGCCCGCCTGCGGCCAGAAAGTTCAGCTATTCAGCGACGGGCAAGCAGGCAAACTGGGAAACCGGCAAACCGTATTAAAACAACCTCGTCCGGATCCCTTCCTTCTGGAAGAATTTCTGAACGGCTTCGTGGTTGAGCGGGTCGAGCCGCCACAATAACCGGTACATGAGCTCCAGCGTCTTCTTGCCCTCTTCGGTCTGCGTTTTCGAGGTGAGCGCCTTCACGTCCTGGGTGATCTCGATGAGATTCGCCGTGAGCTGACCCAAGTTGGTCTGAAAGAGTTTCGATTTCTCAAGCTGCGTGACCGTTTTGTTGATGTTGGCCGAAAGATCGTACAAGAGCTTGATCGACTTCGTGATGTCGCCTTCGTTTTTTTCGATGACCTGTTTGATCTTGCCCGCGAGATCGAAGCTCTGCGAAATCAGCTGGTCGATGCGGGGAGGATCGACGCCGCGGATCATGTCGTTACGCTTCAATTTTGGCGAGTTTAACGTCCCAGGAGTGATCTCGATGTAGCGCTCGCCGATGATGCCCGCGAGGTTGACGAAGAACCTGCTGTCGCGGCGAACGCTTTCGGCGGCGTCTTTCGTGACGGATACCAGGATCTTGATGGGGGTGAGAACTTCGTTCGTGCGCGCGTCCGGCGCGGTGAAGCTTCCCGCCTCGGGCGTGAAGAACGTGATCTTCTCGACTTTTCCGACCTTGATACCCGAAACGCGAACGGGGCTTCCCACTTCGATGCCGCCGGCGAAATTATAGGTTACGTAGAACTCGATCGTGCTGCGAAAGGGATTCTTAGCGCCCAGGAGCCACGCAAAAATCAACGCGATCACCGCCGTCGCGGCGACAAGAAGGCCGACCTTGCCTTCGTTGGAGATTTTCTTGTCCATAAGCTCCTAAAGTATAAGGGAAAAGGCGTACGTAAGCAAAAAATCAAGCACGATGACGAGGACCGTGGACGTCACCACCGACTGCGTCGTGGCGAGTCCCACGCCCTCGGCGCCTCCCGCGCATCGAAAGCCGTAGAAGCACGACACGATCGGCATCACCGCGCCGAAGACCGCGCCTTTCACGAGCGCGCACACGAGATCCTTCGTGGAAAGAAAGGGCGTGAGGCTATTCAGGTACTCCATCGTCGAAAAGCCGTGGTTGATCACGGCAAAAGCGATCGCGCACGCCAAGGTCACGAAAATCGAGATGAGCGTGAGGCAGCTGACCATCAGGATGCTCGATACGAAGCGCGGATAGACGAGGAACTCGACGGGGTCGATGCCGAGAAGTTTCAGCGCGTCGATCTGTTCGGTGATCTTCATCGTGCTCACTTCGGCCGTCGTCGAGGCGCCCACTTTCGCCACGAGCAGAAGCGCCGGGATCGCGATGCCCAGCTCGCGAAAAATGAATTGTCCGCTGAAGCCCGGAATCATCTCAACCGTATGCAGGGCCATGTCCATGTGGAACGCGATCTCGCTCGTCACGACGAGGCCCGCGAACGCCGTCGCGATGACGATGATCGGAAGCGATTCCACGCCCATGTGGGTCATGTGTTCGACAATCTCGGCGCGCCGCCGGGGCCCGCGTACGCAGGCCCTGAGTGTCTTGACGATGATCTCCATCACGTCACTGAGCTCACTTGCGAGCATATGCGCTCTTCGGCGAATCGCGAGCGCGCCCATCAGCCGTGCCCTCCCGTGAAAAACGACAGGGCGCCCTGAAAGCCGTCGAGCATCATCGACGTGAACGAATTCGCGAGCGTGATGAGAAGATTCGTGTACACCGCGCACTGGGTGACCGCGATGCCGACGCCCTTAGCGCCCCCGGATGCCGTGTAGCCCTTGAACGTGCTCACCGCCGCGACGATCGTGCCGTAAACAAGCGACTTGAAGAGCCCGCCGAAGAGCGTCCAAAGGCCCGCGAAGCGCGGGATGGATTCGAGGAATTGAAGCGCGTTGACGGAGTACAGCGAATCCGCGACGAGCACGCTTCCAAGGATGCCGACCAAAAGACCGAAGAAAAGCAAAAGTGCTGAGCTCACGACGATCGCGAGAAAGCGCGGCACGACGAGATACTCCATCGGGTTCGTTCCAAGACAACGGATCGCGTCGATTTGTTCCGTGACTTTCATCGTCCCGATCTCGGCCGCGGTATAGGCCCCGATCTTTCCAGCAAGCAGAAAAGAGATGATCAGCGGACCGATCTCGCGGATCGTCGCCGAAGCACTCAAGCCGCCGAGCAGCGAGGTCGCGTCGTACTTCGAGAGCATGAGATAAAACTGGATGACGAGAATCGCGCCCACGAAAAAACCGGAAAACAGAATCGTTCCCATCGAGCGGTACGCGACTTGCGATATCTGCTCCATGACGAGCGGCCTGAGCGCCTTCTGGTTGCGCGCCGAAAGGCGCGCGATGTCGCGGAAAAAGAGCCACAGCCCTCCGAGCTCGTGAAGAAAGGTGACGAGGAAGCGCATCCGTTAATCGACCTCCGAGAGAAATTCGCGGATCAGCGGAACGTGGCTTTCACGAATCTCGCGACGGTCACCGAGCGCCAGGATTGTCCCCTCGTCCAGCACGAGAATGCGGTCGGCGATGCGGAGCGCGCTTCCCATGTCGTGGCTGACCACCACGCTTGTCACGCCGAGCGAGCGCGAAAGCTCGTGAATGAGGTCGTTCACGGCATTGGTCGTGATCGGATCAAGCCCCGTCGTGGGCTCGTCGAAAAGAAGATAACGAGGGCTGGGTGCGAGCGTGCGCGCGATGCTCACGCGCTTTTGCATGCCGTAGCTGATCTCGATGGGCTTGCGCTCCAGAATCGACGCGTCGAGATGAACCAGGCGCAGGCACTCGATCACGCGCTCGTGGATGCGCGCGGGTCCGATATCGGTTCCGCGCAGGCCGAACGCCACGTTTTCGAAAACCGTGAGCGAATCGAGCAGAGCGGGGTGCTGAAACACCATTCCGCACACGCGCCGCACAGCGGCCAAAACGGTCTCGTCGCTCGACGAAACCCGCACGCCGTCGACGTGCACTTCGCCCGCGTCGGGCTTGAGCAAACCGACGACGTGCTTGAGCGTCACCGATTTCCCAACGCCCGACTTGCCGAGGATGAAGAGAATCTCGCGGCTTTTAACCGTGAAGCTCACGCCATCGAGCACGGCCTTTTCGCTGAACGCTTTGCGGACGTCCTTGAACTCAATCGACATTGAGCTCGCTCTTTTCCGCCGCGGCGGTAAGCGGGCCTGTGGTCGCGCCCTCCAAAAACTGCCGCATTCTGGGCTCGCGGCTCGCCGCGACTTCCTCTGGGGTTCCCCCGTTCAAAAGCGTGGCACCCGCGCCACCGGCTCCGCTTCCGGCCGTCGGAACGAGCAGGCCGATCCCGTCGGCGAGCTGGAACGCCCGCTTCACGTCGCTCGTCACCGCGACGACCGTCGATCGCATCTCGCGCCTGAGCCTTAAAATCAGGTCCGCGATCAACCGCGACGTGATGGGGTCGAGCCCCGCTGTCGGTTCGTCGTAAAGAATGATCTCGGGCTGCACGATCAACGCCCGCGCGATACCGAGCCGCTTTTGCATTCCGCCCGAAAGCTCGTCGGGAAAGCGCTCCTCCGCGCCCGCAAGTTCCACCCACTCGAGGTACTGCGCGATCCGCGCGCGCCGATCGGCGGCGCAAAGCGTGCTTCGCTCCCGCAACGGAAATTCCAGATTCTCAAACGCCGTCATCGAATCGAAGAGCGCGTTTTTCTGGAACAGCATCCCGACATCGCGCGAGCCGAGCTCGACGGTGCCCTCATCCGGCCTCAAAAGACCCGCGATGATTTTCAGAAGAACCGATTTTCCGATCCCGCTCTGCCCGAGCACGACGTAGGTGCTGCCGGGCGGAACGCCAAGCGTGATCTCGCGCAGAACCGCGCGGCCTTCGAAAACTTTCGAAACGCCACGGACGCGGATCATCCACGCTCGCCGGCGGCATCTGAATGCGCGAGGCTCGACGCAGCCAATGCGATCAGTTTCTTGTTGGCATAGGAAGAAAGTCTCCTCCTCAGGAGTGCCGTCTCCAGGGCTTCTTTGCACGCGGCGTATGCGGCGTCCGATCGGCGATCCGGTTCCAAAGCTTCGCGCGCCGCTTGCGCGCGCGAGCGCAGCAGCACGTCCAAAAACAGCTCGATCTTCGCTCCGTCGTTTCCCAACGAATCGGCGAGCCTCACCGCGCTTTCCCAAGCGCCGGCTCCCGCCCGGCCCGCCTTTTCGACGGCATCGAACACGGCCGCGAGAAATTCCAGCGTTTTTTCATCCGAAAACATCTCGGCGCGCGACATGCCTCCGGCCATGAGGTCGAGGCAGAGTGTTCGCAGTTGCGCCGGGATTCCGATCGACAGCTTCTCAAGCAAGGCCGAAATCGTCTCATGATCGAGAGGCGAGAAATACACGAACTGGCAACGGCTAAGAATCGTCGGCGGCAAAAGCCCGCGCTCGTGCGTGACGAGAAAGAACCGCGTGTGCGCGGGCGGTTCCTCGAGGGTTTTCAGGAGCGCGTTCGCGGAATGGGCGTTCAACCGGTGGGCTTCGTCGAGGAGCACGAACCGAACGGCGCCGTCGATCGGCGGAAAGAAAAGCGCCTTCTTCATCTCGCGCAGATCGTCGACTTTGATCTCTTCACCCGTCGCCGCGATCTCGATGAAATCGGCGTGGCGCCCTTCGGCGACCTTGCGGCAACCCGCGCATTCGCCGCAGGGCCGCTCGCCCACGCCTTCGCAATGCAGATACTGAAAAAGCGCCTTTACGGTGCGGCGCTTTCCCACGCCCGACGGACCGATGAGGATGAGCCCCTGCGGCAGGCTTCCTGAAATTTTCAGCAGATGAGCCCAGGCTTTTTCCTGCGCGAGCGGCTTCAGGTTTTTCATTTTCCGCTTCCGAACATTTTACGCCACAGGGGATGGGCGAGGAGCTGGTTGAAAACTGTCTTCTCGTCTTGCGAGGCGTCGAGCACGATGAATCGACCGGACGAACGCGACATTTCCTCAAACGCCGCGAACACGCGCTCGTGAAAACCCGAATCTTCCGCGTCGAGGCGGTTTTCGTCGCCGCGGCCGCGTGAGCGCCGGCGGGCTTCCGCCGGCGAAAGGCGCAGCCAGATCACCGCGTCGGGGTCGAGACCAAGGCCGCTACCCAACTTAAAACCGGAGCTGTCGACCTTAAACCCGCCGGTAGCGACCCAATTGGCCATCTCCACGAGCTGCTTCGGCAACCCGCGCGCGGCTCCCTGGTACGCGATCGAAGAGTGGGTGAAGCGGTCGCAGAGCACATTGACGCCTCGATCGAGCGCCGGCCGGATCACGCCATCGACGTGCTCGGCACGGGCTGCCTCGTAGAGAAGCAATTCCGCGCGCGCCACGACGGTGCGTCCCGGCTTGAGCAGGATCCCGCGGATCTCCTCGGCCACCGGAGTGCCGCCCGGTTCGCGGGTGCAAAGGTGCGGCACGCCGCGTGCGGCGAACTCGGCGCGGATATTCGTGATCAGCGTGGACTTACCCGATCCATCGCCGCCTTCGACCGTGATGAAGAAGGGCTTCGCTTGAGGCATGTTTTTCAGTTAACGACGAACGTTCTTCATCGTCAAAGCAAACTTAAAGCGGCGCGCAGGCGGCGTTTGAGGAGGAGTTCGCTTAGAAGGCGAAATAACTGTCACAGTCCACCGCCAGCGAGGCAGGAGCCGACCGATGCCTGCGAAGTTTATTTTGCCTTTAGGCGAGGAAGTTTTTTTCGAACGAGGAGGCTAGCCGTAAGTGGCTGCCGACGAAGTGAGAAAAAAAATGACGAAGTATAAAGGCAAAAGAAACGAGCAGGCTAGTAGGTCGCGGGGCCTTCGGGATTGGGAGGCGGAGCATAGCCCGCGCCGAGGGCGCCTGCTTCGCCGCCCGCGGGCGGAAAATATCCGGGCGGATTCACGGGTCGGTTGGGATCCACGGGCTGCTGATAGGGCTGCTGCTGCGGCAGCGCGTTCTCATTCCCTGCAATCGCACGCGCGGAGTCCTCGCTGGAACTGTAATACTGAGGAGAGGCGTTGCGTGAATCTTGCTGCGGCGAATACCCCCCTGCCGAATTGAGCGCGCCGGGGTTCGGATTTTGCGCGGGACCGCCCGCGACTCCGCCGCTCGGGCGCGCCACCTTATTTGAGCCGGTTCCGATCGTGCTTCCAGAGGAAAGTTTCAGGTTCTCGGTCCTGGCCGCCGCGGTTTTGGAGGCCTTGCTTGACGTGGCCGCTGGCTGATTGGCCGCCGTCGCCGGCTCGCGGCCCTTTTGCCCGAAATATTGAACCACGCCGAACGCACCCGCCGCGACAAACGCGACAGCGGCTGCATAGTATAGCGGACGCTGGTGCCGCTTCAAAATCATCCCGAATCTTGTGATGTAACCCGAGGCCGAGGAAAGACTCTTCGAGAAATCGAAGCCGAAATCGGATTTTCCGGCGTGTTTGGGCGTCCCAGCGGATTCTTCATCCAGAGCCTCTTGCGAAGCGGCGGCGACCGCGCGTTCAGCCGCTCGCATCGGAGCGCGTGCCTTTGCCGCACCGGCCGTTCCGGCGGGCCCTCGATGCGCGGGCCGGTTGATGAGCGCGAAGTAATCGATCAATCCTGTGTCACCGGTAACGGAGTTCACGACGTGCACATTGCGAAGCTCAGCCGGACGCGGTGGCGGCTGCCAACCGGCAGGCCCCGCGGGTGGAGGAGGTGCCGCAGCCACGGCGACCGGAATGCGGAACTCCGGCTCCGGCCTTTCGAGCCGCGTGTCGCGCGGCATGGAAAATTCCATCGCAGGCGGCGTGACTCTTGGGGCGGGCTGCGATTTCGGCGGAGCAGAAACTCCGGCTTGCTGGAGAGGGGGAGGCGCGACGGGCCGTGTTTGGGGCGCGGGAGCGTCTGGTTTTTTTTGCTCGGCCATGGCCTCGACTGGAATGTGCGCGATCACATCCGCGGCCACCATCCACTCGTCGCGTTCGGCGTTGTAGATGCGGCCCTCGACCTTGAGCACCCCGTCCATCACGAATTTCAGAATCTCGTCGGCACGATACGGACCCACAAGCGGCGCGTCCTTCTGGCCGCGCTCCTCGAAAAACCAAGACGCCGACGCTTGATCTGCCTGGCCCTGATCACCCATCTCCTTGGGCCCTCCAGCTTCATGATAGCAAAGTTTTGGAAAGGTGAGTCGAAGGCCTTCAAAAAAGCGGTAAAAAAGAATAGAGAACCAAAATAGGCAGGTTTATCGCGCGACGGCTTCTATGTAAGAGGCGATTTGTCCGCTCAGTTTAAACCACTGAAAAGTGAGTAGAAATATAAACATTCCAATCTATTGCCGCTCTTTCGGCTTTGGAATCAATGGAACCTGATTCCCGTTAAAACACTCTCTTTTGCCGGACCCGCGGGGAGAACTGCCGCGCTATTAAGAATCATGGTTTGCTTTGATATTACCTCATGTGGTAACATCAAAACAGATGGGTAAACTCCGGCGCGGCGGCTATGTTTTTTTCTTTTGGAAGGGCGACCACGATCCTCGGCACGTTCACATCTTCATGGATGGCCGCGAAGTCGCCAAGTGGAACCTGGATAGTTGGGTTTTGATGAAAGGCGAAATGAACAAAAAGCTTTTGAAAATTCTTGAGGAGCTGGTTCGGGAAGGAAAACTATGAAGATTCGACGGGTCATTGTGAACAATAAGAAGAAATCGCTGGACATTGAAACGCCGAAGGGAAACTTCAGCCTTCCGTTTTCTAGGCTTCAACTCAAGCCTACTGCGAAGGACACGGTTGCTGCAGCCCATGTGGACTCCGAACTAGCAAACGTTGCCGTCACTTACGCGCTTGCGTCGGGTAAAGAGGATTCCGTTCATCTCGACGCGTTTTTGGATTACAACCGTGATCCTGATTTTCTACGCGATCTCACTCTGCATAAGCTCACAGTTGATGCACGAAGGCTTTTCAAAAAGTCCGGTCTCAGTAAGCATGAGCTGATTCGTCGGCTAAAGACCTCACCCAGCCAACTCTATCGTCTGCTCGATCCTGCCAACTACCGCAAGTCCGTGGACGAAATGCTGCGCCTTCTCGCGGCCATGGGCTACCGAGTGGACCTAAAGCTTGTAAAAAACGCAGCTTAAGAGAAAGATGAAGCGAGTGTGCTTGAGATGAAAATGTTTTTTATAAGCGCAATTCTTACGTTGTTTCTGCCGACATCTTTGTGGGCGGAAAATCGCGTGTATCATTACGAGCCTGAGAACGTTGAGCTTATTGGAACAGTTGAGGAGCAGACATTTCCGGGGCGGCCAGGATATGAAAGCATCAAGAATGGTGATGAAATCGAGCGAGGTTGGTATTTCCGGCTTTTGTCACCGATTGACGTTGAACTGTCGAAGAACGATGGCGATCACAATTCTAAAGCAGAAAGCAACGTAAAGATTCTGCAGTTGGCCTGGTTTCCTAACAAAGTAGTAGGCGCAGCCCTCCCCAATCTTGTTGGAAAGAAAGTTGAATTGAAGGGCCAACTCTTTCACGCTTTCACCGCACATCATCACGCCAGGATTTTGATGAGGGTTGAGGTCGTAGAGGTGGTTGATAAATGAAATTCGTATCTGCCCGCAAAGAGGGGCGCTCTGTTATTTATACTGCGGATGATGGCTCCGCGATCAAGTACTCTGGCGGGGATCCTGCTTGGAGAACGAATAATCCAGGTAATCTTTGGTCCGACAAGGTGAGTAGCGGAACAATGAAATTTGGAAGTTCGGCAATTTTGCAATTTTTCCCGACTATGACACAGGTCACGCTGCGCTACTGGATTCACTCCGGACTACTCATTGGAATAAGAGCCTTGAAAAGATGATCGGCAACTATGCTCCGGAACATGAAAACAAAACCGCACGTTATCTGCGTTTTTTGAGGAGTAAGACGGGAGTCAAGGGCGATCGAAAGATAAAAGATTTTACGCGGGAGCAATTTGAAAAGCTCTGGCGTGCAATCGAAAAATATGAAGGGCAAACGAAGGGGAAGATCGAGGACGTTACACCAGGAAGAGACCCAAAGGAAAAGAGACAGATCACTCAAGTGAAAAAGAATAAGAAAGGCACGATCATCTCCTACAATATCGAAGGTATCGGCTGGGTTTCTAAGAAGCGGGGCATTGAGCTTGCTGGCGAAGGAGAAGTTGATGCC
Organism: Deltaproteobacteria bacterium; assembly: GCA_016186905.1. GTDB lineage: Bacteria > Bdellovibrionota > UBA1018 > UBA1018 > UBA923 > JACPKS01. Next base: position 12,673 of record JACPKS010000066.1, read on the forward strand.
GTCGTTGCAACATCGCGATCGGGAAACCTATACCTGAGAACGCGGCCTGGGATTGAAATTGTTAATCTCGAAGACCTTGCCTGACTTCTGGGCCGCCTGAAGCGCGGTGCCCACGGCGCCTATCCCGGCTTGAGTGCGGCCAGGATTTCGGGGCTCGCGCGAGCCTGCACGAACGCCCCGCCGTCATCGCTGATTTCGAGAATCCGAAATCCCCTTTCGAGAAACCTGCGCACAGGCACGCCGAAGCCTTCCCAGAGATTGGTCGCCACGTAGCGGGCGACGTTGTTGAAGTCGCGGCCGAATCGTACGATGCGCGTGAAAACCAGGTGATCCCAGAACGCTCGCCGGGCACTCACGGCGACGCCGGCCGTTTTGGCGCGGGCCATTTGATCGCGAGGAAAAGCCGCGCCCTTTCTAGCACCCGTCACGATCATCGCGATGCCGCCGGCGAGCTCGCGGATAAACCCTTGCCACTGCTTGCGCGTTTTCGCGCGAATCAGCAGATGGAGGTGATTGCCGACGTTGGCGTAGCGATAGACCGAGATATTCCAGCGCAGTTTCAGCCGGTCCACGAGGTTGCGGATGTGATTGCAGTGCCGCGGACGCAGCATTGAGAACTCTCCCCTGGCTTTCGAGGATCTCAGCACCACATGCAACGCCTGTTTTGGATCAAACGGCCGGCGTTTTTTGCGCTTCCCCTCCGTGTGGCTGCCGCCGTGCGCGGCGCCCTCGGTATTACGGTTGAATCCCGGCAGAAACGGCTGTTTGGGTTGTCGTTTTGGCTTCATCGGAATCCAAATATCACTAGGGCAATGGTATATCAAGTGATAAAAGCGACTGGAGATATGTCGTTTTTAATCCATGGGTTATCAGTCAGTTAATATTTAACGCGCTGCCTGGGCTGAAATAGGTGAAGCCCTTCGGCAAAAAAATGGCTGATCCAGGAAAATAGAACGGCCGACAGCAAAACACAGTGGAAGAAAACCATGCAACAACGCCGACTGAAAACAAAAAGGCCCTGTAATCATTACGATTAGGGGGCCCTTTTTGTTAATTGGCTTAAGGCGGATGAACAAACGCAAAAAAAACGGCGGGTGGATGACCTCCGCCCGCCGTCTGGCTTCTGGTTATACCTTTGGCTCGCGCCGCGCTGGCATGCGGCGCCAATGACCTAGAGCAACTTGATGCTTGCGCTCAGGTTGATCGAGGTCGTCGCAACCGGCTGATTCGTGTACCAGTTGAGGAACGGAATCAGCGAGATGTTCGGCGTCACATCAAGCGACATACCCGGCTCGAAGTCCGCCAGCGAATCATTCGGCGAGGTGCTTGATTGAGCCTGGCCCAACGTGTTGAAGGTCATTGCCGTTTCGTAAAGCACGAAGGCCGAAACCTTGTCGGTGATACTGTAGCTCAGCTGCGGGCCCGTGTAGAGCTCATTAGCGGCAAGCGCGCTGCCCGACGGGCCGAACGTCTGCGACTGAAAGTAGTGGCGGGCGTAGTTGTAAACCGTAAGCGAGAATTTCGACTTCGCGAAATTCACGGTGGGGTTCAACCACAACGACGCCGAACCGCTGGTTTTATTCTGGCGCGACGACTTGCTGGCCGGCGCGTAGAGGCGCAGCTGCGAGTCGAGGTGGATGTCGTTGCCGCGGATTTTCGCGGTAAGAAGATCGTTCTTCGCGATCTTGAGGAACGGATCCTTCAACGTGAAGCCCTTTTCTTCGCCCGGCACAACCGTGTGCTGGATCTTGAAATCCGCGACCGGTGCTACCGAAAGCTTGTCGTTGATCGCGTACTTGAACGTCACCTGATGGCGCGAAGAGAGGCCGGTTGTCGCGTCGATGGCGCTATCCGACGTCTTGCCGGTGCTGATGTCGTTCACCAGCGGGCCGTAAAACGTCGACCAATCTGAAATACTGATCGGAAGCTTCTTTTTCGCCTTCACCGTCGCGGGCGCCTGAGCGACCGACGTCGACACCGTCGAAGAAGCGGAAGTTTTGGCGGCTTTCGCCTTGGCTTTGGTCGTCGCGGCTGTGGCCGTGAGACTGAGTCCCATGAGAACCGAAAAAGATGCGGTGATCGCGCTTGTCTTGAGCCAAAGAGATTTCATAACCGATGAGCCTCCATAGTTAGTTTTGCAGACGCCGGGATATGAGCAATTGCCGTACCAAAACGCCGCTCCCGATATTTTTCCGACAGCCACGAAATATCAAGCATTTAATCTTCAAACAAGGGGTCTGGCGCCAATTCGCCCCTTGTAAAGCTTTCAAATACCGTCAAGCACGGCCAAAGATTGGACGCCTGTCTAGAAGTTGCACAGAAGGCCCTCGTCCATTAAAACTATTCAGATGGCCAAGAAAAAGCACGCCAAGCCCAAGGTCGTCACGCCGGAAGTTCTCGAAACCCGCGAAGAGGACATCGAGGGAAGCGACCCGGATGCCTCAGCCAGCAAGCCCGAAGCTCACTCCGATTCCACCGGGCTTGTTCCAATCCTCGAATCAAGGGCTGCCTACACCCCAAAACAGCGCGATCTCCTGCGCAAATACATCGAGGATATCTCGCGCTTTCCGCTCTTAAGCCCGGAAGATGAGTTCGAGCTTGCGGTTAAACTCACGCAAACCGGCGACGTCGACGCCGCCAGGCGTCTTGTCACCGCGAACCTGAGGCTCGTCGTAAAAATCGCGATGGAGTATCGCAACGCCTATCAAAACGTCATGGATCTCATTCAGGAGGGGAACGTCGGCCTCATGAAAGCGGTCTCGAAATACGATCCGACCAAGGGCGCGAAACTCTCGTATTACGCGAGCTGGTGGATTCGCTCTTACATCCTCAAATACATCCTCGATAATTTCAGGCTTGTTCGGGTCGGAACCACCCAGGCGCAAAAGAAGCTCTTTTTTCACCTGATCCGGGAAAAGGAGAGGCTCGAAGCCCAGGGCCTGCCGGCCGGGCCCAAGCTTCTGGCCGATCGCCTGCACGTGCGCGAGCAGGACGTGCGCGAAATGGAACAGCGGCTCGGCGGTCAGGGTAGCGAGCTGCGCCTGAATGCGCCCTTGGGCGAAATAGAGGGCGGCGCCACCCATATGGATTCGCTCCCCGATCGCGCGGAATCGCCAGAAGAGATGCTTGCCGAGCACGAGCTTCTGAATATCCTGAAGAAAAATCTCGATGAATTCGCGACCACCCTGCAGGAAAAGGAGCTCACGGTATTTTCGGAAAGAATGGTTTCCGAGCACCCCAAGACCCTTCAGGAAATCGCGGACCGTTTCGGTTTGACCCGCGAGCGCGCACGACAGATCGAAACCCGCGTACTCGAGAAACTGCGGGAGTTTTACCGCGGTCTCATCGGATAGCGCGACCGGCTTCCTCGCCATAAAATTCGCCTCACCTCCCTTCGGTCGAGTTCGGCGAAGTTTTAGGCTCGGAATCCAGTCGCGCAGCCGGCGTTCGAGGTAAAGTTTGCTGCGAACTCGAGCCAGCAGGCGAGGTGAGCAGCGAACTTTTGCCGAGAATGGCGGCTGCGCGCAGTGGAAATACCCAATATTGACGGCGGGAATCGCTTGATGCTATACAGTGGCACATTAAGAAAAAAGGTAAAAGAACGAAGGAGAACAACCTTGCCACAACAGACTTTGGCACAAAAGCAAAAGACGGCCGGAATCCTCGAAAAGTTCCGGACCGCGGCGTCGGATACGGGAAGCCCGGAAGTCCAGGTCGCTTTGATTACGAATCGCATCAACGAGCTTACGGAACACCTGCGTGGCAACCGCAAGGATTTTTCAACGCAACGTGGGCTGCTGAACCTCGTCGGCCAACGCCGGCGGCTGCTCAGCTATTTGAAGGATACGGACCTGCAGAGATACCAGACGCTGATCGGCAAGCTTGAGCTTCGCAAGTAATACGCTTCAGTTGAGGCGCGAAGCGGTCCATTCCAACGATCAATACCGTTAACACTAAACATTGTTCGAGCCGGGTAAAAAACTATCCGGCTAACGCGTGAGACACTCACGCGCAAGAATAAATCGCGCGGGACGCTCGCGTGAAATCACAGAGGAGGTCATTTTACATGTTCAACCCAGTATCCGTTTCCTGCGACTTCGGAGGGAGAAAACTCACGATCGAAACCGGAAAGCTCGCCCGGCAGGCCGACGGCGCCGTGCTCGTCACTTATGGCGAGACGATGGTGCTCGTTACGGCCGTCAGCAGCACATCGGTGCGAGAGGGCATCGACTTTTTTCCGCTGACCGTCGAGTTCCAGGAGAAGTTTTATGCCGCGGGACGCATCCCCGGCGGATTTTTCAAGCGTGAAGGCCGTCCCAGCAACGACGCCACGCTGACCTCGCGAATGATCGACCGGCCCATCCGCCCGCTCTTTCCGGAAGGCTATCAGTTCGACACGCAGGTCATCGCGACCGTGCTGAGCGTGGACAAGGAAAACGATCCCGACGTGGTCGCGAGCATCGGCGCTTCGGCAGCGCTTACCATTTCCAATATTCCTTTCAGCGGCCCGACCGCGGCCTGCCGCGTGGGCCGCGTCGCCGGAAAGTTCGTCTGTAATCCCACGTTGAAGGAGCAGGAAGACAGCGATATGGAAGTATTCATCGCCGCCACCAAGAACGCCATCATGATGGTCGAAGGCGGCGCGCGCGTGGTTCCGGAGGAAGAAGTCCTTCAGGGAATTCTCTTCGGTCACGAGCAGATCAAGAAGGTCACGGCATGCATCGAAGAGCTGCGCGCGAAAACGGGCTCGATCGAAAAACGCGAGTTTGAGATCAAAGCCGTGGACGAGTCCACGAAGAAAGCCGTCGAAAAGGCCGCATCAAAACTCATCGACGAAGCTCTGGGCACGCACGACAAGATGAAGCGCTACGAGACGTACGACAAGGCGATGGACGCAGCCCTCGCAGCCGTCGTGAAGCCGCTTGAGGCATCCGGCGCCGATAAGGTCACGCTTGGCGCGAAGACCAAGGAAGTGAAAGCCATCATCGAGAACATCAAGTACGCGAAGATGCGAGAGATGATTCTCTCGAAGAGCAAGCGTATCGACGGACGCGGAACGAAAGACATCCGTCCGATCTCGGTCGAAGCGGGGATGCTCCCTCGCGTGCACGGCTCGTCGCTTTTCACCCGCGGCGAAACGCAGGTTCTTGCGGCCATCACGCTCGGAACGGGCGACGACGAACAGATGGTCGACGTCATGCGTGGCATCTACAACAAGCGTTTCATGCTCAACTACAACTTCCCGCCGTTTTCCGTCGGCGAAACGGGCCGCGTGGGCTCGCCGGGCCGCCGCGAGATCGGCCACGGCGCTTTAGCCGAGCGCGCGCTCGCGAACGTGATGCCGGGCGAGGACGAGTGCCCGTACACCGTGCGCGTCGTCTGCGAAGTGCTCGAGAGCAACGGCTCGAGCTCGATGGGTTCGGTCTGTTCGGGTTCGATGGCGTTGATGGATGCCGGCGTTCCGTTCAAGCATCCGGTCGCGGGCATCGCGATGGGTCTCATCAAGGAGGGCAGCGGTGTTGCGATCTTAAGCGACATCTTGGGCGACGAAGACCACCTGGGCGACATGGACTTCAAGGTTGCCGGTACGAAAGACGGCGTCACCGCCATCCAGATGGACATCAAGATCGAGGGCGTGAACGAGCGGATCATGCGCGCAGCACTTGAGCAGGCGCATGAAGGCCGCATGCACATCCTTTCGAAGATGGCGGAGGCCATCACGCGGCCGCGCGAGGTCGTTTCGCTGCATGCTCCGCGCTTCACGACGATGAAGATCAAGCCGGAGAAAATCCGCGAGGTCATCGGGTCGGGCGGCAAGGTGATCAAATCGATCATCGAGATGACGAAGGTCAAGATCGACGTCGAAGACGACGGTACGATCAAGATCGCCGCGACCGATGTGGCGGCGGCGGCGAAGGCCGAGCAGATGATCCGCGACATCATCGCCGAGCCGGAAGTCGGCGCCATTTACAAAGGCACGGTTCGCTCGATCGTGGATTTCGGCGCATTCGTCGAAATTATGCCGGGCACCGATGGTCTTCTGCACGTCTCGGAGATTGATCACAAGCGCGTGAACAACGTGCGCGACTTCTTCAAGGAAGGCGACGTGGTCGATGTGAAGGTTCTCGAAGTCGATCGCAACGGCAAGATCCGCTTGAGCCGCAAGGTTCTGATCGAACGTCCGGCGGGCATGCCCGATCCGGGCGAAGGCGGTGGACGCGATCGCGGCGGACGGGGAGGAGATCGAGGCGGCGACCGTGGAGGACGCGGCGGTTTCGGCGGCGGACGAGGCGATCGCGGAGGCCGTGGCGACCGTGACCGCGGCGACCGCGGCAGCGAGCGCGACGATCGCAACGGCAATACGCCGCCACGGGGAAGCCAGCTTTCCGGTACCGGCAACGGCACTCCGGGCGTGAACTAAAAGGTCGTTTTTTCGGCAAGCCTTGAAACCGAAGTCGGCGTTACAGAGATCCGTTCTTCGAAACGGCACGGTCGTGGTGACGGAACGCCCCCGGCAGTTCCAGTCGCTGTCGATCGGCGTCTGGGTTCGAGCTGGCACGCGTCATGAAGCTCCATCCGAGACGGGGATCTCGCACTTTCTTGAACACATGATGTTCAAGGGGACGCGCAAACGGTCGGCTGCAGAAATCGCCGAATCGATCGACCGCGTCGGCGGCGACTTCAACGCGTTCACGTCGCGCGAGTACACGTGCTTTCACGTTCTCACGCTCGCGCGCGACCTCAAGCTCGCGGCCGACATTTTAAGCGACGTGCTGCTCGAGTCGCGATTCGACGCCGGCGAGATCGTCAGCGAAACCAAGGTCATCCTGCAGGAAATATCGATGATCGAAGACAATCCCGAAGAATACGTCCACGACCTCTTTTTTGAGAAAGCGTTTGGGAGTCATCCTCTTGGAAAGCCGATTCTGGGGAACCAGAAGACGGTTTCGTCGTTTGATCGGAAGGCGGTGGTCTCGTATTTTCGCCGGCGATATTCGCCCAGGAACATGGTGATCTCCGTGTGCGGGGATGTTGGGCACGGGGAAGTAGTAACGCTGCTCAATCGACACTTTGGACAAATCCGCGCTCAAGCGCCGGTCTCGACATCCGTCTCCCGCCTTGCGCGCTCCGCGCGCAGCGGCGTGTACAGCGAGCGCGTTGGCCCTCTCACGGTGCGTGCATCAGGAGCGAAACACGTAAGACGCGCGCTGGAACAGACGCATTTCGTGCTCGGGTTTCCAGGCCTGCCCCATAGGCATCCACGGCGGTACGCCATGCATCTTCTCAATACCCGCCTCGGAGGGGGGATGAGCTCGGCGCTTTTCCAGGAAATCCGCGAAAGAAAGGGGCTGGCGTATTCGGTGTACTCGGCGCATTCGCCGTTCTCGGATTGCGGCTTGCTCACGATTTACGCGGGTACCGCGCCCGAGGACGCCTCGACTTGCCTCGACATCGCGGGCCGCGAGCTCGTGCGGCTGCGCAAGCGGCCGCTTGATCGCGGCACTTTGAGGTCGCTGAAGGAAAACATCAAAGGGACTCTGCTGCTCGCATCCGATTCCGTCGAAAACCGGATGATGAGCAACGCGCGCGACGAGATGTTTTTGCGAGGCCACGTGAGCGTCGGCGAGATTTGCGAAGCGGTCGGCGCCGTAACCGCCCGCGAGATTCAGGATCTCGCAAGCGCTCTTTTCGATCCGCGACGGATGATTCTGGTGACAATCGGGCCCCAGCGCGGTTCGGCGGGCCTTCAGAACGATGTAGCGCGGCGGCTAGAGTGAACTTGCCGAAGCGAGACGGTTACGTTCTAATTCATCCACTAGGAGTGGATATGAACCGCATCACAGCGTCTTTTCTTTTTGGCTGCGCGCTCGCGCTCGCAGGTTTTTCAACGGCACACGCACAGGCAAGACCGCGCTGGAACCAGCCGCAACCGGAAATCATCGTCGGCGCGAATAACATCGAGCGGGTGAGGGATTTTGATCCGGCGTCTGCGATCTATCGGGCTTCCGCGCCTACCGCGCGAATCTCGATGCCAGACATTTTCGGCTGGCGTTCATACTGCACGGGCTCGCTCATCGGCGAAGATACGCTTCTGACCGGCGGGCACTGCCTGGACAAACGTTACCGAGAGTACCTCGTGACTTTCGCGTTTCTGAATGAGAACGACGAGCCTGAAGCGTACCGCGTGACCGGCGTCATCCATTATTCCAAAAAGGACGACATCGCGATCCTTCGGCTCGACGGCAAGCCGGGCGCGAAATACGGCTTCTACCGGATCGCGCAGACCGCGCCGCTTCCGGGCGAAAAACTCGTGATCTTTCATCATCCGGCAGGCGAGATCAAGTCGGTGAGCCACAAGGACTGCGCGTTCTACGAAACGCGAAACATTTACTTCGTGCACACCTGCGATACCGAAATCGGCTCGAGCGGAGCTCCCATTTTGAACGAGCGCTTTGAGCTCGTGGCCGTCCATCAGGGTGGATTAGGAACCGAGAAGTATACGCTCAATTACGGGCATGCGATGAGCGGGACAAGAAGATCAAGGTAGTCAAAGCGTCATAGTTAGGATTTGCCGCGCTTGCGCTTCCAAATGAAATACGCCACCGCCGCGCCGATCACGATCAGAAAGAGAATCGTGTTGTCTTCTTGTTTGGCGGCCTTTTTGGGCTTATCCGCGGCAGGCGGAGCCTGCTGATCGGGAAAAACGTTTTGCGCGGTAAACGAGCCGGGGAGCTGCCCCTGCTGAAAGATCGACTGCGCCGTGTTCGTGTTCACGCCGCCGGCTTTACGGAACACTTTAAGACTTTTCACCATCCCTTCGAATTCGCCGAGGTAATCCTGGTATTTCACCTTGTTGATCGAGTAGGTCACGAGCACGCCGATGTCTTGCTTCACGGTCGCGAGGTAACGCGTGTAAAAGCCGGGGATTTCAGACTCTAAGTGCAGTGAATCGATCCACGGCTGGCCGTTGAGCTCGGCTGCCTTGGCGTACTTGGGCTGCGAGCTCATCGCTTTTCCGCCCGGCCCTGTAAACGCGCGTGCCTTATTTAGGTACTCCTGGTACTTGTCGAGCGAGTCCTGTTCGCCTTTGAGCTTTGCCGCCAAAACGACGATCGCGTCGCGTTTTTTCTGCTCGTCGGTGCTCTGACAGACCCATTCCGCGCCTTCGAGCGCGCAGTTCCACTTCATGTTCGGAAGCTCGAATTCGACGAACTGGTTCGAAAATTTGAGCGCGTGCGCATTACGCGCGGCGGCGAAAGCCGTCGCGAAAATCACTACAAACCTCATAACTCCGCCGATTCTAGACATGTCTGCTCCTGCTCTTTGTCACGTCGTTAAATGGGATCACCCTGCAATGCCATATTCTAATGCAGCGGCCTTCTGACCACAAATCCTTCTTTGATTTCGGCGCCGCCGCTTTCGGTACCGAAGGTTTCCGTGATTTTGAGTTTGGATCGCGTGGGCCCCGCCTCGATCACCTTGGCGCGCCCCACGGTCTCGCCCAAGGTTTCGCCGCTCGGATCAGGCGCGAAGACGTCCAGTGTTTCTCCGGCCTGGACCCCGGACGTCGCTCCCTTGTCGATGAGAAAAAGACCTTGCGAACGATTGACCTTGGTCACCGTGGCCGAGAAATAATATTGGCGAAAGCCCCGCGAGCCTTCGCGATCAGCCTCGGTTTTCGGGCCATACGAGGGTACTGCCGCCGGGCCACCGAAGTGATATCCCAGGCTTGCGAGAAAAAACGTCCCTTGCGAAGTATTGCGGCCCGTAAGCTCGGTCTGAAATCCCGCCGAGAGAAATACACAGTGATTCACGTAAACGCCCGCCGAGGTATCGAGTTTCATGAACGCCGGATCGATCGAGTTCAGGGCGGAGCTTCCGCCCAAAACCGTCGAGGCTCTCTCGGCCACCGGCGCGGTCGAGCCCGCGAACTCATCTTCGGTCAGCGGCGTTTCGGCGAACACTCCGGCCTTCACGAAAAACTCGCGCCAGCGTTCGTACTTGAGATAACCCGCGAATCGAAGCGGATTGGAGAACCCCGCGGCTCGATACGCGGCGCCCGCGCCCAATCCCAGAAAAAAATCACCGGCGAGCGGCGCCTCCGCCGCGGCCAATCCCCAATACTCGTGGATCCCGTTGCCGGGAGGAAGTGCTGAAGCCGCGGTCAGCCGCGACCACTCCGCCGTGGAGGCGCGCGAATAGGCGGGGATGAGCGCGCCGGCTTCGGCCATCACGCGAAAACGGCCGAACTCCGACCCAAAACGCAGGCCGACGTCCGTGTCGCCAAGCTTCGACTCCGAGATCGAGATCCGCGCCGTATCGACCATGCTCGTGACGTACGAAAGGTCCGCGAAGGCCGTGAGCGCTCCGGAAAAACCGTACGCCAGCGAGCCGACCGCCCGATTGGCGCGATAGGCGGTTCCAGCCGTTAACGGAACCGAAGCGCGGTCGCCCGCGAAATTTTTTGACGTGCCGTAGGTCGCGCCGGTGACGGCCGCGGTAAGTTCGCCGGATGCGCGCGACTGCGAAGCCATGGGAGGCGCAAGCACGCTCAACGTCTGCGAAACGCCGCCGTGACGCGCGTCCTTCGCGCCGGCGGCAGGCACGCCGCTGGCCGCGGCACAAGAGATCGCAACCGCAATGCCTAGATGCAAACTCGATCGCATTCTTAATTAAAATTATCTTCTTGAAAGCGGACGCGCGCAATCTGATAATCGCAAAGACATGGGCATCTACGAGGATTCACTCGAATACCACAGCAGGGGGCGGCCCGGAAAGATCGAGGTCGTCCCGACCAAACCGTCCTCCACGCAGCGCGATCTTTCGCTTGCGTACTCGCCCGGCGTTGCGGGCCCGTGCCGCGCGATCGCCGAAAACCCGCTTGACGTCGGCAAATACACCGCGCGCGGAAATCTCGTCGCCGTCGTGACCAACGGTACCGCGGTACTCGGCCTCGGCAATATCGGCCCCCTTGCCGCGAAACCCGTCATGGAAGGCAAGGGGATGCTCTTCAAGAAATTCGCCGGCATCGACGTCTTCGACATCGAGCTCAACGCCGCCGATCCGGACGACGTGATCCGCGCCTGCCGCTATCTCGAACCGACCGTGGGCGGGATCAACCTCGAGGACATCAAAGCGCCCGAGTGCTTCTACATCGAGGAAACGCTTCGCAAGGAACTCAAGATCCCGGTTTTTCACGACGACCAGCACGGCACCGCGATCATCAGCGGAGCGGCGCTTCTGAACGCGCTCGAGGTCATCGGAAAGAAAATCGAGAAAATCCGCTGCGTCTTCGTCGGCGCGGGGGCCGCCTGCATCGCCTCGGCCAACATGTACCTGCAGCTTGGCGTGCGCGCCGAGAACCTCATTATGGTCGACACCGGGGGCGTTTTGTTCAAGGGCCGCAAAGAGGGGATGAATCCGTACAAGGAAAAATTCGCGCGCGAGACTTCGCTTCGAACGCTTGCCGAAGCGATGAAGGGCGCCGACGCCGTCGTGGGCCTGTCGGCAAAGGGCGCGATCACGAAAGAGATGGTCGCGTCGATGGCCAAGGATCCCCTGGTTTTCGCGATGGCCAACCCGGATCCCGAGATCACCCCCGAGGAAGTCGCGGCGGTGCGAAAAGACGCGATCATGGCGACGGGCCGGAGCGATTATCCCAACCAGGTGAACAACGTCTTGGGATACCCGTTTATTTTCCGCGGGGCGCTCGACGTTTCGGCGACCCAGATCAACGAAGAAATGAAAATGGCCGCGGTGAAAGCGCTCGCAGCGCTCGCCAAGGAAGAGGTGCCCGACAGCGTTTCGCGCGCGTACGGCGGGCAGACGTTCACCTTCGGGCGCGATTATCTCATTCCCAAGCCGTTCGACCGCCGCGTGCTGCTTTCGCTGGCACCCGCCGTCGCGAAGGCCGCGATGGACAGCGGTGTTGCGCAGAAGAAAATCGATCTCAAGGATTATCGCAGCCAGCTCGAGCAGCTCTTGGGCAGCACGTTCACGGTGATGCGCTCGGTGAAAAAGAAGGTGAAGAAGGGTAGCGATCGCAAGACGGTGGTCTTTCCCGAAGGCGACCATCCCAAGATCCTCAAAGCCTGCGTCGCGCTCCTCGAAGACGGCGTGTGCGAACCGATCCTGCTCGGGCGGCGCGAGAAGGTGAGTGCTGCGATCGCGGCCCACGGCCTTGAGCAGTCGCTCGCGGGAGTGCGGATCGTGCATCCCTCCACGAGCGCCAAGCTTGAGGAATACGCGAAGGTGTGGACCGAAATACGCGCGCGCAAAGGCATGACGCTTTCGCTCGCGCGCCAGTCGCTCACGAATCCGAGCTACTACGGTTGCATGATGGTGAACCAGGGCGATGCCGACGGGCTCGTCAACGGCATTTCGCAGAGCTATCCCGAGACGATTCGGCCCGCGATCCAGATCGTGGGCGTGAACCCGGGCGACAAGCTCGCGGGCATCTACATGCTGATCTTCAAGCGCCGCGTGGTCTTCTTCGCCGATACGACCGTCAACATCGATCCCTCGGCCGAGGATCTCGCCGACATCGCGATCTGCACGGCCGACATGTCGCGGAACTTCGTCGACGAAAAACCGCGCGTGGCGATGCTCTCGTTTTCGAACTTCGGCAGCAACAAGCATCCGTATGCCGAAAAGGTCGCGCGCGCGGTGGGGATCGCCAAACGGAAACGCCCGGATCTCGTCCTTGACGGCGAGATGCAAGCCGACACGGCGCTCGTGCCCGAAATCCTCAAGGGCGATTACTCGTTCAGCACGCTCAAAGACCCGGCCAACATCCTGATTTTCCCGGACCTGCAGTCGGGCAACATTGCCTACAAGCTGCTGATGCGGCTGGGCGGGGCCGAGGCGATCGGGCCGATCCTCGTGGGGATGAAAAAGCCGATCAACGTGCTGCAGATGAGCTCGGACGTGGAGGACGTGATCAACATGGCCACGATCACCGTGATCGAGGCGCAGCAGCTGGGGGACGAGTAACCGATGGAAGCGAAACTTTACGAGGTACGGTCTGGAGACGCACCGGCTCCGATCGGGCCGTATTCACAGGCGATCGAAGCGGGAAAGTTCGTGTTTTGCTCGGGGCAGATCCCGCTCGACGCGAAAAGCGGTCAGCTCGTGGGCGCGACACCCGCCGAACAGACCGAAAAAATCATGGATAACATACGCGCGGTGTTGATCGCGGCAGGCGCGGGACTGGACCAGATCGTGAAGACGACGATTTTTCTCACCGACATGAAGGCTTTCGCGGAAGTGAACGCCGTTTACGAGCGAAGACTTGAAGGCCATCGGCCCGCGCGCTCGACGGTCGCGGTAAGCGCGCTTCCGAAGGGCGCGCTTGTCGAGATCGAGTGTACGCTCTTTCGGGGATGATCACTCCGCCGATTCGCGAACTGAAAGAGAGACTTATCCAAAGCGAGAGACTAAGTGTTCGAACGAGCTTCGGGCTTAAAGGTCCGAACCGGCGGCTTCACGACCAGCCCGGTCTTGATGCAACGGGTGCACGAGTAAACCGTCGTCGTGGCACCGTTCACGAAGTGCTTCACCTTCTTGAGGTTCGGCAGCCAACGCGTGCGCGTCTTGATGTTGGAGTGACTGACCAGGTTGCCTGTCGTCGGACGTTTTCCGCAAAAATCACACATGCGCGCCATAAATCGTTCCTTTCAAAACAAAGCTTTGGAAAGATATGTACTTGAAAGATCAACTCTTTGCAAGGTCTCCGTGATCGGGCTTAGGCCTCTGGAGGCCTTGCCGTGGGGCAAGGGGTGCCGCTATGCTTAAAGGGTATGAAAGCGCGCCTGCAGCCGATTCCAAAGCGTTTCTTCTGGTGGACGGCGGGGTTTCTCTCCGCTCTGGCGGTCATGTTTCTTGTGACCCTTTGGATGGCGAGCGCGGTGTATTCCGAACTCCCCAAAAGAGCCCGGCTCGATGCGGACTTCGAGCCGGTTGACGTCATTGTCTGTCTTACGGGCGGAAAGGGCCGCATTCGCCTCGCCTTGGAGCTTTACGAAAAAGGCCGTGGCCGTCTGCTCTACATCTCGGGAATCGATCCCCAGGTTCAAATGAAAGGGATCCTGCGCGAGATCAAGTTCGTAGGCCCCATCGACGAGCGCAACCTGATCCTCGAAAACGTCGCCACCAATACGATCGAAAACGCGAAGCAGGTCGAGAAATTCATGCGCGACCGGCGCTTGAAAAGCGCCCTGCTCGTGACGAGCGTTTATCACGTTCGCCGCGCCAGCTACATCTTCCGCAAGATCCTCCCCAAGGACGCCCACATCGAGGTGACCTGGCTCGAACACGAACCGTTCGACGAACAGGGTTGGTGGAAAACGTGGAACGGGATTTCAGTGACGGTGAGCGAGTTTCTTAAATTCTTTTACGCGTACCTGAAAATTCCGGGGTGACGGCCAGATACTGCGCCTGAACCGTGTCGGTTCGGCCGTGGTACGCGGTTCGCAGCCTTAAGGTCCGTGGCCAAGGCTCCGATTCCGTATTCCGATCCCGTGCCCCGTAGGGTCCATTCCGGCGACACAGGTGACACTTTTTAGGCAGCATTATTGAACCTGGGCGGTGGCGTTTGGGGAATACCGACTGCCGGGTGCTGTTATCGGAAGGCTGTTTACATCCCCGATCCGCATCCACTTTTTTCCCGCCCTGGTTTGTATGCGCAAAATGATATTGCCCCTTTACAAATCGGGCTAAAAACTCGTCCGATGTCGAAAAAGGCCCGTCAGCTCGAGATGTTTGAGAAATCTCCCACGCGTCATGGAGGAAAGCACTCCGTCGGCAAACGGAAAAAATATCGTCCCATCGCGACGAAAAAATCGATGCACCTCGTGCTTCGTGCATCGAAGGCCATCGGCACGCGCTCGATGCTATCCAGGGCGCACGCCGAGCGCATCCGAGCGGTGATTGATGCGGCGGCAGCGCAAAATCACGTTGCCGTCGCGCAGTTCGCGAACGTCGGCAATCATCTGCACTTGCTCATCCGCGCGAAAACTCGCGACGGCTTCAAGAATTTTCTGCGCACGGTCACCGCACGCATCGCGATCCTCGTCACCGGCGCGGTCAAAGGAAGGCCGTTCGGGAAATTCTGGGATCACCTGGCCTTCAGCCGGATCGTGGAGTGGGGACGCGACCTCATCGGCACCCGCGAATACCTCACGAAGAATCAGTTTGAAGGCGAGGGAATCGAACTCATGACAAGCGACGGGCCTAGGATATTTCAAATCAGGCGCGGCACCCTCCGCCGTACGTGATGGCATACCGATGCGGCTCCCGGAACTCGTACCGTGTCCACTAAGTTTTTGCCGGAATTTGCAAAGATTTTTGAGCGAGACGAGGAAGAACCCTTTTGAAAAACCGGAGCATCCCTAAACGGGCTGTGAGGATTTTTCAAAAGGGTGCTGACGAAGTCACAGCCAAAAAGCTGCCAGCAAAACCGGCAAAAACATTAGTGGACGCGGTACTCGTTTTCTCTCGCGTGGATCATCGTTCCCGCCACGACCGCGAGCGGGATGTAGACGATGCTTGCGAACGGCAGAGCCATCAAAAGCAGCAGAAACGCGCCAAGCCCCAGGCTTTCAGGCCAGTTTTTCAGCGTAAACCACCACACGGGCGCGAGTTTCGCGGTTTTGCGCGACATCGGAATCCCGAAATACTCGAACGCCACGAGCATCGCGCCCATCGCGAGCGCGGGCAGCTGCATCAATGGAAGAAAGCCCACGAAAAACGCGATGGCGCCGCCGAAAAGCAAAATCAGCGTGCGCTTGGCTTCGAGCCGAATCACTCCCATGAACCCAATTGGCGCATGTGGATTGTCAGGTTCGCCAAGCCCGAGACGTCGGCGACAGACCCGCTCGGTCATGGCGCTCAGGTAATCGTTAAAGGGCGCGGCGATGATTCCGCTCACGAGCGTGAACGAAAGCGCTGAGACGAGGATCAGAAGAAGCCACGCCAGAACTTTCAGTCCGATCCGGCCGATCGGCGCGACCCACGCGGCCCATGCCGGAAGGTTGGAACTCCATTGGGCGGTCCAGGACTGGATCAGTCCCTCAAGAAAGCTCGATCCGTATCGGAAAAACAGGACGTAAAGCGCGATATTGATCGCGAGCGGAATCACTACCAGCGCGGCCAGAGCAGGGGTCTTTAAAATCAGCGCCGCGGCTTGAAGCGGCGCTTTAAAGCCCGCGGCGAACCCACCGGTAATTCCAGAAAATATCCGTTTCACCAAAGCCTACCTTCGTGCTATATGCACTGCATCAATACGGTTTTGGGGAAAGGGCCCGCTCATGTTGCGATTGACCATGTTTGCTCGCATCGTCGGCATTCTTTTATTCTGCCTGATCGGCGCTGTTTTGTCACAGGCGCTGGATGCGAACGCGTCAAGCCTGAACGCGCCGTCCGCTCGCAGCCGTTGCGAGCGGGCGTTTGGAATCGAAAAGCTCACGTCCGATGCGCGCAAGCAGCTGGAACGCGGCGAGACCGTCATGGCCGTCGAATCGAAAACCGATTCTCCGTTTCACATGATTTACGGAATGCGCCTCATGCGCGCCGACGCCGAGCTCGCGATGGCGGTGATTTCGGCTTTCGGCGAACAGAAAAACCACATCTCCGCGATCATCGAATCAAGCGTTGAAGCAATGCAGGGGAATTTCACGCGCGTGAACTACGAGATTTACGTCGACCATCCGCTGGTTCCAAATTCGCGCTTCACATCCAATGTTTTCACCAACAAGGATAGCGACGGCGGATACCTGCAGTATTGGAACCTCGCCAATTCCGAAGGCATCAGCCGCCTCGCGTTTGCCGACGGATACGCGCGCACGGTACCGAGCGGAAGCGGCGCGCTTCTCGTGTTTTGCAGCTATAACGTGCCAGCGCTCGAGGTTTACGTCGACGTGTCGAACAAGCTTTCGTCGCGGTCGCTCGAGAAATCGATCACGGAAATGGGGGAATGGGCCGAATCGGTCGCGCGCGATTCAAAGGCGGGCGAGGCGTATCTGCGCGCCTTTCGGCGGATGATCGGGGTTTCTCGCGACTAGATTGCGTTCCATCGCTTGCACAGATACGTCCCGGATTTCAAAGTGCAGGTTTTGCATCCCGACAAGTGCTTCTTTTGAAGTCGGCCGGCGGATCAACCAGACTCAGCGGGCTGCCCGCGCTAACCGTGATTTTTGGCGGGCATTTCACGTTGACGCCCGCGGAACTCCTTGTTGGCGCGCTTGGATTGCCGGGCATGGCGGTACCGGCCCTGAAACCTGAGGTCACTTCCACTCGCAATTATTGTTTGCGCTGCAAGTGGCTTGGGTGGTGTAGGTCGAGCAAGTGCGGCTCGAAGCAGTGCTTTTTACTTTACATGAAGCTTTTTTGATTGAGAATTTTGCTAGATCGCAACATGTTCCTTGCTCAGCCCCACCGCTGTCTGTGCTGCAACATAACACTCCATTAACGTACGTTTTGAGCGCCTCCGCTCTGCTGGGATAAGCCAACCCCACAACCGCTACTGTGGCCACTACAATTATTAAATTTATAATAACCTTCCTGCAAACCTTATTAAGAAATAATTTCGCTTCCATACATCCTCCCTTATTTGAGATGTCTGTCCCTCGTTATTGACTGACAAATCTAACCTAAATGCATGTTTCTTCTTACACTAATACTACCCCCCCCCCCCCCCCCCCCCCCCCCCCCCCCCCCCCCCCC
>JACPKS010000027.1 GCA_016186905.1 Deltaproteobacteria bacterium
CCTGGCCTTTGTTTGTTTCATCAAGCCCGCTGTTTTGGTTCGCGTCTTCTGGGACAATGCCCTGGCGGGAGTAGCGGCGGTTTCAGGGCTTTGGACGGGGCGTTTGCTCATCGCGCTTCCTCTTGCGGCGTTCTGGGTTTTTGTTCTCATGATGATTCCGCCCGCGGCGCTGTTTTCGCTCGCGGGCCTCGGCTCGTTTTTGGTGATGGGTTGCTCCGCGATCGGGCTTGCGACCGGGCCCGCGCCGACGCTTGTGTTTCTTTCGCTTCCGTTCTGGACTTATGCCGGAATGAAGCTGTATCGCTCGCGAACGTCTTCGACGCCGGTCGCGGTGCGGCAGGTGGAAGCCTTGCGCGGAGTCGCCCGGCGGGTGGCGATTGTCGTGACTGCGCTCTTTTCTTTGCAAGTTTTGAATGACGTCGCGTTCGCGATGTTTTTTCGCGGTCCGGCCATGGGCGATGAGCTGCATTTCTGGTGGTCTTCATTTCGCAAGCTGCACGAGCTGGGATTTACCCGCTACCTGCGCGAGTTCGAGGTTTCAAGCTACATTCCGGGTTATCCTCTGCTCGCGAATCTTTTCACCGCGTTCGTTCCGGAGCGTTGGATGGGTTCGGCGGACGCCGCGCTCCCTCTGATTTTCGGATTTCTTCTCTATTGGATCATGGCCGCGGGCGTGCGGCGGCGCTGGCCAAGCGTCACGGAGTCGGCGTTTCTCGCGGCGGTGT
The DNA here is from genome assembly GCA_016186905.1 of Deltaproteobacteria bacterium. GTDB lineage: Bacteria > Bdellovibrionota > UBA1018 > UBA1018 > UBA923 > JACPKS01. Next base: position 726 of record JACPKS010000027.1, read on the forward strand.
TCTCGCTCTTGTTTTTTTCGGATTCCTGGGTTCGAACGATGGTGATGCGCAGCTGGTACGGCGAGGCGATGGCCGTGCTCGTCACGGCGGCGGTGCTTCTTGAGCTTTCGCGGCCCCGACGCGGGGAAGGCGTGGTCGCGGAGATGCTTTTCGCGTTCGGTCTGGGATATTTCGCGCGGATCAGCAAGGCGCCTTTGGCGATGGTTTTGCTTCCCGCGGTCGTGCCGTGTTTTCTCGCCTCCGCGCTGTGGTTTCGGGATAACGGCTGGAAGGCGCGCGTGCGCCGAGTTCTTGCGTTGGCGGCCGGAGCCGCGTGCGCGCAGCTATTGTGGGCGCATTCGCTCGAGACGATCGCGCAGCCCGATCGGTATTCTTTCACCTTCGAAAGCCTGCTGCATCCTGACTTCGCGAACCTACGGCACCACGTCCTTCCGTTTGTATGGGTATATTACAAGAAACAGTTTCTGGTGCCGTTCGCGCTCTTGAGCATCATGGGGTTGGCATTGAGGCCTCGACAGCACTTGGCGGCGTTCGCGTCGAGCCTGGCCATGATCGCCTCGGTTCTGCTCCTCTATTCCACGTATTGGAAGGCGATGGAGCACGAGTCGGCCATGCGTTACTTGCTGCACGGAATTTACGCCTGGATCGTGTATATTGTAGCCATGCACTATCCGCTGTTTACGCGCCTGATGAGACGATGCTTCCGCCTCGCATGCTCTGTGGCGTTCAAAAACGGAAGGCGCGCATGATCGCCGCCGTCGTTCCGTGCTTTCGCGTGAAGGAAAAAATTCTCGACGTGCTTGCTGGGATCGGCCCGTCCATCGAGCGGATCTATGTCGTCGACGACCGCTGCCCCGACGGCACCGGAGCGCACGTTCAGGAGAGCTGCCGCGATCCGCGCGTGAAGGTGCTTTTCAACCCTGAAAACCGCGGCGTGGGCGGCGCGATGGTGACCGGCTATCGCGCTGCGATTAAGGACGGCGCTTCGATCGTGGTCAAACTCGACGGCGACGGGCAGATGGATCCAAGGCTCATTCCGAAATTCCTGAAGCCGATCCTTGACGGTAAAGCGGACTATGCGAAGGGGAACCGCTTTTTCGTTCTCGAGTCGCTGAAATCGATGCCGTTGGCAAGGCTCTTCGGAAACGCCGTGCTGTCGTTCGTGAACAAGCTCGCGAGCGGTTACTGGAACGTGATGGATCCCACCAACGGCTACACGGCGATCCACGTTTCGGCGCTGAAACTTCTTCCGCTCGATAAAATCGACGCGCGCTATTTTTTCGAGAGCGACATGCTCTTTCGGCTCAACACGATCCGCGCGGTCGTCGAGGACGTTCCGATGGACGCCGTGTACGCCGGCGAACGCAGCAGCCTGCGCATCGCGCGCGTGGCCGCCCTTTTTCCAGGCAAATACTTTGCGCGCTTTATGAAGCGTGTGTTTTACAATTACTTCCTTCGCGACTTCAACCCTGGTTCGATCCAGCTCGTGACGGGGCTGTCGATGATCGTAGCGGGCGCGTGGTTCGGAATCGAGCAGTGGCACAGTGGTGCCGTAGCCGGAAGCCCGGCTACAAGCGGTACGGTCATGCTCGCCTCTCTGCCGGTTTTACTGGGATTTCAGCTGCTCTTGTCGGCACTTAACTTCGATATCCAAAACGTGCCGAACAAGCCCATCTATCCGCAGTTTGAATAAGGCTAGATACCTATTTTTCTTCTGTTTGGAGGAAGGATCGGAGCGGTGGCCTCTAAGCGGTCAAGTCTTTCAAACACAACTCGAAAGAGCTTGTTGCTATTGCTGACGGCCTTTTGAATTTTGCGGGCGAGCGTCGCGTCTTCAGCTAATAGTTTTCGTAACTTAAAAAATGTCCGCATGATCGCAATATTGACCTGTATCGCTTGCTCGCTTTTTAGTACTGATGACAACATTGCGATGCCGAGTTCAGTAAAGACGTATGGCAAATATCGTCGCCCGCCATAATTCAAACTTGAGGTCACAAATTGTGACCTCAAGTTTTTGCTTTCAATTTCAATAAGTTGAAACATAAAGTCGGGCGGAAATCGCTTTGCATTGCGCTTGATCGCTTGATTCAGAGTCTTGGTTTTCACCCCATACAGTCGAGCCAAATCATCGTCGAGCATCACCTTATGACCGCGTATGAGGAAAATAAGTGACCCGATATTTTGGGAAGAAAGCTCGTCCACAATGATTTCGTTGAGCAAGTAACATGCCGCCATGTTTACCTTGCGGGAAGCGTCCGAATCTGTGAAAAATAGAGCCACATGAAGACGGTTATTTTAGCGGGTGGATTCGGAACCCGTCTTTCCGAAGAAACGGTTCTGAAGGCCAAGCCCATGGTCGAGATCGGCGGAAAACCGATTCTCTGGCACATCCTCAACCTTTACGGGGCGCGTGGCTTCAACGAATTCGTGCTGGCGCTCGGGTACAAAGGCGAGACGATCAAAGAATACTTTCTCAACTTTTACGCGCTCAATAACGATATTTCCGTCGATCTCTCCAGCGGAAAAACAGCGGTTCAGAGCGGCAGGCAGCCTGATTGGAAAGTCGATCTGATCGACACCGGCCAGCACACGATGACCGGCGGGCGCGTCAAGCGCCTCGCGAAGATTCTTTCGAAAGAAAAAACTTTCATGCTGACGTACGGCGACGGCGTTTCGGATATCGACGTGAAAAAGCTCGTCGAGTTCCACCAATCGCACGGAAAGCTCGCGACCGTCACGGTCGTGCGCCCTCCGGCGCGCTTCGGCAGCGTGATATTCGAAGGCGATAGAGTCGAGCCGCAAGGCTCGCAAAGAGTCGTGGAATTTTTGGAAAAGCCCCAGACCGGCGAAGGCTGGATCAACGGCGGTTTTTTCGTGTTGAACCGCGAAGTGCTGGAGTACATCGAAGGCGATGAAACGGTTTGGGAGCGCGATCCGCTCGAGAAACTTGCGCGCGACGGGCAGCTCATGGCTTACCGGCACGAGGGCTTCTGGCAGATGATGGACACGCTAAGAGACAAGCAGCTGCTCGAGAGCCTGTGGGAAAAAGGCGACGCGCCGTGGAAGGTGTGGAAGTGACCGCAGAAAAAACATCATACAAGTGGGGCGAGCGACGCGTTTTCGTGACCGGCGCCACGGGCATCGTCGGTTCGTGGGCCGTAAAAGAACTTCTGCGCCGCAAAGCGCACGTCGCGGTGCTCGTGCGCGACTGGGATCCGCAGAGCGAGCTCATCCGCAGCGGCGACATCGATCGCACGACGGTCGTCAACGGAAAGCTCGAAGACTATGATTCGCTTGAGCGCGGAATCAACGAGCAGGAAATCGATACCGTCATTCACCTCGGCGCGCAGCCGATCGTGAATACGGCGTTGAGAAATCCGCTCGCGACCTTCGAGGCGAACGTGCGTGGCACGTACAATTTGCTTGAAGCGTGCCGGCGCCAAGCTTCGCTCGTAAAAAGCGTGGTCGTCGCGAGCAGCGACAAAGCCTACGGCGAGTCCGAGAAGCTTCCGTACACCGAGGACATGCCGGCGAACGGCCGGCATCCGTACGACGTGAGCAAGAGCTGCACCGATTTGATCTCGATGGCCTACGCCCACACTTACGCTTTGCCCGTCGCGGTCGCGCGTTGCGGAAATATCTACGGCGGCGGCGACCTCAACTGGAACCGCATCGTCCCTGGCACGATCAAGAGCCTTTTGCGCGGCGAGCGGCCGGTCTTAAGGAGCGACGGCAAGATGCTCCGCGATTATATTTTCGTGGACGACGTCGTGGACGCGTACCTGGCCTTGGCCGAGCGCGCGCATGAGGACGGCATCCGCGGCGAGGCCTTCAACTTCAGCGTGGGCGGCGGCATCACGGTGCTCGAAATCGTCGAGAAGATCCAGAAGCTCATGGGGCGCGAAGATCTGAAACCCGCGATCCTCGACCAGGCGCGCTCGGAGATCCGCGCGCAGTACCTCGATTCGAGCAAGGCAAAGCAAAGGCTCGGCTGGACGGCGAAATTCAGCCTCGAAGAGGGACTCAAGCGCACGGTCCCCTGGTACACCGACTTCCTCGAGCGTTCGGGAAAATAATGGAATCCGCGAAGCGTACGGCCGACGAGATCCGCAAGGAGATCTTGAAGCTTTCGCGCGAGTACTACGACGCGAAATGGGGCGCTCATGCGCCCTCGCATCCGCCGAAGTTTCATCCCGGGCGCACGGCTGTTCCGGTTTCAGGAAGAGTCTTCGACGCCGATGAGATCGAGCTGCTTCTCGACTCGTCGCTCGACTTCTGGCTTACGACCGGCCGGTACGCGGCGAAATTCGAGCGCGAGTTTTCGAGATATTTAGGCATTAAGCACACGCTGCTCGTCAACTCGGGGTCGAGTGCTAATCTTTGCGCTGTTTCGGCGCTTACGAGCCCCAGGCTCGGCGACCGCAGGCTTGTTCCGGGCGATGAGGTGATCACCGCGGCGGCGGGCTTTCCAACGACCGTAAACCCCATTGTGCAGTGCCAGCTCGTGCCGGTCTTCGTCGATTCGCACATCCCCACTTACAATATCGATCCCGAGAAAATCGAAGCAGCCATCGGTCCGCGCACGAAGGCGATCATCGTCGCGCACACTCTGGGGAATCCGTTCGATCTCGACGCCGTGATGGCGATCGCGAAGAAGCACGGGCTTTGGCTGATCGAGGACATGTGCGACGCGCTGGGTTCGGAATACAAGGGCCGCAAGGCCGGCACGTACGGCGATCTCGCGACCGTGAGTTTTTACCCCGCTCACCACATCACGATGGGCGAGGGCGGCGCCGTGATGACGAACAACGACGAGCTCAAGTCGGTCGTCGAGTCGATCCGCGACTGGGGGCGCGATTGCTGGTGCAATCCTGGTGTGGCGAACACGTGCCAGAAGCGCTTTTCCTGGCAGCTCGGCGATCTTCCGTACGGTTACGACCACAAGTACACGTACTCGCACGTCGGCTACAACTTGAAGCTCACCGACATGCAGGCCGCCGTGGGTGTCGCGCAGCTGAAAAAACTTTCTTCGTTCATCGAGGCGCGCAAGCGCAATTTCGCGGCGCTGAAGACCGCGCTCGCGCCGTTCGAGAAATTCCTGATTTTGCCCGAGGCGACCGAGGGAAGCGAGCCCAGCTGGTTCGGGTTTCCGGTTTCGGTGCGAGAGGGCGCGCCGATCGATCGCGGCGCGCTCGTGCAGGCGCTGGAGTCGCGGAAAATCGCCACACGGCTCTTGTTTGCCGGCAATCTCATCCGCCAGCCCGCGTACAAGGACGTGAAGTTTCGCGTGAGCGGCAAGACCGAAAACGCCGATTTCATCATGAACCGCACGTTTTGGATCGGGATTTATCCGGCCATCGAGGCGCAGCAGATCGAGTTCATGGCGCGCGTGATCGGCGACGCGCTCACGGCATGAGCGCAATGAGCAAATGCGCTCACGGCATGAGCGCAATGAGAGGAGCAGACGCCTTTGGAATTTCGTCAAAGTAAAATTTCGGGCTGTTACGAAATCAAGGCCGACATCTTTCGCGACCCGCGCGGAATTTTCGTCAAGACCTTTCGGGAAGATCTCTGCGCGAAACACGGCGTGCGGATGAGCCTCGCGGAACAGTATTTCTCGGTTTCCAAGCGCGGAGTGATCCGCGGTTTGCATTTTCAAGTGCCGCCGTTTGATCAAAATAAACTCGTCACGTGCGTCTCTGGAAAAGTCTTCGACGTCGTCGTCGATCTTCGTCGCGGCTCGCCCACGTACGGGAAGTTCGAGACGTTCGAGCTCGACTCCGAGAAGGGAAGCGTGCTTTTCGTTCCCAAAGGTCTCGCGCACGGTTTTCAGGCGTTAAGCGAGGGTGCTACGCTTTATTACCAGGTCTCGACAGTCTACTCGGCCGAAAACGATAGAGGCGTTCGCTGGGATACGGCTGGCGTGCCGTGGCCGATCGAGAATCCAGTGCTCTCGGAGCGCGACGGGAAGTTTCCGGCGCTGTCGGAGTTTCAAAGCCCTTTCTGATCGCCCACGCGACGCTTCAGCAGCAGCGCGAGTTCTTGAGTGAGAACCCGCGCGGCGATGCGGTGGGCTTCGGCGGTCCAATGGCCTTCGGCGAAATACAGATGCTCCGGCGGCAGGCGCGAATCCGCGAGCGCTCGCGTGAACGAGATGCGAAGTCCGTGAATTCCTCCGTAGGCGCTTTCGAACGCGCGCTCGTCGTCGCCGGATTTCCGCGTGCGTCGAAAACGCCCCACTTCGACTGAAGTCGGTATGTACGCGAAGACCAGATCGCTTCCAAGGCGTCGCGCCTCCTTATCGGCCCAACTCATGAGCGTCGCGGTCAGAGCGACGCCCTGCTCGGTGGCGAAGCCTTTTTCGATGTGCGCGGCATCGGCCCTGCTTTGCACGAATTCCGCGAAATTCCCCAAGCCGCCGGCGAGTGAAGACCATGCCGCCAGGCGTTTGAGAAGATTGACCGCGTGCGAATGGCTGCTGAGCCAGTTATAGAGCGGAGACTCGATCAGCCCGCTCTTTTTTCGGAAAAACGCGAAGGTCTCGGCGAGGTTTGCGGGAACCAGCCTGTCGGCGGTGATACTTTGGAAATATCGCATTCCTTGGTTGTCGTCGAAGTCGTTCGGAAAGAACGCGATGACGATCACGTCGGGGTGGAGCGTCTTGCCGCGAACACGAAGAAACTGGACGGCGTAGTCGGTTCCGGAGCCCGGATTTCCGGCATTGTAAGCTGCGATCGGCTTGACCGTGGCGCTCAAGCCCTGTCCGGTGAGGGACGCGAAAGTCTGCGAATCCTCCACGCCGATCCCGTAGGTGAAGGAATCGCCGAGAAATAGCGCGCGCAAGCGCGTGCCGCTCCCGGAAGCGGACGCTGTTTTTCTCATTCCGCTTGAATCATTTTCAAAATCGTATTCATACACCCCCGGAAGGCGCCGGCGGCCCTTTTGGCTGGGTACGGGAATTTGCCCGAGGCGAGGATCGAAGGCGAACATGACGGGTCCGGTGCTCTGCGGATAAAACGCGCGCAGCAGGACTTCTGAAAGAATGAACGCGATAAACGCGCTCAAGCAAAGCAGAACGAAACTGAAGGCGATATTACGGCGCAGCGACAGCGGCTTCATGTGCGCTCGCGAGAAGTGGGATGCCCACGGCGATCAATAAGAACACGACATGCCGAAAAATCAACGCGTCGGTCGTGAGGCCGGTCACGAATAGGTAAACGAGAATGAGATTCTGCGCCTCGGACCAACGAGGGGTATTTCGCCTCGCGTAAGCAGCGATCGCCAGAAGGAAGACGCCAAGAGTCAGCAGGCCGCCGCGAGTGAACAGAAAAAGGAAAAAATTATCGGTGTGGTACGGTGCGAAGCCGAATCCGATCAGAGCCGTGTCGGCGCGGGAAAACGCTTCACTGACGTATATGCGCCACGGCCCGATCCTGCGCGCGAGGTTGATGAGTTTCATCTGCCCTTCAAAGGTCAACGAAAGCGCTGCGACTCCGGCGACGGCCGCGGGAACGGCGATGAGCGCCAGTTTTTTCAGCTTTTGAGCGGAAAGGCGCGCAAGGCACACGATTCCAGCCGCGACGACGAGGCCCAGAAAGGGTGTCAGCGCCTTGGTGAGCAAGAGACCGGTCGCCGTGAGCAAGAGCGTCGCGGCAAGCCAGGGCTTTGAAAGCGCATGCGCGCCACGGTTCGCGATCACCAGAAGAAGTGCCCCAAAGACGAGGGCCGCGCCGGCTTCGACCGGGGACGCGAAAAAGCCGTAAGCGCGATCGGCCCAGTGGACGTAGCCGGGATCGAAGCCGTAAAGACGGCCAAGTACCACGCGGACGGAGGGAAATATGTGATCCGCGATGAGCCCGAGACTGCTTAGTGCTAGGCACGTCCCAAGGACTTTCGCGAGAGTCTCGAGATTTGCCTTCGCCGCACTCGTTGACACTCGTGCGTGCATTCGATGCACGAGAACCGCTCCGAGAATCCAGCTTAAGAAACGCAGCGCGATTCCCGTTTCGCGTGTCGGATTGAAAGCGTCGGTTTCGTTTAGGAAAAGGTATTCGGCTTCCAATGCCGTGCGAATCGACGGACGAAACATCCCGTGCGCATAGATCGCGAGGACGATCAGTCCCGCGATCAAGG
>JACPKS010000062.1 GCA_016186905.1 Deltaproteobacteria bacterium
CCACGTCTCGTGAAGTAGCGGCAAGGACACTACATGTGAGCTACATGGTGTTTTAAGCTACGGATTTCTTAAATGAAAACCGCGAGAAAGACGAAGCAACCAACTTCTTCAAACGATAACGCGGGGTTGACCGAAAGGTCGGCTCCGCGTTTTTGTTTTAAACCCTCCGATGCAGCACGGATGCAGCACCAACTTCCGAACACACCCGAAATGCTACGAACTGGTTTCTAGCGAACGACTCTGAGCTGTGGGGGATTTTGGACGTTTGGAACGACTGAAAACGAACGAGCAGCGTGCTTGATGCTGTCTCCAAGCAAGTGGGCGTAGCGCATCGTTGTCGCCACGTCCTTGTGACCGTAAATCTCCTTCACCGTTTTCAGGTCAAGGCCACTTGCGATCATGAGGGTTGTTCCGGTGTGCCTCAGATCGTGAAATCTGATTTTCTTCACCTTCGCCTCGGCAACGTCCTTCCCGAAATACCGATCCGTGAAGTTATCGTGGTCGATGGGTCTTCCCGTCTCGGTTTGGAAAAATGTCTTATCCTGAGTGATGTGAAGCCGGGCTGTGAGTTGCTTTAACTCCGCTCTCAAGACCGCGTTTGCGGCAAATTTTCAAAGAGCATTTCCAAGGGCATTCCCTCGGATTGATTACGTGAAACCATATCATTTCCCCTTCATTCGCGCGAGTCGCGGGCCCAATCGACGCTCATTTTCAACACGCACGAATCCTCACACATCACATAGGATGCCAAGCGCAGCTTCACTTTAATCACCTACCGCCAGTTCCCCCACCCCTTCGAACGCCGTCGCCGACTGACTGTTATGCCACTAAAAAGCAAGCAGACGTTTGATCTCACCTCCAATTCAAAAACACAGTAAAATCAATATTTATATCAATCGGCCCCATGAGATAAGGCCAAAAAACAGGCTCCTTTAAATACTTATTCTGTTATAATAGTTATCATGATAAAATGAGCATATGAGTCCGAAGCTCGCTAGGCGAGATCTTCCCGATGGAAGTTTCATTGATATCGCCATTGATGAGATCAAGCCCGATCGCTGGCGACCTCATGGTGTGCGATATCGATTTGCTTGGATTGAAAAAGGAACGTGCCGTGTTCTCTTCGATAATCATCATGGAAAGCAAGACCACTGTCACGTCGATGGAATCGAGAAAATTTACGAATTTATCTCGATCGAAAAACTTTATGACGATTTTACGTCAGAAATTCGAAATCTCGGAGGCTTAGTATGAAAATAAGAAAATTCAAAATCAAAGTTCAGAATAGTGATCAATTCAAAGATGACGTGATCAAAACCTGGAAAGCTGCCGAGAAAAAGAAATTGAAGGACTCGGACTACGACCTAGTCCTCTCCTTTCCGGATATCTCTTGGTTACCAAAGATTTTTGGAGCTGAACGGGTTCGGATGATTCAGATGATCCGCGATCAAAAGCCCGAATCCATTTACCAACTCGCAAAACTGTTGGGCCGTGCACTCCCGAATGTTCATCGCGATGTCCATGAGCTTGCTGAGTATGGAATTATTGAACTTAAGAAAAGTCGTAAAAAAGGTCAAAAGAGAGAATCGCTACTTCCAGAATACAACTGGGATGGGTTTGATATTGCGGTGTAGACTGGACTGTCTCAAACCCGGTCCATCCGTAAAAAATCAATTCCTATTGATAGAATAAATAAATTTTCCTACGTTGGTGAAAATGGGTCATATTAAATCAAAAAAAATAAAACCACTTAAAATAACTCCTCCAACTAAACCTGTTCACCCATGGAGAGTTTGTCCTTACGGAGAACATCAGGTCGTCACCCATCCACTGCACGTTCCTCCTAGCAAAAAGAATCCTGACGGCGTCACCACTCGTCATTGGCATTGCGCAAAAAACCCATCTAGAAAGGATCAACTCTACCCTGGTGAAATCGAAGAAATTGCAAATCAAAATTTTTCGAAATTAAAAAACAAGCCTTGCCCACTTCCTCTAAAATTTGGGGGGAATGGAAGTAACTTTGACGACTTTATTGCTGGATGGACACAATATTGGAATGACATCTTCAAACCTTCCGAACCTCTCGATCCAAATTTTGTTAAAGCGCTGATCGCCTCAGAATCGAGCTTCAATCCAAAAAAGATCGCTGATCCCCAAAACTCAAATAGCGCAAGAGGACTTACCCAAATCACAAATAAAACTCGTAAAATCTTAGACAATAGAAAAGGCGAATTAAAAGATCACTACATCACGGTCACCAAAGAAGAGTTAAACGATCCAAATACGAACATCTGTGCAGGCATCCGATGGCTATTTCAAAAGAAGGATTTGACTACGAGTAAGCTTGGACACGAGGCCTCCTGGCTTGAAACCATTTACAATTATAAAGGAGCTTCCAAAGCTCCACCCGAAAGAGCAGAGGAAATCATGAGAAGATTTAATGGGTACTATGAGGATTACAAAAAATGTGGAAAAAAATAGCCCTACTCTTTTTCTTTTTCCAGGTTATTTACTTTAGCCCCATGCAATCAATCCATGCAGCTGCGCCGAATGAGTCGGTGTTTTGCTCAAAAAATATTGAAAAAAAGTTCGGAAAAAAGTTCGGAAATTATCGAATCAGAATTTCCTACGCCAATGAACGAATGTGTCAACATCTCGATATTTTCAAACAAGACAAGGTTGCCTTTCATGAGGAAGGCATCGATAATCATTACGATCTGGAAAGCAAATGGCCTGGGCACGGAACACAAATGGCCGTATCAAAATGGACCGGTGGTGCGCACTGTTGCATGTCACTTCTCATTTTTGAGTTGGGCGACAAATTCAGGAAAATAGCTGATATCTATGGCGGCAACTTTGATCCCGAAATCATCGATCTCGACCATGATGGCATCCCAGAGATCCAAATTACGGATGATTTTTTAGCTTATCGGTTCTCGAGCTTCGCAAGTTCCGCGAAAGGATCAGTCATATTGAAATATTCAAATGGAGAATATTTTCTCGCGGAAGAAATGATGAAGCATGCCCCTCCGAGCGAAAGTTCCTTAAAAAAGCGAATTCCCGCATGGAGAAAAGAATTTCTGGAGCACGGTCCGGATTGGCCTCCCGAATCCTTTATCCAGACTCTTACCGACTTAGTCTTTACTGGGAACGGCGATAGAGCTTCAGAATTTGTGGATCAAGTATGGCCTAAAGATCTTGCAGGTAAAGAGGAATTCGTAAAGTCCTACAAAGAGGCTTTAAGCGAATCTCGATATTATTCAAAAGCGGCAGCACACATTTTCTGAGGAATCAAACGGAACTGTAGAAACCGAGCCTGATGCAAAACAAATCGGATGTGAAATGAATCACGCCAAAGACCCGAAACGCCCCAGTCGTGTCGGTAGCGATCGGGACAATCTTATTAGCGTCGGCTCAACATTTCCCGGCATGTCGCGAGTTTCCCATTTTCTCGGCAAAACGGCTTGCCTTAACCAAAATCCGATGCGCGGCCGCGTCTTCTCATCCTCCATGAAAAATGCTCCTTGAGAATATTTTACTCCGAAAAGCGGCAAAGGCGTTACGCAAAAAAGGCAGCTACGCGCGTAAGGGTCGTTAAAAAATAACTGACAGGTTTTGCGGCGGCTTTTGGCCTGCGACTTCGTCAGCCTTCGCAAGAAAAACCTCAACGTATCGCAGCGGATACGCCTCGGTTTTTCTTGCTCGGCTTCCTCGTCTCGGCTCAAAATCCGCTCGCAATCCCTGCCACTTATTTTTAAACGAGCCCTAAGCATACAAAAGCTTCGCACCGTGCCGGATAAATCCGCCGTCATACTGCATCGAGATCATAGATCCTTTGTCCTATGCCATTATTTCCGTCTCAAAGCTTCGGCGGAAGGGGAGACGATGGATCAACAGGAAACCTCTTTTTCCAGGTCATCTCCGACAGGCACGACAGGGGGCTTGGCACTATTGTGACCACCAACTACGCCTTCGGACACTGGAACCAGATCTTTGCCAGCGAATCCACGGCTCTCGTTTCCGTCGAGCGCCTGACTGCGGATGCAGAAGTGTTTTATCTGGAAGGAGAAAGCTATCCGCAGCACCAGCGAAAACTAAAAAACCAATCCAAACGCAAATAACCGCGCACGTCCGCCGCCTAAAATATTAGGCCGTCGGCATGGCTGATTCCGGCACTGGCCAGGCGATAAGCGGCGAAAGTGGCAAGGTTCTACGCCGCCGGTAGCACTCATTTTCCTTTTCGGCAAAAAGAGATGGCTGCTGGAGATACGACTCAGAGAAATGCCGAACAGGAACGAGCAGCAGTACATTGCGTGGCTTCGCAAGCGGCGTTCAATGAAAGCAAAAAGCATCGAATGATTAGAGCGTCAGTATGCACTGACGTCCAAATGGCGAATCTAAGGAGCTTTCAGGCCGCCTTCAAGTCAAACTCGACTTGTCCATACTCCACTACCGGAGTTTTTACTGCTCGGCCGGATTCTTGAGATGTTTTGATTTTGACCGCCCCAACACTTTCAAAAAATGCGATGAGTTTATTGAGATTGGAAACATCCATGTCGATCAATTTTGATAATTCATAAATTGATTTCGGCTTGTGAGTTAGAATCGCAGATAAGATTCCAAGATTTTTTGCGAAGCGATCGAAGTCTTTCTTATTATCAAAAGAAATTTCATAGTGATCGCCATGCAACTTCCCCTTGCGCGCATCTTTCAATGCTTTCTTAAACTCAGACATGGTTTGAGTGGATGATTTGATTGATACAATTAGCTTCTTCATAGTTTCACTCCAATATGGGTTAGGACCAAACTCTCAAAATCCTCAATCAGTTGATCGTCATCGACGTACATGAATTGACAGTTCGACGACATACCGACCTTGAAGCTTATTCTTGACGTAGTATCGGAGCCGAGCCTTCATATGTGTATCATAATACCGATATTGGTAAAATGCAACCCACCTGCGATCATGAGGGTTGTTCCGCGCCTGGTGAACTCATAGCCCGGCCATCATTCTTGTTGAGAAGCCCGAAACGGACGGAAAATGAATTTGTTCAGCCGGCTTATGCGCTACCATCATTTCTTGCCACAGCAGACCGAAGAACCTCGCCCACTTTCTCAGCAAGCGACCGCGCTGTGAAGGGTTTCTCCATGAACCAAGTCGAAGCAGCATCAACTCCATAATCCTGGAGAGTCCCATCCATGTAGCCTGAGAGAAACAGCACCGGGAGATCCGGCCTCATCTCCCGTGCCGCTCTCACCAGTTCCGGACCGCTCATCCGTGGCATCACAACGTCGGTAATCAGAAGATCGATCTTTTTTTTCCTATCGAGCAGAAACCGTACCGCTTCTTCCCCGTTGGCGGCATCCAGAACCGAGTAGCCCTGCTTATGTAGTGTCGCAGCCATGATTTTCCTTAAAGACTCCTCATCCTCGACGAGCAAGAGGATCACGGATCCCGTCGGAGCGGGGATTTCACGAGTATTCGCTCGAACCGTTTGAGTGACGGCGCCAACTTGAGCTGTAATCGGCCAGAAAATTTGAATCGAGGTTCCCTGGCCGGTAACGCTTTCGACCGTTACCGTTCCGCCTGCCTGTTGAAGAATTCCATAAATGACGGAAAGTCCAAGTCCGGTCCCTTTTCCCGGTTCCTTGGTGGTGAAGAATGGTTCGAAGATTCGAGGGAGGACCTCAGCGGGGATTCCGCAGCCGCTGTCTTGTGCGGTGAGGACCGCATACTGTCCTGGCCCAACCGAGATCCGGGCATCCGCTGGAATCTCGTCGAGATTCCGGGCCTCCAGCGTGAAATTGAGTTTTCCGCCCGTCGGCATCGCGTCCCGCGCGTTCACGCAAAGATTCAGAACGATCTGTTCCAACTGAGCCCGATCAGCCAACACGGGAAGTGGTTCAGAGGGGCCGTGGATCTTCAATTCAATATCTTCTCCGATCAATCGCCTGATGAGTGGCCGGATGCCTGTGAGAATCGAGAAAAAATCCACGACCTGCGAGGGCCCGATCCGGCGTCGGCCAAACAACAAGAGCTGACGGATGATGGAGGCCGCGCTTTCCTGGGACTTGAGTATACCTTCAAGGCTTTCCCTGACCAGCGCCGGATCACTTTGAATCTGATCCAGTGCCATTTCGGCAAACAGAGTGCTCGCCGCGAGGACATTGTTTACGTCATGAGCCACTCCTCCCGCGAGCCTTCCCACTGCTTCCATTTTTTGGGCTTCTCTGAGCTGCTTCTCCGTTTCCTGGTGCCTGGCCTCCTCACTGACTTTTTCATGAACGTCTATCCAGACTCCCACGATGGAATCCTCAACCGTCCCGGGAAACCGAACGAGCCGGAGAATATCGTAGAAATGCCGATAGCTCCCGTCCGCAACGCGAAAGCGGAACTGGAACTCAGCTTTTCCATTCTCGAAAAGCTTCGGAAGCTCTGCAAAAAAACGGGGAGAATCCTCTGGATGAATTCTCTCGGTCCAGAACGAGGAGTGCTCGATAAATTGCCGTGGATGGTATCCTGTAACCGCTTCAATCCTGTGGCTAACGTATGTAATCCCCATGTCGCCACCCGCCTTGCAAACATAGACGGCCATCGGCAACGAATCCAGAATCACGGAGAGAAACTGATGGGCACGAAAAATCTCCTCCTCAAGTTTACGCCGCTCGCGCCGGGCCTGAGCTTCGCGAAGCGCGCGCTCTATCACTGTTGCAAGGCGGCCAAGATTGCTCTTGAGCACGTAGTCCGACGCGCCGGCTTTGAGAGCTTCGATGGCCGTTTCTTCTCCGATTGTCCCGGAAACAAGGATCAAGGGAATATCCTTTCCTGATTCCCGGAGAGTCTTGATCGCATCCGGGCCCGAAAAGGATGGAAGGTTATAGTCCGAAAGCACCAGATCCCAGTGTTGCTCGTTGAGTGCTTCCCGCATTTGCGACTCGGTATCCACTCGACGCCATTTCGGCATCGAATCGCCTTGGCGCGCAAAGCGCATTTCAAGCTGCACGTCGTCCTCGGAGTCATCGACCACGAGAATTTGAAGCGACTCTTCCGTTAATAACTGGCTCATAGCTGTTCAATCCTCGATACAATGTTCATTGATCGACCCCCAGTACGCTGCGACCTGTTGAATGGTGGACATCAGTTCATCGTACTCCAGCGGCTTGCAAACGTAGCTATTGGCACCCAAGGCATAGGCGTCTGCAATATCCCGTCGCAACCGGGACGAGGTCAGGATCACGACGGGCACATGCCTAATCCGCTTGTCCGAACGCATTGCACGCAAGACCTCGAGCCCACCGATTTTCGGAAGCTGAAGGTCAATCAACACAACTCTCGGAAGATCTTCCACATCCCGCCCCTCGTAGCGGCCTGTGCCCAACAGATAATTCAGCGCCTCCTCGCCATCCCGGACGACGACAAGGGGCCTCGCCAGACCCGCCTTCTCGATTCCACGACGCGCGAGAGCCTCGTCATCGGAGTTGTCTTCCACAAGAAGAATAACGCCTTCATTCATACGGGCATTCCGAGCGTGAAATAAAATGTGGCGCCCTGATTCACTCTCCCATCGGCCCAAATTTTTCCGCCATGCCTTTGCACAATGCGCTGAACGGTGGCAAGCCCGATGCCAATCCCCTCGAATTCTTCCGCCGAATGCAACCTTTGAAATACCCGGAAAAGATTTTCGGAATATTTCGCATTGAACCCCGCACCATTGTCGCGGACCAAGTACGTCGTGACTCCATCGATCCGATCGACTCCCAATTCAATTCTGGCATCGGATTTCTTCGAGCTATATTTCCACGCGTTGGATAAAAGATTTTGAAGCACGATCTGCAGGAGCTGCCGGTCGCCGCGGACTTCAATCTTCTCGGGGATGCTCCAGCGGACATCGCGCGCAGGCTCAGCTTTTTTCAGCTCTTCCGCGATTCCGCGAGCCATCGCGCTCAAATCGACTACGCCTACCCGCATTTCCTGCCGGCTAAGCCGCGCAAGGCTCAGCAAGCCATCGATCAGTTCCCCCATTTTCGTAGCGGCTCTTGAAATGCGCGTCAGGGCATCCGTAACACCCGGATCCGAGTTTTCACCCAGCTGCTCCTCAAGGATCCTGCTGAATCCGATCACCCCTCGAAGCGGTGCCCTAAGGTCATGCGATACGGAGTAAGAGAACGCCTCCAGGTCGCGATTGACTGTTTCAAGCTTGGAGTTACGGTCTTCCAGGTCAGAAACGAGCTTAGCGCGGACCGCGACAAGCTCCTCAAGCTCCGACGCCTGCCGTTTTAGGAGTTCGGTTTTTCTCGCCAGCTCGACGAAAACCGACACCTTGGCGGAGAGGATCTCCTTGGCAATCGGCTTGTGAACGAAATCCACGGCTCCCAGGGAATAGGCCTTCGACATCGCCGCGTCACTTATCGAGCCCGCTGTAAGAAAAATAATCGGAGTGTGCTGAAGCCGCTCCCGCTCCCGAATGAGTGCTGCGAGCTCGAACCCGTCCATCACCGGCATCTGGACATCCAGGAGAATGACTGCGAACTCCTTCTCCATCGCGTGCTTCAATGCCTCTCGACCCGACCGCGCCTGCATCAGGTTTCGACCAGGAGCCGAAAGCATGGCTTCAAGCGCCACCAGCCCATTAGGTTGATCATCAACCAGAAGAAGATTCACCACAGTTTGTTTCTCTGAATCATCGATAAGCGTCTTCACCCAAGATTCCCATTTTGGCCGCATAGCCGCACGAGCTCCGCGCTGATCTCCGCAAGCGGCAAGACATAATCCACGTTTGTCGCCTCAAGAACCGCACGCGGAAGCACATCGCTCTCGGCCGTATCCGGGTCCTGAACGATGAGAATTCCTCCTCGTTCCTTGATCTTAACCGCTCCTCGAACTCCGTCCCTGCTCGCACAAGTCAGTACGACACCGATCACTCCGGCCTCGAAACTTGCGGAAGCGGAGTCAAAAAGCACTTCGATCGAGGGCCTGGAGTAAGAAACCGGGGCTTCCGTGGACAAAGCGAAATGTTCCCGGTCGACCAGTAAATGGTAGTCTGGCGGCGCGAGATACACATGGGACCCAAGGATCGGCGCTTTGTCCTGCACCTCGCTGACAGGCAACGCCGACTGGGTTCTAAAAAGGGGGAGCAGCGAATCACCGGACCCACGTCCACGGTGCTGGACGATTGCAAGAGGCAGTGGAAACCGGGACGGCAAGCCCGCAAGCAATGTCGCAATCGCCTTCCGTCCACCAAATGAAGCGCCTACCACGATAATCCTTTCTGATTCTTCAGTCACGAAGCACTGACCCTTCGGAATAATTTTCCCGTGTCGTCAACCTCCTCGTAGTTTCCCTCATAAGGGGTGAATCTGAGCGATTCAGCCTGACCGAGTGCCAGGAATCCCAGGGGTTCCAGGCTCTCATAGATCAGCTTGTGAACATGGTTCTGCAGATTGGAGTCGAAATAAATCATGACGTTTCGACATAAGATGACGTTGAAGGAATTAAACGATGCATCCGTCACCAGGTTGTGATGAGCAAACACGACGTTCTCCACAAGGCTTGAACGGAAAATGGCCGCGTCCCCCTCCGCCCTGTAGTAGCCGGAAAACGAGCGGGTACCGCCCGAGCGGATGTAGTTCTCCGTGTACTCCTTCATCGATGAGAGGGGGAAAATACCTCCCTTCGCCCTTTTTAATACAACGTCGCTCAAATCCGTCGCATATACCCGGCACTTTTTGGTAAGGCCCTCTTCATCAAGGAGCATGGCCAACGAATAAACTTCCTCACCGGTCGAACACCCGGCAACCCAGAGCCGAACCGACGGATATGTTCGGAGCATCGGGACCGCCTTCCGGCGAAAGACTCCATAGAAGCCCGGATCGCGGAACATGGACGTGGTATGCACCGTGACCGCGACGAGAAAACGCTCCATCGCCCCGGGCTCGTGCAAGAGCTTGCTAAGCAATTCAGTGATCGTATGAACATTCTCCGCCGTAAGGCGGCTTAAAATTCGGCGCCGAATGGATGCAAAGGCATATTGACGAAAATCGTAGCCGTACTCGGAGTAGATCCCATCCAGGAGCAGCCGGATTTCCGTCGTCTCGCAGTCCATACGACTTCCCGATAGTTCGATGGCCACTTTTTCTTACCGATAGAGCCAGACCCTGAGCTGCGAAAGAAGCTGGTCAACATCGACCGGCTTCGAGAGATAATCGGAGGCGCCTGCTTCAATGCACTTTTCCCTGTCTCCGACCATCGCCTTAGCGGTAAGCGCAACGA
Organism: Deltaproteobacteria bacterium; assembly: GCA_016186905.1. Lineage (GTDB taxonomy): Bacteria > Bdellovibrionota > UBA1018 > UBA1018 > UBA923 > JACPKS01. The sequence continues at coordinate 10,271 of JACPKS010000062.1, forward strand.
TGGGTAGTTTCTTGTAACGGCCCATCTTCCTGATGCGCCTGATTGTTTCGTAGCCGTCCATCTCAGGCATCATTACATCCATGAGAACGACGTCGAAGTCCTGCTCCTTCTTGAGGAGATCGATCGCGCTTATTCCGTTCTCCGCGTACTGAACTTTCATCTCATGGTGCTCAAGCAGGCTCGTCAGGGCGAAAATGTTCCTCATGTCGTCATCCACGATGAGGATCTTTCTCCCGGCCAGAACCGCATCCTTGCGCCGGAACTCGTGGAGCATTTGGCGCTTGGCCTGGGGAAGTTCGGACTCCACGCGATGGAGAAAGAGCGCCGTTTCATCCAGCAACCTTTCCGGCGAATTCACCCCTTTGATGATGACCGCGTCGGCCACTCGCCTGAGATCCGCCTCCTCCTTTCCGGTAAGCTCCTTTCCGGAATAGATGATGATGGGCAAATCCCTAAGCCCAAAGTCTTTCTGGGCCTTCGTGATGAGCTGGAAGCCTGTCATGTCGGGGAGTTTAAGATCCAGAACCATGCAATCAAATTGTCGATTACGGAGGAGTTCAACCGCCTCCGTACCGGTTCCGACGGCGGTAGTTTCAACATCGCCCTCGCTGATCAGGGCCAAAATGCTCTTGCGCTGCGTTTCGTCGTCCTCGACGACAAGCAGGCTCTTGACCTTGCGCTCAATGAATCCAGCGATCGTGGAAAACGCTTTCTCCAAACTCTCCTTGCTGGCCGGCTTCTGAAGATGGGCCAAAGCGCCAAGCTGGAGGGTTTTTTGACGGTCCTCTTCAACCGAGATCACATGCACCGGAATATGTCTGGTCTTCGGATCATGCTTAAGCGTGTCCAGGACTGTCCATCCGCTGCGATCGGGAAGCCGTAAGTCGAGCGTGATCGCGGCTGGCTTGTACTTACGAACGAACGCCAGCGCTTGCTCGGCGCGCGTCGCGACAATTCCCTTGAACCCACGCTCCCTCGCCATATCGAGAAGAATGCGCGCGAACTCGGTGTCATCCTCCACGATGAGAAGCACGTGATCCCCTGCTCGAACACTCTCGCGATCATCAGGCACCTGCGACTCTGACTTCAAGATGGCCTCGGAGAATTCCGCTGATTCCGGCGCCGCATTTCCGATCTGCCCAACTATGGTTAAGGGCTGTTTATCCACGAGGCTGAGTTTTGGCCCATAGCCATAGCCAGAGCCGGAGCCGCCTCCACCATCCCCGCCCGAGCCTCTAGTGCGCCGTCTAGACAACGCCTGGTATTCCAACGGCAAGTAGAGCGTGAACACGCTCCCCTTGCCAGCCTCGCTTTCCAGACGGATTTCTCCACCCAGAAGGCTGGCGAGCTCTCTGCTGATCGACAAGCCCAAGCCCGTGCCACCGTACTTTCTGGTGGTCGATCCTTCGGCCTGCTGGAATGCCTCGAAGATGATTCGATGCTTGTCCCTTGGAATGCCGATGCCAGTATCGACCACTGAGAACCCGATCACCTCGCTTGCCTTGGCGAGAATCTCGTGGTCCGTACTCCAGCCAGACTTTGCAATTCCTACCTTTAAGGAAACTGCGCCTTTCTCCGTAAACTTGAACGCATTAGAGAGCAGATTTTTGAGGATCTGCTGCACCCTCTTATCATCCGTTCGAATCGCATTTGGCAGCTTTTGATCCAGTTCGATATTGAAATCGAGTTTGCGCGCCTCGGCCGTTTGCCGGAACGTGCGTTCGATGAACTCGCGCAGTTCCAGGAACGGAAAGTCCGTGACATCAACCGTCAGCATCCCCGCCTCGATCTTCGAGAGATCAAGAATGTCCTGGATCAGTTCGAGCAAATCAGTCCCCGACGCGTGGATTGTCTTTGCGAATTCCAGCTGCTTGGCTGACAGATTGCCTTCCGGATTCTCCGAAAGGGTTTTCGCCAGGATCAGCAGGCTGTTGAGCGGAGTTCGCAGCTCATGCGACATGTTCGCGAGAAACTCGGATTTATACTTCGAAGTGAGTGCTAGCTGTTCGGCCTTTTCCTCCAGGAGACTCCTGCCAAGCTCGACCTCGCGGTTTTTCATCTCCACCTCGCTCTTTTGTTCGCCCAAGAGCTTGGCGCGTTCCTCCAGCTCCTCGTTGGCGCTCTGCAACTGCCCCTGCTGCTTCTTCAGGAGATCCTCTGACTGCTGAAGCGTATTGGCCTGACTCTCGAGTCTCTTGTTGCTTTCGGTCAGCTCCTCCTGTTGTGATTGCAGCTCTTCGGCCAGCGACTGCGATTGCTTCAGGAGCTGTTCGGTCTGCATCGTCGCCATGATCGTGTTGATCACGATCCCGATGCTCTCCGTGAGCTGGTCGAGGAACGCCAGGTGTATTTCGCTGAAACGATTGAAAGACGCCAGTTCAAGAACCGCGCGGACCTTGTTCTCGAAGAGAATCGGGATCACAACGATGTTGCCGGGAGCCCCTTCGCCCAAACCGGAGCTGATCCGTACGTAATCTTCGGGAACTTGTGTAACAACGAATCTCTGTCGCTCGAGCGCGCATTGCCCGACCAGCCCCTGACCGGCCTTAAAGCTATTGGCTACGGACTTGCGTTCCGTGTAGGCGAAGCTGCCCAGGAGTTTGAAGGCGAGATTTTCGCCCTCACCGTCCGCGATATAGAAGACACCGTGCTGAGCGCTCACGAGCGGGGCCAGTTCGCTCAAGATCAACTTCGCTACCGCACCCAGATCCTTTTGCCCCTGCATCATACGGACAAACTTCGCCAGGTTACTCTTGAGCCAGTCCTGATCCCGCGTCTTGCCGGTCGTGTCCCTCAAGTTTGAGATCATCTGGTTGATGTTGCTCTTGAGTTCCGTCAGCTCTCCAGCAGCCTCTACTGTGATTGTCCGGGAGAGGTCTCCCTTGGCGACGGCTGTAGAGACCTCGGCAATGGCCCGAACCTGAGTCGTTAGATTTGCGGCAAGCCGGTTCACGTTTTCGGTCAGATCCTTCCAGAGACCCGCAGCACCCGGCACGCTTGCCTGTCCGCCGAGCTTCCCGTCAATTCCCACCTCACGGGCCACGCTGGTAACCTGATCGCCGAAAACCGCGAGGGTGTCGATCATCCCGTTAATCGTCTCGGCGAGCTGGCCGATCTCGCCTTTTGCCTCAAGGAACAGCTTGCGCTTAAGATCTCCGCTCGCCACTCCTGTCACGACCTGGGCGATGCTGCGCACCTGCGAGGTGAGGTTCGACGCCATCTGATTCACGTTGTCCGTAAGTTCCTTCCAGGTGCCACCGACACCCTTGACCGTGGCCTGTCCCCCGAGCTTGCCCTCCGTACCCACCTCGCGCGCCACGCGCGTCACCTCTCCTGAAAACGCGTTGAGCTGGTCCACCATCGTATTGATCGTGTTTTTGAGCTGCAGGATCTCGCCCTTCACGTCGACCGTGATCTTCTTTGTCAGATCACCGTTGGCCACGGCAGTGGTAACTTCGGCGATGTTACGAACCTGACCTGTGAGGTTCGACGCCATCTGATTCACGTTGTCCGTAAGCTCCTTCCAGGTACCAGCCACTCCCTTAACCGTAGCCTGACCTCCCAATCTTCCTTCGGTGCCCACTTCGCGCGCCACGCGGGTCACCTCGCTCGAGAATCCGTTGAGCTGGTCCACCATCGTATTGATCGTGTTTTTCAGCTCCAAAACCTCGCCCTTCACTTCAGCAGTGATCTTTTTCGTCAAATTGCCGTTGGCAACGGCGGTGGTGACTTCCGCGATGTTGCGGACCTGCGCAGTGAGGTTCGACGCCATCTGGTTCACGTTGTCCGTGAGCTCCTTCCAGGTACCGGCGACACCCTTGACCGTGGCTTGACCGCCAAGTTTACCTTCCGTGCCCACTTCGCGCGCCACGCGCGTCACTTCTCCCGAGAACGCGTTGAGCTGGTCCACCATCGTATTGATCGTGTTCTTAAGCTGCGAGATCTCTCCCTTGACGGCGACCGTGATTTTCTTTGAGAGGTCACCGCTTGCCACCGCGGTCGTGACCTCGGCGATGTTTCTCACCTGCGCCGTCAGATTTGAGGCCATCTGATTCACATTGTCGGTCAATTCCTTCCAGGTGCCGGCCACGCCGCGAACTTCCGCTTGGCCCCCGAGTTTGCCCTCCGTACCCACCTCACGCGCCACGCGCGTGACCTCGAACGCAAATGCGGTAAGCTGGTCGACCATCGTATTGATCGTGTTCTTGAGCTGGAGGATTTCGCCCTTGACCTCCACCGTGATCTTCTTCGTAAGGTCGCCGCCGGCCACTGCGGTGGTGACCTCAGCGATGTTGCGCACCTGTGCCGTGAGGTTTGATCCCATCAGGTTCACGTTGTCGGTCAGTTCCTTCCAGGTACCCGCCACGCCGCGAACGTTGGCCTGGCCTCCGAGCTTTCCATCGGTTCCCACTTCACGCGCCACCCGCGTCACCTCGGAAGCGAAGGACCCGAGCTGATCGACCATCGTGTTGATCGTATCCTTGAGCTGCAGGATCTCGCCCTTAACGTCCACTGTGACCTTCTTGCTAAGGTCGCCCTTTGCAACCGCAGTGGTGACTTCCGCGATATTCCGGACCTGCGCAGTGAGGTTTGAGGCCATCAGATTCACGCCGTCGGTCAAATCCTCCCAGACACCAGCCACTCCACGCACCGTGGCCTGGCCTCCGAGCTTGCCATCGGTGCCCACTTCACGCGCCACCCGCGTCACTTCGCTCGAGAATCCATTGAGCTGATCCACCATCGTATTAATAGTGTCCTTGAGCTGCAGAATCTCGCCTCTCACGTCGACGGTGATCTTCTTCGTCAGATCACCATTGGCGACAGCGGTGGTCACCTCTGCGATATTCCGAACCTGCGCAGTGAGGTTCGATCCCATCAGATTGACGTTGTCGGTAAGTTCTTTCCACGTGCCAGCCACGCCCTTGACCGTGGCTTGCCCTCCGAGCTTTCCGTCGGTTCCCACCTCGCGGGCCATCCGAGTCACCTCGGACGCGAAGGAGCCAAGCTGATCCACCATGGAGTTGACCGTGTTCTTGAGCTCCAAAACTTCACCTTGGGCATCCGCCGTAATCTTTTTCGTGAGATCACCGCTTGCCACCGCCGTGGTGACCTCGGCGATGTTGCGTACTTGAAGAGTGAGGTTCGAGGCCATCTGATTCACGTTCTCGGTCAGCTCCTTCCAGATACCAGCAACGTCCTCCACCTGCGCCTGGCCGCCCAGCTGACCCTCGGTTCCCACCTCGCGCGCTACCCGCGTCACTTCGGAAGCAAAGGCGCTCAGCTGATCGACCATCGTGTTCATCGTATTCTTAAGCTGGAGAATCTCCCCCTTCACATCGACCGTGATTTTTCTGGTGAGAACTCCGCTCGCTACCGCGGTCGTAACCTCGGCGATATCCCGCACTTGAGCCGTGAGGTTGGCGGCCATCTGGTTAACGCTGTCGGTAAGATCCTTCCATGTACCCGCGACACCGCTCACCTGCGCCTGGCCGCCAAGTTGACCTTCGGTTCCCACCTCGCGAGCCACTCGCGTCACTTCTGAGGAAAACGCGCCAAGCTGATCGACCATTATGTTGATCGTATTCTTGAGCTCCAGGATCTCGCCCTTCACATCCACTGTAATCTTCTTCGTAAGATTTCCGTTAGCCACGGCCGTGGTAACCTCGGCGATATTTCGAACCTGGTTCGTGAGATTGGCGGCCATCTGATTGACGTTATCCGTCAGCTCCTTCCAGGTGCCGCCGATGCCCTTGACCGTGGCTTGGCCTCCGAGTTTCCCTTCGGTTCCCACCTCACGTGAAACTCGAGTTACCTCGCTTGAGAAGGCGTTAAGCTGATCGACCATCGTATTGAAGGTGTTCTTGAGCTGCAGAATCTCGCCCTTCACGTCCACCGTAATCTTCTTGGTCAAGTCGCCGTTTGCCACAGCAGTGGTAACCTCGGCGATGTTGCGAACCTGTCCCGTAAGATTGGCGGCCATCTGGTTCACGCTGTCGGTAAGATCCTTCCACGTACCGGAGACACCCCCTACCTGCGCCTGACCTCCAAGCAATCCTTCGGTACCCACTTCACGCGCGACACGCGTCACCTCGCCTGAGAAGGCGGTGAGCTGGTCCACCATCGTATTGATCGTGTTCTTAAGCTCCAAAACCTCGCCCTTCACTTCGGCGGTAATCTTCTTCGTCAGATCACCGTTAGCCACGGCCGTGGTAACCTCGGCGATATTACGGACCTGTGCCGTAAGGTTTGACGCCATGAAGTTCACGTTCTCGGTAAGATCCTTCCATGTTCCGGCCACATCGGGCACGGCGGCCTGGCCGCCGAGCTTGCCCTCAGTACCCACTTCGCGCGCGACTCGCGTCACCTCGGATGAGAACGCGCGAAGCTGCTCAACCATCGTATTGATCGTGTTCTTGAGATCGAGGATCTCTCCTGACACGTCGACCGTGATCTTCTTGGTCAAGTCGCCCCCGGCGATAGCCTTGGCGACTTCGGAGATATTTCGCACCTGTCCAGTCAGATTCGAGGCCATTGAGTTCACGCTGTCCGTAAGGTCTTTCCACGTGCCCGCCACGCCGAGCACGACCGCCTGGCCTCCGAGCTTGCCCTCGGTACCCACTTCGCGCGCGACTCGCGTCACTTCCGACCCAAACACGCGAAGCTGCTCGACCATCGTGTTGATCGCTTCCTTCAGCTGAAGCAGTTCGCCACGGACGTCGACCGTGATCTTCTTCGATAAGTCACCGCTCGCGATCGCGACCGTTACCTCGGAGATGTTTCGGACCTGCGCCGTTAGATTCGAGGCCATTGCGTTCACGCTTTCAGTCAGAGCCTGCCACGCTCCGGAAGCCCCTTTTACGACGGCTTGGCCTCCGAGCTTGCCCTCGGTACCCACTTCGCGCGCAACTCGCGTCACTTCGGAGGAAAACACTCCAAGCTGTCCCACCATTTCGTTGACGACCCGAACGGCCTGCAGAAAATCTCCCTGGAGCGGCATTCCTTCCACCTCGGCCGCCATGGTCTGCGTAAGATCTCCTTTCGCGACGGATCCGATTACGCGCACCATCTCGTTCGTGGGACGAACCAGGTCGTCAACCAACCCGTTTATCGAGGTGACGTAGGTATACCAGCCGCCTGACGCGCGAAGAAGGGTAGCGCGCCTTGAGGTCTTGCCTTCCTGCCCCACCTCCTTACGCAGACGCTGGAGTTCCTGAGCGACACTTTCGTTGAGGTCGATAATCTCGTTGACCGCATCCGCGATCTTGCCGTCGATACCCGCGTATTCAACGGGCATGCGCGCGGAGAAATCACCCTTCCGCACGGCCGCCAGAACCTGGAGCAAGTGTTTAGTGGTAATCCTGTCGAGAAAATCAGGGCCCGCCACAGGCGTGTCGATGGAAGTAGATGCCGTCTCGGGTTGAGGTTGCGCAGTCATGTACCCCTCCTTGGGTATTTTTAGAAAAAAGTTCCACTTAAATTGAATAACGAGCCAATCGCTCAACAGAAATTAATTCACCTCACTCGGAAGTCAATATGCGAATTTAGCAATATGCTTTATTGATATATTCGGTGGGCAATTCTGGCGCGCGCGGCGCGGCTACCGCACATGGCCCTGTCTATGAATATCCTTGCTTAGGGGCTGGTCACTCCTCGAACAACTCCCTGATTTTCACTCCGAGCACCTTTGCCCATTTCTCAAGAGTGGAGAACTTGGGGTCGTAACCCTTGCGAAAATAACGGAACACGCTCGAATGCGAAGGCTGCGAAAAAAAGATCTCGATGTTCTGCCTGTTGAATAGGCCGTAAAGTTTCGTCAGTTAATTTTCGGAACACCCGCAGCCGCCACACGGCTCAGAGCACCCACCGCCGCCATATTTTTCAACCAGTCCCTCAGCCAACTGATGCAGGCGCTCATGCTCACCGGAACCCATTTCAGTTTCCTCGAACTTGGCGAAACGAACAGCCATTTCTTCAAAAACGTCGGCCGGAACCCTTGATTGTGCCATCGGATAAAGAACGTTGTCCTCCTTGTCGATGTGCTCCAAGAGAAGGCTGGAAAATTCATTTAAGGTATCTCTGATCATGGTCTTATCAGAAGAGCTCCACGACCCTTGGCGTTCAGATTGCTCCGATAGCAAGCCAACCAACCGGCGCCCCTCAGTGTGCTCAGCCAACATTACGGCAAGGGGCCCTGCTTCGGACGAAAATCCATACTGCTGCATGGCCGAAAAAAGAATTTTCTCTTCCTTGCCGTGGTGACAGCGGTCCGCAAATTCACGGATGAATCGAACAAAAAGTTTGTAGTCGCCCAAGTCGACTTCCTGCCCGCTTGCAAGCTGTTCCGCATAAAACTCAAAAGCTCCGAGTACGCGCTCAATAAAACGATGTTCGTTCATCAACGTCTCAATCGGGTCCATAGTTAGCTCCATTTTTCTCTAGTGACGGCTGCGTTCAAGAACTATCAGATTCAGTCCCTAGCGTCTATCGAGCTGCTTCGGATTTTTACGCCCACGTGATGGGAACGGTTCGCGGGGTCGACAAAAATCTACCGATCATCATCGTCGTCTTCGTTGGCGCCGGGCGGGACAGTGGGTGACCTGGACACCGCGGAAATTGTCCGAACGGTCGAGTCCGCTACAGCATGCGAACACTCTATGAGCTCGGCGCGGCAGGCGATCTGAAGGTCACGGAAAAGTTCGTGCAGGTCCTCAACGGCCGGCCGGAATCACGCGTCCGCGCCTCTAATTGCCGGAGGCAGTAGGAGAGCAAATGAATCTCCCGATGCATTTTTTGCTGATTCAGATCTACTTCAGCGATTCAATTTTTTCGTGGAGTTGGCGGTACAGTCCAGGCATTTCAATAATGCCGTATTCGTCATAGAACATTCCGAGCACACCTTTTGTGTTCTTCAATTTCTCAAGAACTGCGCCAGAAAAATCCTTTGGTTCTACAGCCGTGCCCTTTAAGGCTTCTACCATATGAGCCCTCATATTATTATGCCACTCACGGCTTACACCCTTCTTTGAAGCGGCCTCCAGCGCTACGTAAGCATTCCAAACAGAATCAAAATACAACGCAAGGGCATCATCACTAACGGAACGTCCTGCCCTTATCCCTCGCAATGTTACACGTACTTTAAAATCGCTAAGTGCCGAGACCGCGTTATTGGCTTCGCGCTCAAGAGCAGCCTGCGATTTAAAAAAATTTCCACACTTAATCCAGCTAAACGGGCCAGCGAGTACCGGCAAAGGGCTCATGAAGATCGCGGAGGAACAAAACACCGCGGCAATTAGACGTGCAACTGTACCCATGCTCTATGTATCGTCTATGTTGATATGAAACTTAAGAATGGGGCCCTTTTCTTTTCCAGAAAACGAGCGTTCGTTGGTAGATAACATAACAATATTACAGGTGATTTCTAATTATTTATCTGATTATTTTAATCAGGATTCAGGATTTTTTTGCACGAGCGTTATGCGGGCTAAGGTATGGATTTTATTCGTCCTTTGAAGAACTTGCACCACTTGAATGAATTCCGCACAGCAAGTGACTGATTCCACGATTGAAAAGGTGCGCAGTTGTCGGACGGCTTTTCGATTCTGGCAACTCAAACATCCAGGCCTGTCGATTGCTTTTTGAGTGAAAATGATTCTTATTCTAGACATTTTATATGAAATGTATATAATGAGAAACATATGCCTTCTGCATCTCCCAAAATTGGGTCTGTTCTCAAGAAAACTTTGCGCGACCTCGGCCAGCGGTTGCGTGACCGTCGGAAGCGTTTGGGCGTGAGCGCTACTGCGACCGCGGAGGCTGCGGGAATGTCACGGGTAACGTTATATCGAATCGAGAGGGGCGAAGCTTCGGTCGCGATGGGCGCTTACCTCAGCGTGATATCCGCGCTCGGACTTAAGCTTGAGCTGGGTGATGCCGGTCTTCGTCACCGTCCTTCGGGGCGATCGTCTCCCAAGCCGCCTCAAAAAATCCGGCTGGTCGACTATCCGCAACTCAAACGCTTGGCGTGGCAACTGAAAGACACTAAAGAAATCAGCCCCGAGGAAGCGCTCGACCTTTACGAGCGCAACTGGCGGCACGTTGACCATACGGCGATGGATTCGCACGAGCACGAGCTCGTCGAGACGCTACTTGCCGCATTCGGGCGGGAGCGGTTGCTTGTTTGAGCGAGAGCACCATGTCCGCATAGCGGCGATTCTGCAGGCCCTTGACGCCGACACCCTCGCCGAGTACCGCTGCCTTTTCGGAGGAGGAACCGCTATCGTGTTGTCGCACGGTGAATTTCGAGAATCGATGGACATCGATTTTCTCGTTTCGGATCAGGCGGGCTACCGGGTACTGCGAGAGACGATGACGAGCGGACGAGGGATACAGGCGATCCTTCGTGCGGGATCGGAACTGACCCCGGTGAGGGAGATTCGCGCCGATCAATACGGAATTCGCACCATGCTTTCGGTGATGGGAGCGGAGATCAAATTCGAGATCGTCTTCGAGAGCCGGATAGCGTTGGATCCCCCCGGCCCCAAGGATCGCATTTGCGGAGTGGCTACCTTAACTCCCGTTGATATGGCCGCAAGCAAGCTTCTCGCCAACTCCGATCGCTGGGCCGATGACGCCGTATTCAGTCGCGACCTCATCGACCTTGCGATGATCGAGCCGACTCGGGAGGTACTGGCATTGGCAATCGGGAAGGCGACAACTGCTTACGGTAAAAGCATTGAACGCGATCTTGGCAGAGCCATACAACGGCTCAAGGAGCGGACCGGCCGATTGGACGAGTGCATGGCGTCCCTGAAAATGGACGGGGTGCCCAAGGCTCTCCTCTGGAAGCGAATTCGGAGCCTGAGGCATCAGTAAAACACCGCGCACATGAGTCTAGCCTGATGCCCGAACCCTGCCCGCCTGACCAAGCGGAAGTCGAGCAGCCGCGGAAATTCTTGCAGGAATCTCTGACCAGGAAGCTAGTGCTGCCAAATTCTTTGATGCCGAAGCCGAGAGTTCCGGGGCGCCCCTAGATCCGCATCTGTGTCATACGATTTACGTACTGGTGAGAGGGGGGAGCGGGATCCCCGCCGCCGATGAAAAGTTACAAGACGAATGAAAATCGCTATTTGAAAATTTGCAGCGAGGAGGCGCGACAACCCACTTTCAAGTCGGTCGAACCCTCGGTCTTCAGCGCCATTTCACATTGCCGCGATTTCACTACGCAAAAAAAGGTACATTTCAGCCAAGTTTTTGCGGGGCAAGATGTGGGACTTCGAGAAGACGAAGACGGAATTTGGCTCGTGAGTTTTATGGATTACGACTTAGGTTTTTTTGATCACGAGGGAATGCGGTTTGAGCCGATGCCCATATCCGGTCCAGTGGAAAATGCCGAGGAAAACCGAGGGTCGAGCTGGCACTTGATCCGAGATTCCGACGCAAAACCTGTTTGAGCTGGCGAATCAATAGATAAGGTTCACGGAGGTGTTTCATAGAACGTCTGATTTCGTTTTCAATGAAGCTCGGCTTGGTCCTATCCTATCGGCGGCGGGGCAGCTTCCCGCCGCTATACGCTATTTCGTGACGGAAGCGGACCGGGAGCTTCGAGGCGGGCTGGTGAGCCTGGGGCGTTTAACCGAGCCCTGGTGTCCGGTGACCATTTCGCGGACCACCGAAAACCACACCTTGACAGAGTACACCATAAAGGTGTACTATAAGTCATGATTCGGGCAGTCCGCCTGGGTGCGGAACTCAAGAAGCAAATCCGTAAACGGCAGCTGCCTGATTTCATCCTAGTCAAGCTCCAGGACTGGATCGAGGATGTCGAGGATCGCGGGCTCGAAGAGGTGAGAAAGATCCCCGGCTATCACGACGAGCCCTTGAGCGGCGATCTTATCGGACAGCGCTCGATACGGTTAGGGAAAGGCTGGCGGGCCTATTACCGAATTGGAAAAGACCACGTGGAATTCGTCTCCGTCGAAAGGATTGATAGACATGAGTACGGCAAATAACAGAAGGAAGAGCGCGGCGATTTCGCTCCTCGAGTCGGCGACCGGTGGGCCTGTCACATTGGGGCGACTCATCGAGGCGATCCGGAGTGGCGAGGAGATGACCCAGCCGGAATTCGCGAAGCGCCTGGGGATCTCCAAGTCACACCTGAATGATATCGAGAAGGGGCGAAAGACCGTCAGCCCCGAGCGCGCGGCCCGGTTTGCGCGGGCGCTTAGGTATTCGGAAAAGCGCTTCGTAAAACTTGCTTTACAGGGGCAGCTCGATCAATCCGGACTCAAGTTCCGGGTCGAGCTGGATGCGGCGTAAAAAAGCCCCGATTACTTGGAGGTAACCGAGGCTTTGATATTTTATCGCCCGCGTTTCCGCGCGTGTCCGGCTCCGAGAGCTAGGGTTATTTGCAACCTCCAGCTACCCACAAAGAACTGCCGTTTGTGTCATAGGTTTCAATGGTCGTTCCCTTGAGCGTCACACCCGATTCTCGCGCCCATTCCGTACATAGATCGTCAATGTTTTGGACTGCGCCCGCAAGGTCGCTCAAGCTGATCCCGCCAACACTTCTATATTGGTAGGCAAGGCCAACGACGAGCTTCTTGATCTCACTATTTTCGGCACAAATCACTTGAGCACGATAATAGTTGCTATCGTGTGCCATTTTAATTACTCGACTCACCGCCATTTTCTTGCTCTGACAAAGTTCTGTGGCATTGGTCAATGCGCCAGGGAAATCTAATCCAGTTCCGACCACAAACTCAGTTGCTTGAGAATTCGCGGTAAACCCAAAAAGTGAAACTAAGGCAATAAGTCCCAAGAAAATCTGTTTCATAAGATACCTCACAATTTTAACCAATGGTTTTCGGGTCCAACCTGACCACAATTTCCTCAGTCAAATGTCCGAAGGTTGCAGCCTAAATCCAGGCCGAATGACCGGTCAATTCCGCGCACAATATAAAACTTGACGCGTATAGTCAAGCGCGATATGAATGGCGCTCTCATAATCCTGAACTGCTGATCTTGGGTGTTGCGGGGACGGGCTTTTGAGCGAAGAAAATTCGAGCGTGTGCTGCGCGCTTAACTTTGGTTAAATGAAAGGAATAGAAAATGAAAAAATCAATCTTCACATTGTTTTTTATTGTGACACTAACGTCCTCTGCATTTGCGGGCGACTGCCAATATGTCGCCCGAAAAGTTGGATCAGGAGCATCGACACATTCAAGCGTTACCTCCGTTAGCCTTAAAAAATGCATTAAAAATGCATCAGAAGAGTTAAGTGCCTCTGGCTATAACAAAACGGCGTTAAAGTTCACTGAAAGCGACGGAACTCTGACGGTCCTGGAAATAAAGAACTCAACTGCTGAAGCATTTGAGAATTTTTACAGACATGATGAGACTAACCCCTAGATTTCAATGAACCCAGCGCACGGAAAAGCTGACGTTTTTTGAACGGAAGCGGAAAACGAGACAAGTAAAAATTCGACCGAAACTGTTTGGAATACGGTTTCGGTCATTAAAACGAAAGATTCCGAGCGAAGTTCGCAACGGAATCATTAGCTAAAAATCTGGAGATAACATGAAATCATTTTTTACAACATTAATCCTTCTTTCTTCACTTAGTGCTTTAGCGGATGAAGCAATCTGCAGAGAAGCTATTGAACAAGTGTCAATCACTTCGAGTCTTCTTAGAGAGTATGAACTTAAGGAATCGATTAGCCCTGAAATGGAAGAGAATAGAGTTAGAATTGTAGGAGTTCTTAAAAGTCGGCTTCCAGTAGAGATGGATGCAGCTGTAAGCGTATGCCGTGAAAAATAAAATACTGATTTTCCGCGCAACGATTGCGCGCTTAAGTGAAGAATTCCGGCGCGAGCCAAGGATCAAAGAGATTTGGTTAGGAATTGGAGAATTCTATGAAGAAGTATTTAGCTGCTATTTGCTTGCTGGGAAGTATATCGGCGCACGCATCAACTGAAGCGTCGCTTGATTACTCCTGCGAATTAAGCGGTCAGGTCCGTAATGGAACCGTCAGCATCGATGATCAATTCGTAAATGGCGAAGCAAGTTGCATGTACATCAGTGGCAAAGATCTTTGCTTTCGATTCGAGCGCCACGTGAGAATTAAGGCTGTTTATCTTGCACTCAGGCACGGAGATCAGCTCCGAGCAGGGCTGGACGACAACTTCATTCAGCTCGGAAATATTCCGCCAGCCGAAGGTGCTGTCGAAGAAATCGACGTGAAAATCGGATTTCTTAAAACCCGAACCTTGAAATGCACTTTTTCAAACGTGCACTGGAATCCCTAGCCTGATGCCCGAACCATGCTCGCATGACCAGGCGCAAGTCGAGCAGCCGCCGAAAATCTTGCAGGAATCTCTGACTGGGAAAGGCCAGTGCTGCCAAGTTCTTTGATGCCGAAGTTGAGAGCTCCGGGGCACCCGTGGATCCGCGCTACTGTCATACGATTCATGTACTGGTGAGAGGGAGGTGCGCGCTCTTAAGCCGCCCTTGGAGCCGAGTAACGCCAGAACCTGCTCAGACTACTCTGATCTCGGCCCTTGTCTTGGTGTTCGTCTTGGTTTTGGATTTGGTTTTTAGATTTCAATTTCCGCCACCCCGCTGGATTTGACTTTTCCCTGACCCGCTGTTGACCCCTTGCCACCATCGTTGGGGGCGAGGGGTCAACAGCGATTAAGGGCTGGGTGTTATTGAGTCCAGCGGGGTGGCGGCCTTTCAATTCAACGGCTTATCGCTGCTTTTGCGTATTTCTGAAAAATGGATTCCAGGCAACAGTGTTGCCTGGCGTGTTTGGGGCTCCGGCTTACGTCCCGCCGTTACCGCTGAAAAGAAAACGTACTATTCAAACCTGCAAAATTCGCGCGGAGCTGATCCCGTCGGAGATTTTCAAGCGTCGTAAAATAGATTCCGTTCTGCTGATCCGAGAACGGGGAGCGCAGCAAAATCTAGGCACAAGGAGAAGATGAGAAATGACAAATTACCTAACGGAGTAAAACCTATGGCCAAGTGGATATTGGAAACGAGACTGGAGCTTGTTCCGGTCCCCATCGACCCAAGACACTTTAAGCAACTCGTTGCTGAAATCGGCGAACTTCTGTATGACTATTTCTGCCAGCTCGATCAGAGGAAGTTTACCCAGGCTCATTCCACTAAAACCGGGAATTCCCAAGTCCAAACCCGCGACACGCTTGCGGCAAAACGGATGGAGGATTCCCATGAGTAATAAAGCCCGGCTGCATTCCCCGAAAACAGTACACCAGATCGCGTTCTACATTCGCGTGTCCTCGGAGGAGCAGGCCGAAAATCCTGAAGGCTCGATCCGTAACCAGGAACAGAGGCTCCGCACGACGGTGGAGCTTAAGAATAATATTGAAGGTGACTTTGGAGAGGTCGCTGGCGTTTTCATCGACCGCGCCAAGTCCGGCAAGGACACCAACCGGCCAGAACTTCAGCGGCTACTTAACGCCATCCGAAGAAAGGAAGTGAATCTTGTGATGGCCTCCGAGCTATCGAGGCTTTCGCGCTCCATTAAGGACTTCTCAGAGATTTGGGAACTCATGCAGGCGCACGGATGTGGATTCCTAAGTCTTCGTGAAAACTTCGACACGACAACTGCCGCCGGCGAAATGGTGCTCTACACTGTGGCCAATATCGCGCAGTTTGAGCGCCGCCAGGTAGCCGAGAGAACGTCGGCCAATATGCAGGCGCGCGCCATCCGCGGGCTCTACAACGGGCGGGATGGTTCCACTTGGGTACAAGTTAATCCCCGAAAGAAAGGGTATCTTGATGCTGATTCCGAGCAGGCCGAGATCGTAAAAAAGGCGTTTGCGGCGTTTCCTGATAAGGGCTCGCTTGCCGCGGCTGCGAAGTGGCTCAATGCAAGCGGCTATTGTTTCACCCGGCAGACCCAAGGCGGTGGCAACTCGCCAAGGCTTGGGCACTTCACGGTCCAGAATCTTCACAACATATTGCGAAACAAAGCCTACATCGGAATCAAGGTCTACAAGGTCAAGGGCGAGGAGCGCTCTGCGCGTGCGGTTTGGCCGGCGATCATCGATGAGATCACTTTCCAAAAAGTGCAGGAGATCATGAAAAAGAACTTCAGGCGTTACAGGCCCCATGACGGGATTAAGTATCCGTTTCCACTCTCAGGAATCTTGCAATGCGGAACGTGCGGCGAGCGGATGTGCGGGAAGACCGCGCACGGAAATGGCGGGAAGATCCCCTATTACGAGCACGCCTGGGCGACCAAGCGCCAGGCCTGTCTCGTGAGCAAGGTCTTTAGTTGCGATCCCAACCGAGTGCTCGCCAAGGTCATCGAGCCAGAGGTCTGGAGCATCATTGAAAAGGTGCTCTGCGATCCCAAGCAGGCGCAGAGCCTTCTTGATGAGGCACATGCGGCGTTTGCCAAAAAATCGAGGAACGCTGAAACCGAAAGGCATAAGGCAAAGGTTACGGCTCTTGAAAGACAAGGTGAGGCTTTGGCCGCTCGAATTGCCGAACTTCCAAAGACGCTTTCGGCTGCCCCGTTTTATAAACAGATGGCAAAGATTGAATCCTTGAAGAAGGAGGAGGAAGCGAGGCTCAGTGAGGCTGAGCTTGCGACCGGCCCGCTGGCCGAGCCGTCATCGGTTAAATCGTTCACAGCGTTTATAGCGGGCCTGCGCGCGATGGCAAACGATCCGCTCGCTTGCGAGATCAGAAAAAGAATCATCCATAAGCTCGTGAGCAGAATCGAGGTGAAGCCGGGCACGTTTCGGCTGCACTTTCATGTCGGAGGTCATTACGTGGATCGGGAGCTCGCTCACGCGGGCTCCCAGCTTTTGCCGCTCCCGAAACGCCGGCAGCACTTTTTTGGGCTTGATGGTTCGAACACAGTTGACAGTGGCGTCCCCACGGGGATTGTCGCTCGCCTCACGCTCGCGACCCTCGCTCCTTGCTCGGGCTGCGCGCGCTTCGCGTGCTCGCGCAACTTCCGGCCTCCTGCCGTCGTTGCCGAACCCCGCAACTCGAGATGATTCGCAATCGCCGTTAGGCCGCCGACATTTTCGTCAAAATCGCCTTCCAGCGAAGAAGCCGACGACGTCGCGACCAATGCGTACGTAGGAGTACGCAGCGGGAGCGACAAGGAGGATGATGATGCTGGAGGCGATTTTCACGAAAATGGCGTCCCCACGGGGATTCGAACCCCGGTTTGCGCCGTGAGAGGGCGCCGTCCTAGGCCTCTAGACGATGAGGACAATGAAGCCTATCTTTTACAGGATTCCCGTACGGAAAAAAAGATCAAATCAAGGAGGGCTTATGAAAAAAACGTTGTTTGTCGCGCTTTTCCTGTGTGTGCCGCCCGCTTTTGCGAAGTTCACGGTGGCCTCGAAAGCCATCCCTGGCAAATCCAAAATTAAAATGGAGCAGGTCTTCAATGGCTTCGGGTGTACCGGCCAGAACGTCTCGCCCGACCTCGAGTGGAAGGGCGCTCCGAAAGAAACCAGAGCGTTCGCGGTCACGATGTACGACCCGGACGCGCAGGCGGGCAACGGCTGGTGGCACTGGCTCGTGTTCAACATTCCCGCGTCGGTCACGAAGCTGGAAGCGGGCGCGGGGGACGTGAAGGCCGGAAAGCTCGACCCGGCCGCGATTCAGTCGCGTACCGATTTCAACTCTTACGGATACGGCGGGCCGTGCCCTCCGGCGGGCCACAAGCCGCACCGCTATTTCATCCGCGTGTATGCGCTTAAGGAACCGCTTGCTTTGGATAAGGACTCACCGGCCGCGACGGTCGGATTCAACGTCAACGCCAACAAGCTCGCGGTGGCCGAGCTGCTCGGAACGTTCGGAAGGTGAGCGCGCTTATCCGCGCCCGTGGCCGGAATCGGATCCGATCATGAAGTCAGGTACCGCTCAATACAACCCGCCCTTTGGCGGCTTTTTCTCGGATTTCGCGGGCGCGCCCTTGGGGCCGCCTCCGGAAGTGAACTTTCTCGAATAAGACGAGGCGGCGGAAGAAAAGGCGGCGGCTGCCCCGGTTTTGCGTCCTCCGGCCTTCTCTTCGTTTACGATCGCGACACTGGAGGAAGCGCCGATGCGATTGGCGCCGGCGGCGATCATGTTGATCGCGTCCTCGTAGGTGCGCACGCCGCCAGAGGCCTTCACGCCCATGTCAGGCCCCACGATCTTGCGCATCAGGGCGATATCCGAAACCGTCGCTCCTCCGGAAGCGTAACCGGTGGACGTTTTCACGAACGCCGCCCCCGCCGCCTTGGAAAGCGAGCACCCGATCACTTTTTCCTCGTGCTCAAGGCTCGAGGTTTCAAGAATCACCTTCACGGGGTAAGGCCGGGACGCCTCGACAACCTGCCGGATATCGTCCAAGACCAGCGCGTAATCGCGCCCCTTGAGCGCGCCGATATTGATCACCATGTCGATTTCCTGTGCGCCGTTGCGGATGGCTTCCTGCGTTTCAAAAACCTTCGCCGACGTGACGGCGGCACCGAACGGAAACCCCACGACCGCGATCGGCTTGACGCCCGAGCCTTTGAGGAGCTCGGCGGCCAGGGCGATGTGCGACGAATTCACGCAAACCGTCGCGAAATGATACTGGCGGGCTTCGTCGCAAACACGCTTGATGTCGCCGCGGGTTGCATCCGGTTTCAGAAGCGTATGGTCGATCTTCGAGGCGACGCTCCCAGAGCTCGGTGCATCTTGTTGAGCATCCGGCGCGGAGGCGGGAGACGCCATCCTCTTTTTCACGGCATCCGCCACCTGATCCACAAGCGAAGCCACATTGATCGATTGCGCGCCCTTGTTTCTGGGTTGAAACACCATCCTATGCCCCTCTCGTTGAAGCGTAAGTGACTTCATCGACAATCCCGACCACGACCATCTGCGCGGGCAAAGGCGCCTTGGGATCGGGCAAAGCGGCCTGCCTCGCGCCGGTACCTTCCTGCATCAAGATTACCAGATCTCCCGGCCCGGCCTGAACGCAATCGATGGCGATGAGCGGGGTGCCCGGATCGCCGAACTCTTTGAGCGCCTGAACCTCGAGTAGCGGCCGATGGGGAAGCGAGTCGAGCTTCGCCGTCGAAACCACCCTTGAAATCACCTTAGCCAATATCATCGACGATCCCCGTGATGGCCGCATCGACCGGATAGTTATTGATGACCGTGGGATTCGGCACCGCCATCGACGCCTCCCGCTTGCCGACCCACAAGACGAGATCGCCGCCACGCGCGCCGATCACGTCGATCGCGACGAACGGTTCGCCGGTGGATTTTTTCCTGCTGTCGCACGGAACCAGGATCTTGAGCGCGATGCCCTTGAGCTCGTTCACTTTCCGGGTGGCAACCACCGTTCCGCGCACGATCGCGTACTGCATGATCTCTCCTAAAAATATGCCAGCGCCTGCAATTCAGGCCTGGGGATGCAATCCACGCGCCCCAGGCTGTTCAGATCAGCCAGGCACGCCTGCGCAGCCGCCAAAGAGGCCTCGACCTCATGCTGGGCGCCGCTAAGCACGAAATAGGCCTTGCCGCCGATCCCAAGCCCAAGGCGCATCCTGCACAATCTTACGTCGGCGGTTTTCAGGGCGCGATCCGCCGCGAGAATGGCTCCGGCAAGCGTGTTGGACTCCACGATCCCGACCGACTCAACGCTGGAAACAGAATCAGTCGCCCGCACCCAAAGCGTTTCAAGAAACGGCACGAGCTGGCCGTGCACGCTCGGGATCAGGATGTCGCGCACGGCGGTGCCTTCAGCCAATTCCAAGGCCGCGACATGCGACTCCTCGACCGAGGCTACGTCGCCCATGTAAAGGATGACGTACTTTCCGGATGAAACCGGCTGCGAAACGATGATTTTCACGTGCGCTTTTTTTAAGACGGTGTCCGTCAAATACAGGCCGCGTGAAATACTCGACAGCTCCACGAACCCGAGCGCGGGCGAGCCGGGCAAATCCAGGCTGCGTCCTGCACTATTGGCTCGCGGCACCTTGACCATACTCAAACGATCCTAAAATAATCTGTCAGCGTACAGCGCCGTATTCTTGAAAAAGTTCGGCAAGTGGTGAGGCCTTCGCCCGTGGGCGAGGCGATGGTGAACGACGTGTACCCCTCGCCACCCAGACCAAGCCCGGCATAGCTCGGGGCGTTCTTGACGAAAATCGATACGTTCATCGCGCGCGCCATCTTATGCAGGTTCTCGATGTTCCTGCTGTACATGCAGGCCGTGTGCCCGAAGCCGTGCTCCACTCTTTTCGCCATGGCAATGGCGTCATCGACGTTGCGTGCGCGAACCAAAGGCAGAAGCGGCATGAGAAGCTCGACCTGGACGAATGGGTGATCCTCGTCCACTTCGCAGAAAACGATCCTCACTTCGGAACCGGCATGAACGCCGATCGACTCCAGGATGACGGATGCGTTCTTGCCGACATACTTTTTGTTCGGATATTTCCCACCGCTCTCACGATCAAGCACAATGCCTTCAAGTTGTTTTACCTGTGCGGAGTTGATCCGGTAGCCTCCATGCTTCTGGAGCCTGCGCATGAGCTCTTCGGCGATCGACTCGACCGCGATGACCTCTTTTTCGGCGATGCAGACGATGTTGTTGTCGAGCGAGCAGCCTTTGATGATGCCTTCGGCCGCCTGATCGAGGTCGGCGGTTTCGTCCACGACGACGGGCGGATTGCCGGGGCCGGCTGCGATCACTTTTTTTCCGGAGGCCATCGCCGCCTTCACGACCGCGGGCCCGCCCGTCACGACGAGCAGCCTGATCCCGGGGTGCTTCATCAGGCTTTGCGCGGTTTCGATCGTGGGTTCCGCCACCATGGTGACGCACGCGCTTGGGCCGCCCGCATCCGCGATGACCTGATTCATGATCTCAATCGCCATGAGGGATACGCGCTTGGCCGACGGATGCGGGTTGAAAACCACGGTATTCCCCGCCGACAGCATCGAAATTCCGTTATTGATGATCGTCTCGGTCGGATTCGTGGTCGGCGTGATCGAACCGAGCACGCCGTACGCCGCATACTCGATAAGTGTGAGCCCATCGTCGCCGGTGAAAGCCGTCGGCTCGAGGTATTCAGGCCCAGGCGTCTTGTTGATCACGAGAAGATTCTTGGAGACCTTGTCCTCGAAACGCCCAAGGCCGGTTTCCTCCACCGCCACCCGGGAAAGCTCCTCAACGTGATCGCGCAAAACGGCGCGCATCCTGTTGATGAGATCCTTTCGTTTCGCGAGCGGAAGCGTCACCCACCTGGGCTGGGCCGACGCGGCGGCCGACACGGCGGCATCAAGGGTCGGGTAGCAACCATGCCCGAAAACCATCGACGCCGCAGGGGCCGCCTCGCGCGAGCCAGATACCGCGCCGGCCGGGCGTGCGCGTTCCCGGGCGGGCGCCGGCTGCGGCAAAGATCCGCCCGAAAGTTTCGCGACAACCGCATCAACCAGTTGGTCAACCTGCTCCGTCGATAAATTGACCTGGCCTTGAATCGGCATACTTCTACCTCAACGGGAACCGCTACTTGCGGAAGCTCGTCTTTCCGTCCGACTCGATCTCATCCACGATCGCCATGATGACGGTGTCGACCGGACGATTTTGCGTGACCTCCGTCTGCCGCGCGCTTGAGCCGGAACAGTAAAGGACAAGCTCTCCCATCCCGGCGCCTACCGCGTCCACGGCGACGACATGGCTGCCCTTGGGCCCCCCGCTCAGATCCGCCTGCTGAACAAGCATGAGTTTCAGGCCGTCGAGCTTCGGTTCCTTGCGGGAAGCTACGACGGTTCCGACCACTTTCCCGATATTCACGGTTTCGCGGCCTCTTTTCGGCCGATCGGCAGAACCAAGTCGAGGTTCGCATGAGGGCGCGGGATCACGTGGATCGACACCATCTCGCCGACCTTCTCGGCGGCGCGTGCGCCGGCTTCCACGGCGGCTTTCACCGCGGCGACGTCGCCGCGAACGATCGCGGTCACATAACCGCCGCCGATGCGCTCGAACCCGACGAGCTCGACTCTCGCGGCCTTCACCATGGCATCCGAAGCCTCGACCATCCCCACGAAACCCTTCGTTTCAATCATTCCCAATGCATCAGACATCTAACGTCTCCTTCTAAGAAAAAATGACTACTTTGTACTTTCCACACCCGTGAGACCGCTCACGGCCGCCATCGCGGCCTTCGCAGCCTCATCGATTTCCGCTTCGGCGCCCACGATCGTAAGACGACCGAACGCGCCGAACGCCCTCACATCCACTAAAACGATGTCAGCGGCCTTTTCCGCCTCGTTCGCCGCCAGCACGATGTAGCCCGCGGGCTCCGTTTCGAGGATGAACATGCTCATTCCCGGAAGGATCATCGAACCTTTTCTTCCCTGGCGGTTGATCACGACCGCGTGGTCCGGCTCGATCGCGCGGATCGTCTCGTTCCAGGCGATGCGGCACTTCTGGCGGTCATCCACTTTATATTCGATCACGCGCAGAACGGCCTCACCCGCCTGCCTCACCTCGCCCTGGTCTTCGTGATGCACCTCGAGCGTGCCGAACGAACGCTCGACGACCTGCTGGCCTAGGCGAACTTTCGTCGCTTTAAGCGCCGTGTCGGTGAGTCTATGGATGGCCATGCCCGGCGCCGTCTCGATCCAGAGCGAGGCGTCACCCGGAATGGGCAGAAACCCCTGGGATGTCGTTCCCAGGTACTCGGCCAGCTGAGGCTGAAGCGAATCGATAAAAACGTAGGTACGCAGTTTGATCATGAACAATTCCCCCGATATAGCCACGTAAGGCGAGAGCAACGCTTATCGTTTAAGACTCCCAGTGTCAAGGCCGCTGACACGGCGTCAGTCGACAAACCAGAGCGGCCTAGCCGGATCCGGCGGAAGCGCAAGGCCTGCCGCCGCGCGCTTCTTCAAGAGCGCTGAAACCTGCGCCGAGGAAAGGGTCGCGGGACCACCAAGAGGAAGGGTCGCCAGAAAAATTCCCGCGAGATGCTCGACGAGCTCCTGGCGCAAAAACGCGAGCTCCAGGGTCTTCCCCCACGAGAAAACGCCATTGCCCGCCGCCATGACCGCATCGTAATGGGCAAGCAACGGATCGAACTCAGCCCAGAATTCATCGCTGTTGGGAAGAAAAAGGCCAACGAGCGGGATCCCGGGGCCCAGGCTCACCACGGCTTCCGGCACCGCCGAAGTCATCATCTCCTGATTGGCGCAACCCACCGCCATGGTGGAAGGCGCGTGGGAATGGACCACGGCGCGCACTTCAGGGCGAGCGCGATATACCCGCAGGTGAACCTCCAGCTCGGAAAACGGACTGCCGGCGCCGGCGGTTTTTTTTCCCTGCGCATCCACCTCGATGAGATCCTGCTCCCGAAGATCGGCCTTGGAGCGGGCGGTGGGAGTCGCGACAAAGCGATCCTCGCTTACGCGCGCAGTGATGTTGCCGTCGTGATTGGCCACCCAGCCCTTCTGATCCATGCGCTGGCAGTAGTGGATGATCTGGGAACGGATATCCTGAGACATGACGGCAACTTGCCACAGGCTGTCGTCGCAGGCAAGCCGGCAAGGCTCGGTGCCAACCGTTTGTGTTCACGTCAGTTGACAGCCTCCCCCGCTAAGCGAGTAATAGAGGTCCGAATGGATACCAGCGGTGGACGCTTCAAGCGCGAGTTCAATACCCTTCGGGCGATGACCCGGCTGTACTGCGCGGCTTTTCACCGCGGCAGCGAAACGAGACTGTGTTCCGAGTGCGGGGCATTTCTCGAGTATGCGAAAGTTCGCGTCGAACGTTGCACTTTTGGCGAAGACAAGCCCGCCTGTGCCGACTGCCCTGTCCACTGCTACAAGCCCAAGCAGCGCGAACAGGCGCGCACGATCATGCGTTACGCCGGCCCGCGGATGCCGATTCATCATCCCTTGATGACGGCTCTGCACTACTGGGACAAGTTCCGGTCAGCGTCTCGCGTCAAGAAGTGGCGCCAGGCACGGGAAGCGCGGCGCGGTCAGAATTGAGACGTTCTATCGCACTTTTCGCGGCCTCAATGAAGCAAGAATTGCCTCCGCTTTCTTTATTTTCATCATGTCCAAATTCGTTTGGCGACATTAAAATTCAAGCGTTTGATCACATCCAAAAACAAAGGACGAACATCCATGCGGCTAAATCGACTGACTGCTGTGTTATTCATTGTTCCCACACTGTGTTTGGGGGCGGGGCCCACGAAAGACTGCGTGCAGTGTCACCAGGCCAAAACCCCCGGAATCGTAGGCCAGTGGAAGCACAGCAAGCATTCCAAAAACGGGGTGGGCTGCATCGACTGCCATCGGGCCAAAGACGGCGCTCCGGATGCCTTCAAACACGAGGGCTCGCTGATCAAGGTGATCGTCTCGCCCAAAGACTGCGCGACCTGCCATGAAGACGCGTCCAAACAGTTCGAGGCCAGCCACCATGCCGATGCCGGAAAAATCATGGGCAGCCTCGATAACGTTTTGGCCGAAGTCGTTGAAGGCCATACGGTGATCAACGAAAAGGGCGAGAAAGTGAAAATGTCGGCCGCCGCCGTGTCTGGCTGTCTGCAGTGCCACGGCTCTGAGATCAAGGTGCTGCCCGGCGGCAAGCTGGATCCTGCGACCTGGCCGAATACGGGCATCGGGCGCCTTAATCCCGATGGCTCGAAGGGAAGTTGCGCCGCTTGCCACCTGCGCCACGATTTCTCGATCGCGCAGGCGCGCATGCCCGAAAACTGCGGCCGTTGTCATCTCGGGCCCGATCATCCGCAGATGGAAATTTACACCGAGTCAAAACACGGCATCGCGTTTGCCGCCAACCGCACGCGCTATGAGCCGCTCATGGCGAAGAAGGATTGGATCCCGGGCAAACACTACGAGCAGGGGCCGACGTGTTCGTCGTGCCACATGGGCGCGACCAAAACGCTGAAGGCCACGCATGACGTCGGCGAGCGCATCTCGTGGACGCTGCGCCCTGCTGTCTCGGAAAAGATCGACGAGGCAGCCAAGAAGTTCGGGCACAAAAACATCAAGCCCTGGGAAAAGCGCCGCGACGACATGAAGCTGGTTTGTCGCAGCTGTCACGCCGAGGGCTGGGTTTCGAACTTCTATACGCAGTTCGACAACCTCGTGAACTTGTACAACGACAAGTTCGGCAAGCCCGCCACCGAGCTCTACAAGATGGCTGGAGCCAAGGGGCTGATCCCTACGGACGTGCAGTTCACCCAGAAGATCGACTTCACCTACTACTACCTCTGGCACCATGAGGGGCGCCGCGCGCGGCACGGAGCCGCGATGATGGGGCCCGACTATACGCAGTGGCACGGCATGTTCGAGGTGGCCGATCGCTTCTACACGCAGTTCATTCCCGAGCTCAAAGAGCTCATCGAGAAGGGCAAATCCGCCGGCGGATCGCAGAAAGACGGTGCGCGGGCTCTCGAGAAAAGAATGGACGAGATCCTCAATAGCGACATGCACCGCTGGTCGATCGGAAAGATGAGCGCCGAAGAGAAGGCCATGCGCAAGAAGGCTTCTGACGAGTTCAAGAAGCGTTACGCGCAGTAATGGTTCCGTCTTGAAGGCGTGCGGTTGCGTGATATGAAATGGGCATGCGGAGAAATCACGCACGCGCCCTCATGGGCGGAACCGTTGCGGCTGCCACGATCATTCTTGCAGGCGCGTACTGGATGATGGCGAACCGCGGGTCCGAGCTGCCCGCGGCCGGCGGCGCGCCCCTGGCGGCCGCTTTTAGACAGGCGGCGGAGGCGGCGGATTTCACCGCTGAATCCAGGAAGGGTGGCGTCTTCCGGCTGAGCTCCTTGCGCGGGAAATACGTTCTGCTGAATTTCTGGGCCACGTGGTGCCCGCCCTGCGTGGAAGAAATGCCGTCGCTGTTGCGGTTCGCTTCGTTCGCGCGCGGGTGGAAAAATCTCGTTGTCGTCGCGGCCAGCATGGACGAGGAGTGGGAACCGGTCGTGCGGCTCATGCGTTCGATGCCGGCGAGGGACGGTGCGGATGCCGTCGAGCTCGTTCTGGACCGCAGCGGCCGTTCCGCATCACAATACGGGACCTCGAAATACCCGGAGACGTTTCTGATCGATCCGGGCTTCCGCGTGGTTCGCAAGTTCGCGGGCAGTCAGAATTGGATGGAAGAAGGCTGGCTCAGGTGGATATCGGAGAAGGCGCGATAAGACGCCTGCTCGCGTCTTCGATCATCACCGCGAATCAGCGTTTCTCCGGCAATATCTACCCAGTGCGCGGGCTATTTTTCCTTTAACTATCCAGATCGGCCAGCTCCGGGACGAAAAGAAGGGTAAGAGGAGACTCCTTAATGTCCCGCAAAAACGAAGAAAAGCCGTCGGACAATGTTAAATATGTCGACTTCAATGGCAAGAAGGAAACCGTGCTCGAAAACAAGCCCGGCGCCAAATTTTTTCTTGCCCCGCTTCCCAAGAAAATGAAGCGGAAAGAATATGAGGAGTTGCAGCAGGGGCTGCAGATCGAGCTGCTGAAAATGCAGAACTGGGTCAAGCACACCGGCGAGCGCATCGTGATCATTTTCGAAGGACGCGATGCCGCGGGAAAGGGCGGAACGATCAAGCGGTTCATGGAGCACCTGAATCCGCGCGGCGCCACGGTCGTAGCTCTCGAAAAACCGTCAGACCGGGAAAGAGGCCAGTGGTATTTTCAGCGCTACATCACAAGGCTCCCCACTTCCGGAGAGGTCGTGTTCTTCGACCGGTCCTGGTACAACCGCTCGGGCGTGGAAAAAGTCATGGGCTTTTGCACGCCGGAGGAGCACCTGGAGTTTCTGCGTCAAACTCCGGAAATAGAACGGATGCTGGTAAACAGCGGCATACGCGTCTTCAAGTTTTGGTTCTCCGTTTCACGCGAGGAACAAAAGCGCCGCTTCTTAAGCCGCCAGACCGATCCGTTGAAGCAATGGAAGCTCAGCCCGATCGATCTCTCCTCGCTCGGCAAATGGGACGACTACACGCGTGCCAAGGAAGAGATGTTCTTTTACACCGATACCGCCGACGCGCCGTGGACCGTGATCCGTGCTGACGACAAGAAGCGCGCGCGGATCAACTGCCTGCGATGGGTGCTGCACCATCTGCCGTATACCGAAAAATCGGAAAAACAGATCGGAAAACTTGACTTGAGAATCATTGGAAACGCCAGGGAAATCTTCGAAAAAGGCGAGAAAGCCGTCTTGCAGCCGCCCAAGACCAAGAAGGCGGCTTAAGCCTGCTCGCGGCACGAGCGGCATCACGTTACCTTCGTCTGAAGCGAGAGAGAAAGTTCCAGAACATGCCGGTGGCGTCCGGACCCATGGGGTCGCTGTGGGAAAGCCCGGGGGGGCCTCCGCTCCAGGCGTGTCCCATCCCTTCCACTGTGATTTTTCGGACGAGCACGCCACCCTTCCATACGATGTCGTCGACAAAATAAGTATGTCCGCCGGGAACCCGCGCACGCGAGCGCCGAGTCGGCTGGGATGGAACGGAGCGGTTGGCTCTCCCGTCATCATGAAGGTCGCCCAGCACCGCGAACTGCAAAAAAACCTGATCCCCGTTGATGGGCACCACGCGACCGTCCCTCGTTCCATGCACTACGATCGCGGGCATCATGTTTCGGGATTGTCCTGAGCAGCCAAACGCCATCGAGGCTGAATCCGCGGGCTCCAGCCTTCCGCCTGCCGTGAGCACATCCAGCGCGTCCCAGAGAGTGCTGGCGGCGAGGTACTCAAGCCCGGAGTGGATCGCAGCCGCCGCGAAGAGATCGGGATAGCAGCTTGCCAGGATGTTGACCATGGCTCCGCCCGCCGACAGCCCGGCAAGATACACTCGCGAGCGATCCAGGCCGTATTGCTCCACCACATGCGAGGCTGTTTCGGCGATCAGTGCGGCCTCGCCCCAGACGCGCCCCTGATTGACCGGCAGAAACCAGTTCCAGCATCGGTCCCCGTTTCGAAGCGTGGTCTGCTCTGGGAACAGGATCGCGAAGCCGTAGCGGTCGGCGAGCTCGTGAAATCTTGTCAGCGCCGCGAAGATGGCGGCGTTCTGATGGCAGCCATGAAGCGCCACGAGAAGCGGCATCGGACCGCGTTCACGCCGGTGCGCTCTCGCGTCTGGCAGATACAGGCTGTAATCCAGCGCCCCGGCCGCGGCGAAGAGAGAGACATGCACGCCCTTTTGCCACGTTCCCTGCCCCGGACCGGTCTGCGCGAGCACGCGAGGCGAGTAAGCGCAAGCGCTCACGACGGCGAACAAGGTGATAGAGAGCAAGCGCATGCCGGTTCGATCCTAGCCAAGAGCGTCATGCCGGTCAATTCATAAACATGGCTTGACCTTTTCGCGCCGCGGTTTCATAACGCCCCCATGGGAAATCCACAGAAAAGTGAGCTTGGGGATAAGATCGCGATCGTCACGGGCGCCGCAAGCGGCATCGGCTGGAACGTAGCCATGGCGCTCGCGAGAAAGGGCGCCAAAGTCGTGCTTTCCGACCTCAACGAGAAAGACGGAAGAGCGATCGAGGCCGAAACGGGCGGGCTGTTCGTGCGCGCCGACCTTTCACGCCGCGCCGACTGCGCGGGCTTGGTCGACGAAGCGATGCGCCGCTTCGGCAAGGTCGACATCCTCGTAAACAACGCTGGCTTTCAGCACGTAAGCCCGATCGAGCGGTTCTCCGAGGACATGTGGAATCAGATGATATCGGTGATGCTTACCGCACCGTTCCTGCTTACGCGGTACGTTTGGCCCTCGATGAAAGCGCAGGGACGCGGAAGGATCGTGAATGTGGCGTCCATCCACGGCCTGGTGGCTTCGCCCTGTAAACCCGCGTACATCACGGCAAAACACGGGCTTCTGGGGTTCACGAAGGCGGCGGCACTTGAAGGCGGCGCGCACGGAATCACCGTGAACGCGATCTGCCCGGCGTACGTGAGAACACCGCTCGTCGACAACCAGATCGCGGATCAGGCGAAAAGCCTCGGTATTCCCGCTGAAGACGTGATCAGCAAGGTCATGCTTGGCCCGGCGGCCATCAAGCACCTGATCGAGCCCGGTGAAGTCGCCGAGATGGTGCTCTATCTCTGCTCCGACGCCGCCCGCTCCGTCACGGGTGCGAGCTGGACGATCGATCTGGGCTGGACCTCGCAGTAGCGTTAATAAGAATACGCGGACGACGCGTTCGGCTGCGCAGCTGGATGAAGTGATCCAGCGCGCAGCATCCCAGTTTCCTGTCCTTGCTGACGTAGTAGTCTCACTTCGCCCAAAGCATCCGAAGAAATTTTTCGTACGGCATAATCCTGATCCCGTCGACCGTTCTCTCGGTCGCATCGTTGGACACGACGAGGTATTCCTTGACCATGCCTTCCTCTCGCAGCGCCTTGAGACCCTTGAGATGCCGGTCGCTTACGTTCGCGGTCGCCTTGATCTCGATCGCCATTTGATCGCTGATGACGGCGTCGACCTCAAAGCCGGTGCTTCTCCAGTATCGTAATTCCTCGTCCATCCCGCGATAGCCGAGCCACGCCCTGAGCTCATTCATGATAAAGTGCTCGAAAGCCTTGCCGAAGAGCTCGCTTCCGAGCCGGATCTCGCCGCGCTTGGCGAGCTTGTTCACCACTCCAATATCAAAAAGATAGAACTTCGAGCGTGCGATCGCCTTGCGCGTTTTCGTTTTTGTGAACGCCTTGACCTCGTAGCCGATCAGCGTGTCCCGCAGGAGCTCGATATAAGTCTGGATCGTCACGGCGGGGGTTCCGGTGTCGTTTGCGATTCCCTGGTAATGAAGCTCCTCGCCGTTTTGAAGGCCGATGACATCGAGAAAACGGATGAACTGATCGACCTTCCGGAGCTGTGCTTCGGCGATGATCTCCTCCTTGAGGTAGAGGTTCATGTACGCGGAGAGCTCGCGCTCGTGGTTTTCGGAAAGGTAAATATAGGGGATCCCGCCGTGATTGAGATACCGGACGAGGTCGAAATCCGGTATCTCAGCGTGGATCAACGGAAAAAGATGAGCCTCCCACGAGCGGCCGCCGAGAAGGTTCGCGCCGCCGCGCTTGAGTTTGCGGGCGCTACTACCGGTCATGAGTACGGAAATCTTGTTTTTTTGGATGAGCCGCTGAACCGTATCAAGGAGTTTGGGGATTTTCTGGATCTCGTCGATGACGATGAGGTTGTCGTCGCTTGAGAGCTCCTCCTCGATGATTTTTGGACGCCGGATGAGTTTTTCGAACGTGTCGCCATCGAGCAGATCGTAACGTTTGATCCGCGGCAGTTGCTGTTCGATGAGCGTTGTTTTCCCGACCGACCGAGGCCCTAAGAGAAAATGGCTCTTCTGCTTTAAAAGTGCCGACAGGTCCAGGTGGCGGCGAAATGCTTTTTCCATACAATAATTATAATATTTATTATCATTATAATCAATATTAGCTTTATGAAGCGCCACGGCGAAAATAGGCAGGTTTTTCCAGAATCGATCCATCCCTCGCCTTCGTTGTCCGATATCCGATCAGTAAGCATGAAAACCGGGAGACCCGCGCCGGCAGGTCGTTTTTTCTCGCTGCTCGCGATCGCAGCGGCATTCGAAGCCGCCGCTGGGCAACCTGCTCACGGCGGCTTCCCGGGCGACGCCTGTCCACACGCGCTCAAAAGCGCCGTCTCGCTCACGCCGCTTCGCCACGACGAGATCTCGTACAAACTTCTCGACGGTCCGCCCGGCGCGAAGACGATCGTGCTGATCCACGGGCTCGACAGCTCGAAGGAGACCTTCACCCCGATCGCAGGCGAGCTCTCGAAAAAATACCGCGTCCTCGCGTACGACCAGCGCGGCCACGGCCAGACCGTCGACCGGGGCGTGGATTTCTCCTCGGAGATTCTCGCGAAAGACATGAAATCGCTGCTCGATCATCTCGGCATCGAAAAAGCCGTGCTTTTGGGCCACTCGATGGGAGCGCGCACGGCGGTGCGCTTCGCCGATCTCTTTCCCGGACAGGCCGAAGCGCTCGTCATCGAGGACATGGAGCTGTTCCGCCGGACCAGGGAGCTCCAAGTACTCGACACGGACCTGCTGGAAAAGCTCAAGGCGATCCAGAAAACCTATCCCTCGCGCGAAGCGCTCGTCAAAACGCTCGAACCCCTCTACGGCGAAGAGGCCGAATCGCTGAGCTATCGGCGCGCGCGCCAGGGTCCGGACGGCACGCTGACCTTGCTGTTCCGTCCGCACGTCTCGTACCTCTACGGCTCGCAGGGAAACGCGGAGGATCTGACGGCGGCGCTTCAGGCAATTCAAGTTCCCGTGCTCGCGCTGCGCGCGGATCCGCGCATGGGCTCCGCACTCTCGATAAAGGGCGTCGAACATCTCAAGGCGACGCTTTCTTCGGTTCGCGTCGAGACGATCGAGGGCGCGCGTCACAACATGCACGGCTCGAAGACGGAGGAGTTCATGGCAAAACTCGTTTCGTTCCTGGATAGCGGCGCCTCCAGCGGCGGCGTCAGACCCGCGGTAGCGGCCGAGGGCGCGGAGTTTCACGCCGAATACGCCAAGCTCGGCCTCGCCCCGCGCGGCTCCGCCGTGCTCACCGGCTCCGGAAAGCTCGCGGGTTCGGGCATCACGGCCGTCATCCACGCCGCGACGGGATCGATGACCCTGGGCGGGCCGCTCTTCGACCCTACGCTGAAAAGCGTTGCGGCGTCGGTGGCCAACTCGCTCGCGCTCGCCCGGGCGGGCGGCCACGAATCCGTCGCGCTCCCCTTCATCGGCGGAAAGATCTTTCTCGACCGCATCGGTGTTGCGGCCGAGACTCTCGCGGGCGCCATCGTGGAAAGCATCGTGAAAAACCACACGGGTCTTACCGTGAAAATCGTCGCGTTCGACGCGCAGTCGGCCGGGACGTTCCGGCGGGCGCTCGCGGCGTTTCCCGGGGCGGGCGGCGGCGTGAAGGTCGTCCAAGGTTCGATCACCGAGTTCAAGGACCACGGCTGCACGGCCATCGTCAACGCCGCGAACATGGAGCTTCAGTTCGGCGGCGGCGTCTCGGGCGTTATCGCCCACGCTACCGGCGAGCCCGACAAGGTCGAGCAAGAAGCCGCGCGCAAGCTCGCGGAATTCTATCGTATACAAGGAATGAAATGAGCTTTAGAAGCGCCTTTTTCCGATGTCTCGCGATTACGGCGTTTCTCCTCAGTGCCGCGCATGCGGAGGGATCCGCGCTATGTCCCATTTTTTTACAAAAATTCGATGGGCTCCACATCCCGCAATCCCAGATCGACGAGGCCAAGACACGCATTGACCCCGAATGGCTTTCCGAAACGCTCTTTCTCGTCCCCCGCAACGACGGCGAAGCGCTTCGGGCCGTGAATATCCTCGGCGCGCTCCGCGCTCCGCACTTCAAGGTCAGCGCACAAACCTGGGGCGCCACGCTCGATCGCGAGCCGCTGCCGGAAGATCTCCTCAAGAAGGTCAAGCGCGTGGTCGTCTTCGAGATGCCCGGGCCGCGGGCGGAGGAGCGGCTGCGCCAAAAGGGGCTCGAGGTCGTCGTTCTCGACCATCATTTCTACGGGGACGTCGACCGGCGCGATCCCCGAAGCTCGCTGGAGCAGCTCATGGAGCTTCTCCGCTGGCCCGCGAGCGCGACGGACCTGGCAATCGCGATCAACGACCGCTCCTACGTTCCTGGCCTCAAAAAAGCCGGCCTCATGGGCGAGATGATTTTCCAGATCCGCAAATACGATCTTCAGGCGCAGGGGGAAAAAGACATCGAGCGCAGCCGCAGGCGGGCCCAGGATCTCATCCCGAAGCTGGAAAAACGCGGCGGCGTTTACATCATGACGGAAAGCGACGTATCCATCGGCGGCAATTACGTCAAGCAGGAGCTCGCGATCCAGTCGCCCGACGGGCTTTCCAGCGTGCTCGAGCTATTCGCACACAAGATCGGTTTCAGCGGAAAGCCTGCCGTCGCGAAAAAGCTCCTCGCGTTTGATTTCACGGCTCTTGGTTACGCGAAAGGCTCGTACGCGCAATACGGCGGCGGCGACGCGGAACTTTCGATGTTCTTCGGCTTCAAGCCGAAGGCCCCTCCGGACGGCGAAAAAGACCTCATCCCACGTCGCGTCATCGATGAGATCCTGAAATTGCTGGAGTAGCGACTGGCCGACGACCACGGGCAATTCTTGCCGCTTCCCTAACATCACGAGGGGAATTTTCCGAAAAGATACTGATGATCCGCGACTTTACCAAAAGGTGCCGACCTACTTTTCGTGGTGCACCGCTCCGCCTAAAGTTGGTAGTCGCCTTTTTGATCTGCTTTGCGTCAATCGGGGCAACCGCCTCGGATCAGATTCCATTCGAAAAACTACGAGAACAAATCGGCGCGCGCACCACCCGCGTCGCCGAATTTCGCTTTATCGCCGAGGAAGCCCGAAGGCTCGGTGCGCGCGTGTGGCTGTTCGGTGGTACGGCGGCGGCGTACGCGCATTATGTGAAATGGGACTTACAGCGCGAAGCTGGCGATACCCGCTATCAGCCGGATCGCTTTGACTACGATTACACGAACATCTTCCGTTCGACACAGGATCTCGACATCGTCATCGACGGAAGCGTGGGCCAGGCGCGAATGCTCGAAGCGGCGCTCAAGGAACGCTTCCCGCATCTTCAGGGCAATAAATCCGCGTGGGAGGTGCGCTTGTTGCGCTCGCAAATCGGCGATAAGGAAGCGCTTCTCGACAATCCGGACTTCCTGAATCAGCACAGCGACTCGAACTCAACCGGGATGATCGGGCTTGGCGAGAACGAGCCTCGCGTGCGCGACATCCGCGATTGGAATGAAGTGGAGCGCCCAATCTTCCTGCGAGATTTGCATTCGGGAACGCTTCACTACTATTATTCCAGCGCGCACAAGAGCACCGCACGTTACGCCGCGGGAAAAAACCCCGAGATTTTTTCAGTCATTCGCTACCTTACGAAAGTTTTTCAGTATGAACTCCGGATCCCCGACGAGAGCCGCGAGAACCTCGCTCGGGTCATCGCGGGATTCAATCCCGCATTGGATCTCAAAAACGAATACTGCCGCGGATGGATCGAAAAAAACGCCTCAAAGCTCATTCAGAACGCCGTGAACGTGGAGTATGCGCGCGACGTACTCGATGCATTCGGCCTGCGCGCGAAACTCATGGCGGCGAGCAATTCCGGCAGCGTCGAGTCAATGGGTTGGTGGCTCAACAAGGAGCCATTGCGGTCGTTCGATGTCGGGAACGGCGCGGGGCGCACGGTGCGCGAGATCGCCAAAAGCCGCGGCATCGCGTGGGAGGACTTTATCGTCGCGCACGAAACGAACAATTTCCTCGCGTACGAGTCGATCACGCGCGCGCACACCGGGGACGCCAACGTGTTTGTCTCGCGCGCCGACACGCCCGGTGAGACTGCCGCGTACGGCTGGGGTTTTTATGCGCAAGTCGGCCGCAAAGGCGCGCGCGGGACGGGAATTACGATCCGGTTCCATGTCGACCCCGACGCCCGCGAAGGCACCGACTTCATCGTCAAGGGCGATTTTCTGATCTTCCGGAACCGAAACGCCTTGCGGGTGATCGCCGAAAGCCTCAGTTACGGTCCCGTGGATTATTTCCGCATGCTCGCGAGCGGCCTCCAGTTCGACGCGGCCGAGCGCGGAATCGCGTATCGCCTCGGCCGCAGGATCAGCACCAAACTCTCCGCGATCACCACGGGCGAATCCGACGCGATCGCGCGCGTAATAAAAGAGCAATTCGAGAAAATCCGAAACGACGTGATCTCTGGATTCCCGCAACAATTGACTTCTGGAGCGACAATCACGCTCACGCGGGAATGGTTTTCACTTCCGGTTTCTTCCCATTACCCCGAAGTAGCGGATGCGCTATTTGACATCTTCCAGGCGAATTCCAGGAATGGAGTGCCGAAAGTCCCAAATGACAGCCAGGCTTATTTCATGATGAGCGCGCTGCAACCTTTTCTGAAAAAGGAAAGTCCACACTTTAACCGCGCTGCCGCCTTGTTTTGGAGAATTTCACGCGGATTGCATCCTGAAACATGGGGATGGGAAGACCGGTACCGCGCGATTCAAAACACTGATCTTATCCTGCATCCCGACGCTCCAAAGGGCCTTTCAATTTGGATCTTCAACGAACGCAAGAACTCACGGGTCGCGGCGCATTTTTTTTCGAGCGAGAAATGGCGCGCGCTTCCCAACGCCGACGAACTCTTCACGCAGTTTCTTCAAACAATCGCGAAAGGGACGAGCATCGACCTGTTCCACGTTTTGCTGCGCCTGCTCGAACCTCAACATACGGACTTCCCAGGCTTTGACCACGCCGCGCTTCGAGCGGCGATCATCAAGCGCGCGCTCAAGTGCGCTGACGGTCCAGGCATGGCAATCGCCTATCTGGTGAAATCAGGAGCTTTTCATGGCGATCCCGACGCGCGCAAGTTCATGCTCGATGGAATCGCGAAGGCCACCGAATACGTGTCCGCGAGCGATCGGCTTCGCGCCGCCCTCCTGGCGTCGGATTTATGGGAATCCGCCGATGGTTTGGAGCTGATCCGGCGTTTCGCGCAAAGACGCCCACTGAAAATCTTCGAGGCCCTGCAGTCGCGGCCGGAGCTCCTTGATTACGCAGCGGCCGTTCGATTCGCGCGCGTCGAGGCCGTGTACTACGGCCCTGAGATCGCGTTCCACGTCAACCGCATCCCAACGCAGCAGCTTGACTCGATTTTCAGCTCGCCGTCACGCGGACTCGATTTCCTGAAAATCCTCGTTCACGCGCACAAATACGGCCCTAAGGGATGGAAGCAGCGCAAGCAAACGCTCTACATGCCGACATACCGGAAGATGCTCGAGGAGCTGATCGAGAATTTCGCTTTCCGGCCTGTCATTCGCGACGATCCCTGGGTGCTGTCCAATTGCGGAAAAAATCCTTCGTTCGAAACGCTGGCTTCGGCGCTAAAAAATCGTCCATGGTCAAAGGATCTTCCCGGTGATTACCTGCCAGGATTGGGAAAGACGGTCGTGGAGCCGAAAACAGCCTTCCAGCGTGGTTTGCAGGCCTGCTCGAAACTTCTGCGCAAAATGCAGAAGACTTTTCGGTGATCCGCCGCATCCCATGAAATCTCGTTCCATGAATTCTTGGCTGCGGGATGGCCAGCACTCCACATCCCAGAAACTCCTCGATTTCTTTGACGACGTGACGGGCAGGCGGTTTGTCGGCCCGTGCAGCCTCGACGGCAAAGCCTCTCCAGTTGCGCTGGACGAGGCCGAACACCTTGCCTAACTCTTGCTGGACGATCGATCTGGGTTGGACCTCGCAGTAATCTCTTCGCCGAGCCGTCCTTAAGGCGTCGCGGGCCGCACGCAGCGGGTGCCGAATTGAATCGATGCGTTAATCAGGGTGCTGTTTTTAGCAGCAGAAGTTCCTCCGACATATCCGTTGAAACTAATGGCGTATGCATTGGCGGGCGTAGCTGCGACTGTCGAGGAAGACCAAAGGTATGTTGCCGCTCCGGCGCCCGTGTTATTCAAAGCGCTATAGCCGTTGTGATAGCCGCTGCCGTACCCAGTACCGAGTTCTGACCAAGTCGGCATGCGCCAGTCGGTGTATCCGTTCAAGTTCAACCGATGGCACCAGTCGCTGATTGTAGTGTCCACGCCTGTGCCCGGTGGATAGGTAACGAGATCGTAATCGTTGGTCCGGCCAGAGTCATCGGCATCGGCGGCATCTGCACCAGCAAGCGCGGAGTCCCAAACCGAGTCGTACCACGTCGTCACTCCACCACTCACGATGTGTGACCACACCACGGCGTATGCTCCACCCTGGGTGTCGTGGCAGCCGCCGTATTCGGAAGTCCAACCGCCTTGCCCATTGCACTGTGAGATCGAATAAATCGCGGGAATCGTAATATCGGCGGTCGTGGCGGTGGCAAGCGTGATCGTATTCCCTTGCCAGGTTGCCGTACCCGAAGCCTGGAGGCGGAATTTCTCGCCGCCTTTTTTTGTATAAGAAAGGCCGCTAAAGGATGCCCGACCGTTCGTTGCCGTAAGCGTTACCGACTGGCCACCAACAGCAACGGTCTTGCCGCCAACAGTCGTTCCCTCGTCGACGACCTTGTTTCCGCTATAGAGAAGCAGCTTTCCGGTTCCACCCGTGTTGTCCGACGCGGGTATAACGGTAAGAGTGATGGTCGAGTTGTCGTAATACAACGGACCGGCGCCATCGGCGTCGCGCACGTCAATCACGGGTTGCGTCGTCCAAACGATGCCCGAGCCGAAGCCATTCGCTCCGGCGGCGGGGCTTGTGTTAAAAGAAACGCTGGCCGGCGGATCGCGACGCACGCAAACCGCGCCGTAGGTTGTACCTTTGGAATAGGCTCCGCCGCTACAAACTGTGTTTTGCGCGTACGCGTTGGCGCCGCCGTCGTCGCGAGACGTCCATGATATCGAAGTCCAATTGAGATACGTGCTCATGTTCTTTCCGGCGTTCGTCATGGTGCAATTGTTTTGAGCATAAGGCAGCGGAAACCAATCGGTCTGCCCGGATTCTTTGAGGCTATGGCAGTAATTCACGGAGCTATTGTCGGGAGTCGTGCGCGTCGGGCTATAATCCCGATCATAATCGTTGGTCCGGCCGTCGTCGGTCGCTTCTTGCGTTCCGGCGTTTCCGCCGACAGACTGCTGATCCCATATGACGTCATTCCACGGCATCAAAAATCCAGACGGGTAGCCACCACCAGTGTGCGGACCAAGGATGAACCCGTTAGTCGTGTCTTTGCATCCTCCGAGCGCGTTAATCCAAACGCCGCCGACGAGTTTGCACAGAGCTTTTGGATAAGTTTGGTTCACGGTAAATGACGTAAGCGCCGAGGACGTGAGTCCGGAACTCGATGCCGTAAGCGTCACGGTCTCGGCTTTGCCGTATGAAAGATTCGCAAACGTCGCGACACCTCCGACGGCATTCACGGTCTGCGAAGTCGCGCAATTACCCGTCACACCGGTCGTCGTCGCTGTCGTGCAAAGCTGACCCGTGCCACCCGTGACGGTCAAGGTCACGGGCACCGTCGACCACGTTACATATGAGTTCGTCGAGTCCACGATGCGAATGGCCGGCTGCTGCGCCCAGGCGACATTCACGCCAAGACCGAAGGTCGTGCCGGAGACCTGCTGAGTGACGACCAACTTCGTCGGCGCGGGCTCGCGCACGCAGCGAACAGAACGAACGGCTGTGGGGCCAACGTATGAGAAGTTTCCGCCCGCATTGCCCGCAGTGAAGGCAAGATAATAAAAAACTCGAGTGGGGTCGTTTCCATCCCCGCTGCCCCAAGGGCTTGTCGTGGGATTTTTTAAGGCGGTGTAGGCTCCGTGAATGTCCGCCGTCGTGAAGTTGGAAATCGAGGGCATTCTCCAGTCAGAAAGTCCTGATTCCACAAGGTTCTGGCAATAGGCCCCCGCACCGGCATCGGCTATTACAGTCGTGCTCGACACGTCTTTTGTAATGCCTCTTGCATCCTGCCATGCTTCAGGTGAAGGCGAGCCGGATGTCGTTGAATCCCAAACAGCATTATGCCAGCTCATATCCGCAACCCCAACAGCGCTGCTGACCGCGCTCCAAACGAGACCGGTCGTAAGATCTTTGCACCC
>JACPKS010000064.1 GCA_016186905.1 Deltaproteobacteria bacterium
CGATATCGAGCAGGTTTTTTTCTTTTTTCGCTGCACTTCTCATAGCATGAGTGTACCCATTTGTGCCAATAGTGTCAACGTATTTAATGGGTATACTTTACATCATATTGATACCACTAAATAATTTTAGCCTGACCCTCGGCAGCTTGATGAAGTTCCGCTTGGCCCAGATACGGAACTGCGTTCCACCGTCTTTGATCCTTCGCGTTGAACTCTTGCAAATTTTGCGAGAGTTTGACCGGGGTCGAGTTCGCTCCAGGGAGACTCTTCCAGTATTCGTTATTAACCTTCGGACAACTCGGGGACTTGCCCACTCGAGGAATGCGGCGAAGCACGTCTTTGCTCGTTTCATTTTACGCCGGGTGCGTGGCGGCGAAAGTATCCGCGCTGGAGCGCTTCCAGGGCTGGGCGAACGAAAGAGGCATTTTGCCCGATTCCGTTGCGCCGTTCATGAACGAGCCCGGTTCCACTGCCGGATAAATCTCGCCGTAGTGCCGCGCCTCCGATTGACTCACGCGGCGCTGGATATACCAGGGCTTGAGCTCCTTGGGATGAGAGAGGCCTGCGGCCACGATGACCTCAAGAAAGCTATGCACGGTGTTTTTGTGAAAATTCGCCACGCGCCGGGCCTTATCCGCAATGACCAATCCCACGGTCAGCTCCGGCTTGTGAGTCGTAATCCCCGTCGGGCA
This sequence comes from Deltaproteobacteria bacterium, assembly GCA_016186905.1. Classification (GTDB taxonomy): domain Bacteria; phylum Bdellovibrionota; class UBA1018; order UBA1018; family UBA923; genus JACPKS01. The sequence continues at coordinate 693 of JACPKS010000064.1, forward strand.
CTCGTTGGTATTACAGCGAAGCGCCTGGATGCAACCGAGCGCGAACATCATCCCGCGCGCGGAATTGCACATGTCGGCGCCAAGCGCGATCTTGGTCGCGATGGTAAATCCTGTCGTGACCTTTCCGGACGCGATGATACGGATTTTGTCGCGCACGCCGATGCCGATGAGCGCGTTATTGACGTAGCTCAAGCCGTCGTTAAGCGGCGTTCCGATCGAATTCGAAAACTCGGGGGGTGCCGCGCCCGTGCCGCCTTCGCCGCCGTCGACCGTGATGAAGTCGGGCAGAATCCCGGTCTTGAGCATCGCCTTGCAGGTCGCGAGAAACTCGTGGCGTTTTCCGAGACAGAGCTTGAAGCCGACGGGCTTTCCTCCCGAGAGCTCGCGAAGGCGCGCCACGAATTCGAGCAGGCCCGTCGGCGCCGTAAACGCCGTATGCGCCGGCGGCGAAATCACGTCCTTACCCATCTCAACACCGCGGATCTCGGCGATCAGCGGCGTCAGCTTTTTCGCGGGGAGAATGCCGCCGTGCCCTGGTTTGGCGCCTTGAGAGAGCTTGATCTCGATCATCTTCACGTTCGGAAGAGTCGCCCGCCTCACGAACTCATCCGCGCTGAACGTCCCATCCTTATTGCGGCACCCGAAATAACCCGTTCCGATCTGCCAGACGATGTCGCCGCCGGGCTCGAGGTGAAACTGGCTTAACCCCCCCTCACCCGTATTGTGCGCGAAGCCTCCCATCTTAGCGCCCCGATTCAGCGCAAGTACCGCGTTTTGACTAAGTGACCCGAAGCTCATCGCCGAGATGTTCATGATCGAGGCCACGTACGGCTGCGTGCAGTCAGCACCCCCGACCTTCACGCGCGGCTCTTCTTTCAAGACCGGCTTGGGCGCGAGCGAATGATTGATCCACTCGTAGCCCGTCCTGTAAACGTCGGTCTGCGTGCCGAACGGAAGCGTATCCAAAACGCCCTTGGCGCGCTGATAAATAACCGAACGCTGCTCGCGATTAAACGGCATCCCGTTCCAGTTCGATTCGACGAAGTACTGGTTGATCTCGGGGCGGAATTTCTCGAAAATGTAACGCACGTTTCCGACCAACGGAAAATTCCTGAGGATCGTCTGCCTGGTCTGGAGCATATCGATGATCCCGATCGCGATGAGGGGCCCGAAGACGAGCATCGTGTACAGGATGGGAGGCCAGAAATACGCGATCGCCCCCACGACCAGAACGACGGCAACCGAGGTTTTGATGAATAAGATTCGCATTACTTCAGCGTAGCAGGCTCCGGGGTGAATTCCAGCGCTCCGCTTGCTCGCGGCTGAGCCCTGGCCGCGACGCCGTGCGCGTGGGCAAAACTTTCTCATCGCCGTGAGAGTCGGAGTCAGGCGGCGGACTTCTTTTCGTTTGAGTCGTGTTGTTCGTATTCGACCGCATAAACGATGATCGGCCTTGAGATGCCCTTGAAATTCATCGGTCCGACGAGCTTTGCGATTCCCGGGTCGCCGAGCAGGCTGTGAAGACGCTGCGAGAGAAGAATTTGCCCGCCTTTGGCTTCGGCGCAAAGCCTCGCGGCCAGATTCGTAACCGTGCCGATGACCGTGTAGTCCCACAAACTCTCAAAGCCCAAAATTCCGATGTTGGCGAAACCCGTGCTGATGCCGGCGCCGAAATCGAGCTTGTAACCTTTGTCGGACAACGTTTTTTTCATGGCTTGAAGCGATTCGCGCGCGGCCATCGCCATCTTGAGCGCTTGCGCGACGTGATCGCGGACCTCGAGCGGATCGTTGAAGAAAACCATGATTCCGTCGCCCGCGTAGTGGCCTAGCGTGCCTTTGAACTTGAGCGCCTCGCTGCCGACCACCGTATAGTACTCGTTTAAGAGCGCGATCACTTCCTCGGGCTCGGCCATCTCGGCAAACGACGTGAAACCGCGGAGGTCGATGAACACGACGGTCACTTCGCTGCGGTGGCTCTTGAGCGGATCGCCGCCGTTACCCGAGGTCAGCAAATTCGCGATCTGCGGCGAAAAAAAACGCTTGAGCTGCGTGAGCTGATTGATCTGAGCTTTGATCTTCTCTTCGAGAGCCTTGTTGAGAAGTGCCAGCTGCGCCGCCTGGGTCGTGATCGTATCGTGCATCCGCTTGATCCGCAGAAGCGACCGCACGCGCGCGAAGAGCTCGCCTTTGCTGAGCGGCTTTGTCAGAAAATCATCCGCGCCCGCCTCGAGGCCCAGGATGCGCTCGTCGAAAGGGTGATTGCCCGTGATGAGAATAATCGGAATGACCGATTTCGGATAACGCTCGCGCACCTTCCGGCAGAGTTCGTAGCCGTCCATGCCCGGCATCGTGACGTCCGAGATGACGAGATCGTGGCTCTCCAGTTCGAGAAGGTTGAATGCGTCCTCGGCGGTGTACAAAACCGTCACCGCATGGCCATCGCTTTCGAGCCAGCGTTTCAGCCCGGCCGAAATCGCCGAATCGTCATCGACGACCAGGATTTTCATCGTGGATTTCCCGGCGGGTTCCAATTCTCACACTCCTTTTATGCCGCGAAAAGCGCGGTTTCCGCTTCGCTCATTCGCTGAAAGGCGATGATCGACGGCGCCGCCCCATCGATGGTCACCTCGACACAAGCTCGATCTCCTTCGCCATAGGTTCGAATCGAGATCGAGCCCGTGACGCCCGAAGCGCGTTCGACCAGAGCGTTGAATACGTCGACCTGATCGGCCTTCACGTAAAGCGCTTCCGGCGCGAGAACCTTGGTGAGCTTGGCTTTCGTCTTACCCGTCCCCAAAGTCTTCAGGAGATACCTGCAAACTTGTTCCGCGCACTCATTGAGGTCAAGCGGGCCGACCGCTTTTTCGCCGGCGTTGGCAAACCTCGGAAAGTGAGCAAGGAGGGCAACGATCCTGCCGATACCGCTCGTGATTTGCTGAAGCTCTTCGCGGACCTCGGAGGCCGCGCCGTCGCCTTCAAAACGCTCGAGCAGGCTGTCGGCATGCATCGAAAGAACGGTGAGCTGGTTGTTGACGTCGTGAACCGTGGTCAGCGACATCTTGCCGAGCCCCAGAATGCGTTCCGCGCGCCGCCTTTCATCGTCTTCAGTCATGCGGCCTTCCTTTCTTTTTGAGGTTTGCCGAAACCCGCTGGCACTTCGAATTTCAGCACGCGCATCAGCGCCATGAAAAACTCCGGGTCGTAAGCGCTAGGGCTTAGCGAAAGCATTCGCCGGATCGCATCGTGCGGATCCATGCCTTCGCTGCTGTGCGGCCCCTTGACCGCGAGACCGCAGAACTCGTTGGCGACGGCCACGAGCCGCGCAAGCGGATGGATGTGGCTCTTTTTCAGGCCCGAAGGATATCCCAAGCCGTCGCAAGTCTCATGATGCTGTTGGACGATGCTGAGAATATCGCCTGAAATCGACGGGTTCTCCGACAAGATTTGAAAACCGCGCACCGGGTGGCTTTCAAGCAGCTTCACTTCTTCCGGAGTGAGATCCATCCGGGCCTTGAGCAGGATCTCGCGGTCGATCTCTTTCTTGCCGATGTCGTGCAACAGGCCGCCGACCGAAACCTTGAACATGTTGGCCGGCGATACCCAGTGCATCTCACGCGCGATCATCGCGGAATAGAGACTGACGCCCAGGCAGTGGGCATAGAGAAAATCCGTGTGGGAGTTCAGGACGCCAAGCAGTTCGTAAATGTCCGTGCTGTCGCTTAAGACCGAAACCGTCGTCTCGACGACGTCTTTTCCGCTGTCGAACGATTCCTTGTCGATGCGGTCGTTGTAGAGATGCTCCACGAGCATCTCGCCGGTGTGCTTCATGAAGTTGAGCTTCTTGGCCTTGCTCACCTTCCCGCTCACGTTGACCGCCTTCATCAGCGTGAGATTGAAGCCGACGTAGTCGCGAAAATCTTCCTTGCGCACGTAGAGGTGTTTGATGCCTTTCCCCTTGTACTTGCGGATCTGCTCGATCGGGATGTCTTGGCCCGCGTGCGCGATCTTCACGTACTTGTGCGCGGTGAGCTGGATGAAAATATCGTAGCGGATCTGCTTTCCCGAGATGAAATCGTCGATGCTGAGTTTGCTGTAGTCCTCGTCGGAAGGTTCTTTGGGCGCCGGCACGCCGGTTTCAAAGCAGCACGTCCGCACGGCCTCGAGCAGCTCTTCTTTGCGGAAAGGTTTGGGGATGAACTCGTCGGCGCCGAGCTCGTAGGCTTCTTTCGTTTCGGTGAGCTCGGAGAATCCCGTCATTAAGATCACCGGCAGGCCGGGCATGCCGCGTTTGATGGAATGCAGCAGCTCAATCCCGTTCATCTCCGGCATTCGGATGTCTGAGACCACGCAGTCGAACTTATCCAGCGAGACCAAGTGCAGAGCCAGTTTGCCGTTGGCGACGGTCGTGACGAGGTAGCCGGAAGCTTCAAGCGCGCTCCGAAGCACGCTTCGGAGGTCATCGTCGTCATCGACCACCAGGACTTTTTTCGCCGCGAGATTCTCGGATGTTTTCTTCATCGACGCACACTCCAGACAAATTGGCCGTTGACTTTTTGTCGGCAGAACCGGTCAAATTCATGAGTGAACAATTTTTACGGAAATATTTTTCTGGAAATTCAGAACTTATCTTACGGTCTTGGCGGCTTTCTCGTAGACCTTTTTGACCACTTCCGGATCAAACCCCTTGCCGGCAAGATTGACGTCACTCAAGTTCTCGCAGCTTGTCACGCTGTCTGAAAGATCAATTTGAGTGCCGCTGCAGTTTTCGTCGCCCGCGCAGATCTTCTCATAATCATCGATCAAATTTTTCAGAGGCCCGCTGACATCTTTGACATCCACGACCATCATGTCGAACTCACTTTTGATCAGGGCATTTTTCCGATCGATTTCCCGCTGGATACTTTCCGCGGTTTGGTTCGCCGGAGGGTTGAGTTGCATAAGTTTCAATTGCGCAATTTCATCTCTCAGTGGTTTTACTTTCGCGTCAATGTCTGAGGCGGCACCGGACAGCGCTTTCTCGTTAGACTGCTGGCAGGCCTTGAGCTTGCGATTGAGCTCCTGCTGCTTTTTATTGAGCAGCGTCTGCTTTCGCTCTTTTTCCTCTTCCTTGATCTGCTTCTTGCATTTGTCGGCCATCGCTTCGAGATTGCCTTTGGCCTTTTCGTAATCCTTTTTCTCGTTATCCATCTCCGCCTTTGCCGCGCGCGAAGCGGCCGCGAAATCGCCCGACTTCATCAGCGGCAGGCCCGCGGCGGCGGCCATCGCGTCGTCGAACGGATCGGGCAAAGCGCAAATCTCGTTCTCGCCCTTGCAAGAAAACGGGCGGGGCTTTGTCTCATCGATCGTGGGAAACTCGATGCCGGCCTTGCTGAACATCTGTTTGACCTGATCGAGCATCGCTTTGGCGCCCGCCACGCGCGATTTAAACGCGTCGGCCCCCTGCTGAAAAGCGGTTTGAATATTGCGGTTTGAATCCGAGATCGCCTTTTCGCGCCCCGGGCACTGGCCGCCCGTGCAAGCCGTGTCGGCGAACGTGCTCTTGCCTTTGAGCTGGCTGATGCGCGACTCCGAAGCCGAAGCGAGTTTTTTCGATTTATCGAAGCAGTCGCGCAAGCCTTTGCAGAACTGCTCTTTGCCGTCGGCACCCTTCCCGAGTGTGGCGAGAATCGGTTGCGTCGAACCCGGCGGCGGCGTGCCGTTGAGCAACGCGTACAGATTCTCGTTCAAGCCCTGCGCGCACTCGAGCTGCGTTTCGAGCGCCTGCGTCTGGAACGTGACCTTGCCGGCCGTGGCGTTCATGACCGCCCTGGTGTTGCAGCCGTGGCCGTTTACGAGCTCGTTTAACTCGCTCTGAAAAACAGCCGAGCCCGCGTCGCGAATCGATTTGTCGAGCTTGTTGATGACGTCGCCCATATCGGCGCTGAGCTTCTCGCCGTTTTTCTTGGCCTCGAAGCCGAAGTTGTAGAGCTCCGAAGTGGGATCCGCGAGCTCCTTTGCCATCTGCTCGCCGGCGTTGTTGTAGCAGCGCGCGAGCTCCGAACGGAGCATCTTGCCGGAGTCTCCGAAGGCTTCGAGTCTTGGCCCGTAACGGCTCATCAGGCTGTCGTAAGTCGAGAAGGCCGGGGTGCTCTTTTCGCCGGAAGAAAAATCCCCGAAAAGTTTCGAGACCGTGCCTTCAAACCGGGCCTTGTCGATCTCGGCTTTGCGCTTGTCGGCGGGGCTCACGCGCGTGCTGCCGCCGCTGTAATAAAGCTGGCGCTCGCGAAAATAGTTCTCGACCATGCATTGGTAAATCGTGGGCTGATAGCAGTTCCTGATCTGCGAAAACGGCGGCAGCGGATCGGACTTCACGCACATGAGCGCGCGATTGGAACGCGTTTTGACCTTCATCTGCTCGAACTGCTGGAGTTTGAGTTTGTGTTCTGCGACTCCGATTTTGAACTGACTGATGATTTTCGAGGAGCCCGAGGAATCTTTGCCTCCGCCGCCTGAGATGCCGAGAACCTGCTCGATCTCCTGCATGGTCTGGCCGAACTTCTCTGTCTTGCCGTCGAGCGATTTTTTCTTGGCCGTCTCTTTCTCGATCTCGGAATCGATCGCGGAGATGTACTGGCCCTTCATTCTCGTCGAAATCTTTTTTGACCTCGGCCATGGCGTTCTTGAGGATCTCGAACTGCTTGCCGAAGCATTCCGCGGCGGCCTTGGCTTGTCTTGCGCGGTCTTGCTTGCAGTCGAAGCGCGATTTCAGCTCTTTCGCGAGCTTTCCTTCGACCTTGCTGTCGAAAGACTTTTTCTCGGAGGTGTCGTCGCCGATTTTCGACGTTTGGGATTTCTCGAACATGCTGCACGAGTTCGGCACGACCGACTCGAGCGATTCGTCGCACGAAAGCACGCGCGGCTTTTTCTTGTCGACGAGCACGTCGAGCGTGTTTTTGAGAAGAGCGTCGTACTTGCCCGCGGTCCCGCCGGTTGCCTGCAAGCAAAGACTGAAATTCACGCCGGCGAAGGGATCGTTGCCAAGTGCCAGCGCCCGTGGCGGCGCCGACACAGCGGTCGGGTCCATTCCGCCTTGGCCGAACGCTTGCGCAGTCGCCTGCGGAGAAATCGCGAGACTAATAAAGACGAACAGAACGATCATCAAAGAAACCCCCAAGCGCGTAACAGTTTCTAGTTTACCGAAACTACGCGTCATTTACAAACCCGATTTATTTCGTCAAGAAATAGAGGGGCAAATAATTCCCTGCCTGTAACACCATGATTATTCGATGTTTTTAACAAAATATCGCGAGTGTCGAAGACACTCAGGCCGGGGCAGCGGCTCCATCCCAACGCCAAAGTTCCCGCCACGAAGCCGGCCGCCAGGCCGCTATGTGAGTTCGTGGCGTACGCGCCTCTGGGCCGGGCTACGCGAATTTCGAAGCCCGGCGCGTACATGCTGACATCCGAGCCGTGGTTTGCCCGCGCAAGCGGCGCGCCCGACGAATCGGCCCCCGCAACGACGATCAGGTTTGAAACCTCGCGCGCGAACGACGCCGGATATTGCGGCTCGCGGTCCAGATCGACCGCCCGATCGCCGGCCGACGCGACGACAAGACAGCCGTGCGCTTCGGCAAGCCGGATTCCGTCGATGAGCGCTTGCGAGCGGACCTGGGCGGCCCACGCCGTGACAATGATTTTGGCGCCCGCGCGGACGGCGTAGTCGAACGCGTTGTAGATCGCGCCGGAGTTCGTGATTCCGAACGGCGTGAAAATCTTGATCGGAAGAATGCGCGCGCGCGAGGCCGTGCCGCCGGCGTTCTTCGCCGCTCCGACGACGACGCCCGCGACTTCGGTTCCGTGCGCGTAATCGTCGTAAGCGCGCGCATCCCCTGAAATGAAATCAAAACCCGCGCTTCCGATCGCCTCGTCCAAAAATATGTTTTTCCGCAGATCGCGATGGTTGTAGTCGACGCCGCTGTCGATCACGGCGACGGTGATCGCATCGCGGTCACTATTGCCGCGATACCGAAACGGCTGGTCGTAACGTGTCCAACGCCAAATCCGATAAGGGAGCGTGACGAGGCCGGGCAAGCCGGTGGCGGGCAAACTGGAATCCGGCGAACCGGCAGCCGGTATTCGGTACCCCGAATTCGTATCCAGCGGCTGAAATCCGCCGCGGACATCCGGCGGATTTTCGCCGTCCTCAAGACTCGCGAGCTCGTCTCCAACCGCGAACGGCCCGTCGGCCGCGACACTCGCGACGCGCGAGTACGCGCGCGTGACCGTGAACATCGTCGGATGCCTTCCGGCTTCAAGCTGCGTGAGATCGTAGAAGCGCGCGCCCTCTCCCACGCCGAAGTTTTCGCCGGCCGCGACGAAGGCGGTTCGCTCGTCGGCCCATGCAAGACGAGTCAACAGCGGAGTCCTCGCGGTTTCTTCGGCGATCACGTTCTTGATCGCGCGAACCAGGCGCTTCAAGGCGCGTTTGAGCGCGGATTTTCTGGCCAGGCGAATTCCCCCGCGGTAGTCGCCGCCCGCGTAAACGAGGTGGCCCGCGAGGTCGAACGCGAACCCCGAGGCGTCCACGAGAACGGAGCGCGCAGTGACCGCCCCGTTTCTGGCGTGAAACTCAATGCGCGCGCCCATGGTAGCCCGATGCTCGGCGTGCGCGAGATTCAATCCCGCCACTCCGGCCTCAAGGCCGATGTCGCGGCCAAGTTCGAGCCCCGAGCGAAGACCGCCGTCGCCGGCGAACTCGGCCTCGAACCAGGATGGGCTCGCGGCGTTCTCGCGGATTGAGAACTCGTTCGTGGTTGTGGCGTCCAAGCCCGCATTGTAGGGATTTTCCATGCCGCGCCTAAAACCCCACAGCAGGCGCGTGCCGCGGCTTCCGGTCGAAAACGAGAGCTCGTCGAGCGCGATCGATATCCGCGCGCTCGCGATCGGGGGATCGTTGACGAAGATCGGATCCGCGTCTTCCGGCGAGCCGTCGCGCGCTTGAAGAGCGACGATGCCCGTGGAGTCGGGATCGATGAGGATGACATTGCTCGATCCGTTTGAAAGTTCGTCCACGATACGCAGATAGAGACTTGCTCCGTAGTTTTCCCGTTTCATGACTCGAGGAAGGGAAATTTCTTCGGAGTACTCGATGAATCGGTCTGCCATACGATCCAACACAACCGCTTTTTTAACCTGCGCGCTGCGCGCGTGTTCCGCACTTCGTGCGTGTATTGCGCTGCGCGCGTGTGCTGCGTGTGCTGCGCACGCCGACACGACCGCAAGCGCGACAGCGGGAACGGACCTCCACGCCCTTCCGAATAATACGATTCCTCCCAACGTCTCTCCCTTTTAAGGCGCTTGTTTGAAGAAAACCCTCACCGGGTCGCCCTGGCGCGAAGATTTCAATAGACGTCCGTCGGCGTCGTCTTTGAAGAATGCGGAGCTTTGATCGAGCTCGGCGCGCTCCACGCGGATCTCGCCGATGCGGCGATCTCCGTCGTAGACGGTGAATACGTTGCGCGGCTCGATGCCGTCGCGCAGACCCGCTTCGAAAAACACGCGCTTCAAATCGAAGTCGACGCGCGTAAGCGCGGCCTCCCAATCCATGCGGAAATTCGTCTGTGGATCCTCGCTCATGCGCTCGACGATTTTCTTGAGCGCGCGGCGGAAGAATTTCGTGACTGGCGAGTCATAGACGAATCGCGCGCCGAGGTCGATGTCGCCGAAGTCCATCGTGGCTTCAAGTTTCACGCCGAGGTCGCGAGCCGAGGCGAACTTTGCGACGACGACGACGTTCGGCGTAACCGACGTGTCGACGACATGGAAGTCCATCTCAAGTTCGCCGATACGCACGTCGACTTTTCCGTTCGCGCCTTGGAGCGAGCCGTTGCCGACATCGCCGGTGCCGGGCTTGTATCCGAACGTGACGCCGAAGTCAGCGACCTCGGCTACGAACGACGTGACTCCGCCCGAAATCACGTAGCGCGCGGGCGTGCCGCCAAGCGCGGCAACACGGATCTTGTCGGAACCGTCGGCGATTTGGGTCGCAAGCAGAATCGGAAGCGCTTGCTGCATGTTTACCTGATTGCGTCCGTCGGGAAGCTTAAAGCCCGTATCGTAAATCCTTCCGACTGAAACAGTTCGCACCGGAAAAGCTTGCGTGTCTTGTGCCCGGCGCTTCTTTCCCATCGCATGCGCTGTGCCACCTGCGGAAGAAACCAGAAAAATCGTCAGAACGAGGAAAACAGCCCGCGTACGATTCATACACACCTCTTGGTGGTGACGAATCGGCTCGCGGCAGACAATAGATTATGGACCGTGCGTCAGGAAAAGATGCCTACTGAAAAAACGCGTGCCTGCTTGGAAGTTGAAATGTTTGCGAATAGCACTCCTGTGCGTAGCAAACATTTTAACGACCAAGCAGGCGCGCGGTTTTCAGATGGGGTCTTTGCTGAGAACGATGATTTCGACGCGGCGGTTTCGGGAACGGCCAGCCTCAGTATCGTTGGGCGCAACAGGATGATTTTCGGCGAGCCCTGAGGCTTCGAGCTTCTTGGGATCGAAGCCGAATTTCTTGATGAGATAGCGCGCCATCCACGACGCGCGCGCCGTGGAAAGCTCCCAGTTCGAAGGATAGAGATCGCTTTCCACCTTGCTATTGTCGGTGTGGCCCTCGATGCGGATGTGACGCTTGACGGGCTTCAACACCTTCGCGATCTGATCGAGGATCGGAAGCGCGTCGCGCTTGGGCTCCGCCGACCCGCGCCCGAAAAAATCCTTGGCCGACAGCCGCACCACCAGCCCGCGGTCGTCGTACTCCATCTGCATCTTTTCCGCGAAATCCGAAACGCCGAGCTCGAAGCTCACACTCTCTTCGAGGATATCCGCCAGGCGCTTGAGCTCCTCGTTAGGTGGAGTCATGAGATTCGTGCGTCCGGTCGGCATGTCGATCACAACCCCGCCGATGGCCGCCAAAGGATCGAACTGGTTGAAGGTTTTTCCGCCGGATTTTCCGCCGCGATCGACGGCTTCGCTCATCTGAAACGCGGCCGCGACACTCTCGCCCACTTTTTTTTCTTGTGCCTGATCGCGCTTCGACGAGGCGTAAAGAATGACGAAGAACGCGAAGAGCAGCGTGATGAAGTCGGCGTAAGAAACGAGCCATCGTTCGAGGTTGACGTGCTCCGGATGTTTCTTTGGCATTACTTCCTCTCGCCCTCTTTGGGCTTGAGATGCTCTTCGACGAACACTTCCATCTTCTCGCGAAGGAATGCCGGGTTTAAGCCTTCCTGAATACCGACGACGCCGATCTTCACGACCTCCTTCAGCACCGCGCGCATGTGCGCTTTGCGTTTGAGCTTCGTTCCGAACGGAATGAAAATGAGATTGGCGCTTCCGACGCCATACACCGTCGCGACGAATGCCACGGCGATGCCGCCGCCAAGGTCCGCGTTGGGATCTTTCAGGCCGCTCATGACGTGAATCAGGCCCAAGACGGCTCCGATAATCCCGATCGTGGGCGCATAACCGCCGGTACCTTCCCAAACCTTGCCGGCGCTCTCTTCCTCCTCGAACACGAGATCGATCTCGGCCTGCATGATGTCTTTCACGGTCTGCGGCTCGAAGCCGTCGATGACGAACTTGATCGATTTCTTGAAGAGCGGGTTGACGATCGAGTCGCGCATGCCTTCGATCGCGAGCACGCCTTCTTTTCTCGCGACGGTCGCGATTTTGATCACTTCCTCGATCACGCCGCGCGGGTCGGTTTGCACGTTGGAAAAAATCACGCCCAGCATGCCGAAGGCGCGCTTGATGTCGGGCGCCGGAAACGACACGAGCATCGCGCCGAAGGTTCCGCCGAACACGATGACGGCCGCCGTACCCTGCAGAAGCGAGGACATGTGGAGCCCCTCGATCAGCCCGCCGCCGAACACCGCGAGAATACCCATCAATACGCCAACGAGTGTGACTAGTTCCATGGGTCACCTTTCAGGGAATCTGAAAATCTCCCGCTTGTAGCGCTTTACGGCCTCGATCACTTCGCCCATCGCGTCCTTGATCATGATTTTCTCGCCGTCCACGAACGTTAACACGGTGTCCGGCGTGGCCTCGACGTATTTGATCAACTCGCAGTTGACGACAAACTCCTTGCCATTCAGGCGGTGCACAACGATCATTTGTTTAAGTCTAACATCGCTGAAATCGCTGTCAAACTTGGGATGAACCCGCAGATGACGATCCAAGTGTCGGGCAAAGGTGTGGCCGAACTTCCCATCCCGCTATCCATCCGGCTCCTTCAGCTCTTCATCGGGCTTGGCGCGTCGATGTTGCTGGCGAGCATCGTTTTTTTCCTCCTGGGATGGAGTTGGATCGAATTCGCTGCGCGCTCCGGCACGCTCGCGGTCGCAGCTGCCGTATGCGCGCTCGCATTGGGGGTCGGCGTGAAGACCGCGCGCTCGCGCGCGGCGCGCTCGCTTCTGTCGCTTCGGCGCGCGCGAACCGGACCGCCGCGCTGGTGCTTCGGCGGATTCCGCTCGCGCCGCGAGGCTTTTTATCCTTGCGCGCTCGCGGCCGCACTCGTCGCGACCTCGCTTTTTCTCGTATACCGCGCGGTCGCATCCTCTCCGCTGCCCGAGAAACTGACTTCGTTTGACGTGCGCACGGGTTTCGCCCGCCCCGAAGGCGCGCTCCCGGTTTTTTTCTGGGATTACTCGACGTGGATCGATCCCGCGTGGCTCAAAACGCGTGAGATCTACCTGCCCTACGAAAAGGGCCTGCCGCAAAAGCTTCTTCCCAAGATTCACTTTCGAAACGCCGCCACCCACGCGCTAGAGCTCGAGCTGCACGGACGCCGGCCACGTTCGTATCGTCCCGACCAGGTCGGCGAGCTGTTCAACGCGCTCGGCGGCGAAGACACGAGTCTTTCGCTCTTCTCGCGCAAACGCACGCTGCTCCCGCTTCTGATTCAACTCGAGCGCGAGGCGGGCGTCATGAGCGCGGGCGCGGGAAGGCCGGAGGAATTTTTCTTCCTGCGCTTCGAGAACGGCACGCGCCTGATCGGCGTCCCCTGGAACGAGCTCCTGGCGGGCTCCGCGAAAAAATACCCGGGCCGATTTTTTTTCTGGGGCCCCGACGGCTCGGTCTTTCAGGTTCGTTGCGAGGAGGGCGCCGCATGGCCTGCGGCGCGAACAAACAGCGGCGCCGGGCCGTGCACTGCAGCCGCCTTGCTTTCGCGCGTGGAATTTCCGTCTGACCCGCGCGGGTCGCTCACTGAGCGCCGGCGCTGGACCGGCGAGCAGCTCCGCAAGCTCACCGATACGCTAACGCAGTCGCGCGATCCGCAGGCGCGCGCCGAGCGCGAAAGCGCGCTCTCGCTTTATCTCGTCTCTTATCTCACGATCGACCCGCGAGACGCCGAAGCACTCTTCCATTTGGGAAAACTCGCCAGAAGCCGCGAGGCCCTGGAATCCATCCTTAAATACGCGCGCGACGTACTAAACTATTCCGACGCTTCTCCCGATAAGCAAACAAAGTGGGAGGCCCTCTATGTCGATCGCAAAATCCTTGGCCGTCAACGCCATCCGCGTCGCGATTTTCTTCTGCCTCTTGGCCTGCTGGATGATTTTCAGCACCCCGGAGGCCAAAGCCGGAGAGTACGAAACCTTCGATGGCCGCACGTACAACGGCCGCTTCTATCCTCGCATCGACATCATCGAGTGGAACGAGGAGGGCATGGCGAGCCACATGGAATTCCAGAACTACAACAAAGAAGTCCCGGTCGAGATGGCCTTCCAGTTCGAAGAAAAGAAGGGAAGAAAGGTGATGCTCGTCCGCTACACGCTCAAGCGCAAAGACGGCGACGAGGTGCTCTGCCGCCGGGTCGTAGTACCCGCGCACTTCGGCGAAAGCTTCCACGTCTATAAAGACACGGCCGACTCAGACCGCGAGATCACGATCGTTTCGATGGTTCCCCTTCCCGAAAAGAAGGGCCGCAAGCTGGTCAGTTCGCCGGCGAAGTACGCCTCGTGCGACATGCCCAAAGAGGAAGTTCGCATGCCGGCCTCGGAAAGGTCAGCAAAGAAGGAAGGCGGCCAAGCCGAAGGGAAAGTTCAAGACAAAGTGCCCAGCAACAAAGGCGCGATTCTCAAAAAGAGCCAGGACGTGCCGTTCTCGGACTGGTGATGTACAATCGCTTTCAGGATGACCGAAGAGAAAAGCCGTAAGAAAGACCTGACCTCGATACTGGATCTCGCCGCCGATCACGATGCGGGAGAAAGTGCCGGCGATGCCGGAGATGCTTCGCGGGAACATGCGCTGCCCGTTCCTGCGGTCGAACAGCTGACCGAAAAAGACTTCGGTATTCTCGAAGAACTGCCGCCCCAGGACGAGACGCCGCCTGAAAGCGTAACTTCAACCATTCCGCTGGAACTGACGGTTACGACCGCGCAAGAAAATCCCGCGCTCCCGGCGCCCGATCTTTTTTCGCAGGCCGAAGTCGCGCCCGCCGAGCCCGTGGCGCCTGAACCCGGTCCGGCCATCCCGATCGGGCCGCGGGATCTCACTGCTGTTCGCGAATTCGGCCAACGCGTGGCGATCGGAAGCCCGCAGGTCGAAGCTTCGCCGCCCTACTCGCTGCTTGCGCGCGGCACGTTTGACGAAAACGCGCGCAAGCAGATCGCCTCGGTGATCTTAGGAGAAGAGTCGCTGGGCATTCGTCCCGACGAGCTCGCGATCCAGCTCGAAGCGGGAAAAGTGCTCGTACCCCGGGTTTCGGAATTCGCGGCGATCGCCATCGCGGCGAAAATCCGCGACGTGGTCGACGACCTTCGGATCGGGCCGGCAGCCGAGATCTACCGCGCCGAATCCGCCGGCGAGGAAGAGCCGGCCTACATCCAACGCGACCGGTACCAGCCCAATCAACCTTTGATCAAAAAATAATTGTCGGAAACTTTTTCGGTGCGCAGGTCGGCCAGCCGAACCGGCGTGGCGCGCGGACTAAACAGCACGCGATAGGCCGGGATGCTTAAGAGCGACTGCAGCGCGATTGCGCGGTTGAAACTCGACTGGCCCGCCGCGCGGTCGATCATCGTGAACGGAATTTCGAGCGCGGTGAAACCCGCGTTCATCGCGCGGAAAAGCACTTCCTGCACGATGCTCGGCCCCTGCGAGACAAGCGAGCCCGGCGGGATTTTCTCGAAGACAGCGCGGCGGTACGCGCGAAAGCCGGTCGTCCAGTCGCGGATCCGCGAGCGGTGCGCGCGGCTTTCCAGGAAAAGTCTCGCGTAGTAATTGGCGAGCACGGTAATGAAGCGGCGCTTGAACGGCCGCGTGTCGATCGCGCCGGGCGCTAAGCGCGAGGCCACCACGACGTCGGCCTGCGACAATCCGGCGAAAAGCTTTGGGAGGTCCTCGGGCGGATGCGAGAAGTCGGAATCCATCTCGACGATCGCGCCGGCGCCCAGGCGCATCGCGATGTCGAAGCCCACGGCGCCCGCCGTGCCCCGCCCGCGAATGCCGACGCGCTCGACGAGAATCACCTCGGGATGTTTTTCGGAATACGCGCGCACGAGCTTCGAGGTTCCGTCGGGCGAGCTGTCGTCCACGACGAGGATCGTGAGATCGGCGATGCCAAGTACTGCCACGCGATCGAGGAGCGGGATGATGTTTTTCGACTCGTTATACGTGGGAATGATAAGATGCCGTTTCATAAATAAATGACGAGTGCCATTCCTTTCTCGCTTTGCACCAGTTTGGAGCGCGCGCACCAGCTCTTCATCCACGGGCGCGACCTGAGTTCGGGAGACTCGGAGTTGCAGTAGTTCCAGTGCGCTTTGTCGGTGAGGATCCACGCGGGCGCGCGCAATTCGCTTTCGACCCAGCGGCGCTCGCCGGCGTCCGAGACTTTCCTCACCTCGCGCCCGAAGTACCACTGGCCGCTTGAGCCGATGATGTTGTGGTCTCGCAGGCTGTGGATGAACCACACGGGCCCCGCGACGGGCGAGCCTGATATCGTTTCCTTAAACGCCATCACCTCCGGCGCGCGTTCCCAGTGGAGCGGAATCGGAAACACGGCGACGGCAAGCACCCACGCGCAGGCTGCGCCGGCACAGAACGACGTCAGCTTGTCCTCCGCCGCGGCGAGGAAGCGCGCGAACGTCGCCCCGATCAAAAGACTGAACGCGGGAAACGCCGGCGCGATGTAGTACCAGAACTTCCATTTCACGAGCGAGAAGCCCGCGACGAAGCCGAGTCCGGTGATCGCGAAAACCCTTTTCCAGAACACCGGTTCCCGATCCATCGCCCCGCGCGGGGCGCGGACCCCGAAAAAAGCCTTCGTCAACGCCCAGAGAAAAAACGGAAGCCAGGGCCAGTAGTATTTCACGAGGATGCCCGCGAAATACAGCGGCTCCAGATGCTGCGCCCCCGCGCGTCCCTCGACGGCGCTCGCGAGCACCTGGCCCTCGAGGTACGCCTTCCAATAACCCCAGTAATCGCCGCTGGCGTTCCACGCGACGAAGGCGATCGTGGGCACAAGAAACCCCACGAAATACCCGCCGAGCCCCTTCAGACCTTCAGGCTTTTTTTCCGCGCGCGGCGAGCCGAACGCGAAAAGCGCCCCGAAAAAAAGGAAAGGCCACGCCGCCGGCGGCCCCTTCGAGAAAAACGCGAGCCAGACCGAAAGACCCGCGGCCGCGGCGGGAAGGATTCCGCCTCCGCGGCGATGGCGCGCGACAAACCACAACGCCGCGTAGACGAAGAACGTCAGGATCGGCTCGATGTACCCGCGCACCGAGCTCAGCACGTAATCGCGCGTGAGACAGAGCACCGCGGCCGAAGCCACGGCGGCCGTCGCGCCGAAGCCCGCC
>JACPKS010000063.1 GCA_016186905.1 Deltaproteobacteria bacterium
GAGACAAGAACCTCTTCAAGCGTGACCGGGCGTTTTCGCGACTGGCAGAATAGATCCTGCGCGCGGCGCAGTTTCAGCATGTCTTTTTCCGAGAGTCCAAGTTCGAGCCTCACCCGAGACGGAGTCACATACGTCGCCCGCTCCGGTGTCGCGAGTTGCGGGCGGATTTTCACGACCTCTTTTTCAAGCTGCCTTTGCGAAAGCGCGCTTGCCTTGCCCAGCCACTCGGCCTTGTTCTCGCGATTCAAAACCGGGACGATCTTTCTTGCGTTACTGAGCGTGAGCGTTCCATTTTGAATTCCGGTTTTAAGCTCGGGCACCTCGCGCGCCTTTCTCGCGACGGAGATGAGATTGTAGGCGATGCTTTCCGAGAGGCCGAGCTCTCTGACGACGTAGAGAAAAAGACTCGCGTATCCACGCGCAAGAAAAACCCGGTACTGTTCCACCTGTTGCAAAATCTCGATGAGTTCCGCTTCGGCTTTTCGGAGTCGGCCAGCCGCCTCGCAAGCGGTTTGATGGATCCGATCGGAAAGCGACTCGCGAGTCGCGGACACAGTATTTTCTATTTCTTGGATTTGCATTGCTCTCTCCCCGCCAAAACGACCCATCAAGAGGAGGAGCAAGTTCAGTGCCATGCGGTTTTTCGCCGTCGCGCGTATTCGCCCGTGATTCAAAGATCGTCACAAGCCCGCCGGTTTTTCATATCGAGTGCGGAATTGTCTAGCGGAAGCCCGCTCAATACAAATGCCGGTGGTTTTCAAAATGGTCGTTTGAAATAAATTTTTCGCACTAACGACATACTTCGATTGCGTCCAAGAAAACCATGTAGAAAGCACACGCCATTTGAAAAAACTACCCACTCGAGTCCGCGAAGAGCCTGAATTCTTAAATCGCTTTTTTAGCAGCACCACGCTCGTGTGGGCTCCGCGCTTGATCTGACGCTCGGCCAGCTCCTACCTTTTTGCGTCAATGAGTTCTTCTAACATCTCTCTCGCGACGAAATGATTCGGTTCCCTGCCCAAAACTTTAAGAAGGGTTTGCCGTGCTGCCGCTAAATCTTGCAAGGTTTCTTTTTCGTAAAATGCTTTCTTGATGCAGTTCTCGCTCATCTCGGGAAGCCACCGGCAAGCTGCCGCGAAGTCTCGATAATCCTGGTTGAACCTTGAGTAGCTCCAGTTCGCGAATATGTAGACCGTCGTGAAAGCCAGAATGAGTGCCGCGGTCGCGCCGCGCGGAAGCCACAAAAGCCGAATGTTTTGGAGTTTCCGCGTCGGAACTACACCAAGCGCCAGAAAGCAGGCAAAGTAAGCGTTCATGAAGCCCGTATCGAATGGAATCGAGAATAGCGCGATCGTGAGAATGCACGCGAGTCCGATCAGCGAGAGCTCAAGCCGCCGTCGCGTGTCTTGATCGGCCGTCGTCCAGGCCGCGCACATTCGGCGCAGGTACAAAACGAAAAATACGAGCGTGCCGAACAGAACGTGAACGCCATACTTCACGGTGAGATCCAAAATCACGTTATGCGACGACGTCGCGACCACGGCTTTGTTGATTTCAAGATCCACGGCCTTTCGCCTGCTGAAGGAAAGGTATCCCCACTCGTATCCCGTCGATCCGTGGCCATAAGGTTTCTCGCGAATCATCTCAAGCGTATTTAACCATCGCGCGCGGCGAATTTCCGCGGACGCGGATTTGATTTCCGCAACCGACGGCCCAACGGGATTTAGCCCGTGGATCAGCTGGAACCGGTCGTGAAAAATCCATACGACAGAGGCTAAAATCAGCATACTGATCAAAGCTGTCTTTACGATTTTTCGCGCGAATACTCGCTCACGAGCGAATATACAAATAAAGACCGTCGAAACACAGAGACCCGCAAGTGCGGCGCGCGAACGAAGCACGAGTACAAACGCGAAAGAGGCGAGAACACAAATAAGCCGAATCCATTTTTCGGGTGCGCTCTTGGTCGAGCGCCTCTCCCCGTCTAGAAATTCAAAAAATTGAAAAAGCCTGAAAACCAAGGGTAGAAAGCGGTTTACCACAACTGTTTTCACACCCGGAGGATTTCAAGCTTTGGCCCAACCTACTGTTTTCTCCCAAGTCGTCGAGCTCGTTCCACGCACTGAATTCGAAGCGATCGTCGCTCGACACGACGGCGACGCGCGGGTCCGGTCTCTCGATTGCTGGACTTGGTTCGGCTCGCTAAGTTCTGCTCCTGAGACTGGCCCTAAGTTTTTTGCCTTTTCAATGGGTGTACTCATCTTACAAAAATCGTTTGTAATCAATTCCTAACGCCTTGCCGATCCGTATAGCGAGTTTCTTACCAATAGAACGTTCCCCTTTTTCGATCTTTGAAACATCTGTTTGGTGAAGGCCAAGCTTATCACCCATTTCCTTTTGAGTGAGTCCGTGACGGAGGCGGATTCCTTGAAACACGGTTGCTGCGCGTTTCACAGGGTCTTTCAGATGAGGGTAAAGATCGAAAGCGTCAATGGGGCCTTCATCCTCATTTTGTCTTTCATCGAATCCACCCAAAAGAGTAGCAACGGCTTCCGCAGCTTCTTTCGGGACAAGATAAAGCTTTCGCTTCTTTCCCTCGCTGATTTCAATTTTAGTAAGGCGCATCTTCGCGGCTACCGACATAAGTTACCTCTATAATTTTTTAAGTTCTTCGTTTTCTTCCACCCAAACCGCAACATAACCGTAGTTTAGATGGCAGTGGTATCGTCCATGTGTGAGCTTGGAATAGTTCGGCCATTCATTTTGAATCGGCCCTTTTATGGAAAGATCAACAACCAGTGTTTGAAAGAGCACCTGAACTTGCTTAGGCATTTTCAGTGCTCGCTTCGCCGCTTTCTTATCGACCTTCACCTTCCAACTCATCAAAACCAGGATAAGGTATTTTATACCATATTGAAAGGTCTTTTTACCTTACAATGAATTTGGCTGGAACTTGCTTGGTTTTGTGGGGTTTTCTTAAGCAGAATAATTTATCAGGATATTTCAGACTCACGATACTAGACCGGCCGTTTTCTCAATCCGAGAAGATATAAACCGGAGTTCGCCGCGAGATGGACGACCGGGCCAAAGAGAAGCAGAATCGCCAGCACGCGCGCCGGCACCGAAAGCGTTGCGGCATACGCGAGAACGCAGCCAAGCGCAGAATCGGCCTGGTCGGTGATCAGAAACAGGATGCGTCCGCGTTTCGGAAGCTCTCCCGGCGCCACGCCAAGCCTTCTCTTAAGATACGAGTTCGGAAGTTCGGCCGCGGCATACGCAAGACCAAGCAGCGAGCCAAGCACGAGCGCGCTCTCTTGGCGAAGACTCACGAGCAGGCCTCCACCGAAGAGCGGCTCAAGTGCCTGCGCAATGAGAACGCCCACGATCGTGAACGCCACCATGAGCACGACGCCTCGCCACGTCTTGTTCGGTCCGAAAAGCTTCGTATCGATCGGCACTCTCAGAACCCGCATGATGTCGAGCTTGACCGCCGCCATGTGAAGCGAGCCGCCTACGATGAGCGGAATGATCAGCAACAGCGCGCTTAAGATTTCAACCATGAAGAAGTTCCACCTGGCCGCTTGCGCCGTCGACGCGCACGCGATCGCCGGTTTTCAGCCTGCGGGTCGCGCCTGAAAGATTCAGCACCGCGGGAATGCCGTACTCGCGACCGATCACCGCCGCGTGCGAAAGAAGCCCGCCGACCTCCGTGACCACGCCGGAAACCATTCCCAGCGCCGGAGTCCAGCCCGGGTCGGTGAATTTCGTCACGAGAATCTCACCCGCCTGCAACGTACCGACCTCGCTTAAATTCTCGATCACGCGCACCGTGCCCACGGCCACCCCAACGCTGCAACCCAGGCCCGTAAACACCGTTTTTCCGTCACCAGTGGTCGCGCAGCTCTCCTCGCTTCGCTGCTCGACGCCGCGGCCCAGCTCATTGGGCGCCTCGAAGTTCCGATAACCGTCATACATCAGCTTTCGATAGCGCAGGATTTCTGAAAGCTCTTTGCCCGCGAGCTTTCCGCTGTAAACCTCCGCGACCTCGCCGTTTTGCAGCATGAAAACGGAATCGGCTTCGGAAAGCAACCCGATCGCCGCCAGGCGACGGCCCGCCTCAAGCACATAGAGCCGTACTAGGTAATAGGTTCGCGTCGAGTATTCGCGCATGCGCTCGCGCGCCGACAGAAAGCGGCGCACGCGCTTGAGATGCTTGTGAAACGACGAACGAAACCTCAGACGCCAGAGCACGCGTCGCGCGATGCGGTCTTCAACCCTTTGTACCTCCGATTCAAACTCGCCCCTTTGCCTGCGCGCGGTTTCGTCCGGGTCGGCAGGCACGATTTTGGAATCAAGCCACCCCTGCACGATCTCGCGGACACGCGAAGGCTCTTCGCCCCAGCGCGGGGTTTTCAATTCCAGCTCGGCATCGCCGTGCGCGTCGTTATGCTTGAGAAACTCCTTAAGCGCCTGCGCCCACTGTGCGCTCGGCTCATCCGCTCGCGTTCCGCTCGGCTCATCCGCTCGCGTTCCGCTCGACATGCCCGAAACGCGCGCCACCCGGTACAACGCGAGCAGCCCGCGCTGCATTTCCATGTGGCTCACGTCGGAAAGCCCGCCCATCAGGCGAATGGCGGAGGTTTCGCCGCCGATGGCGCGATCCATCGCCGCGAGAAAATTCTTGAAATCCGATTGGGCGTTTGAATTGTCGTAGATCGTGTTGAAATAGGAAGTTTCGACGCGAAGATAGAAATCTCCGGTCAGGCCGGCGAAATCCTCGAAAAACCGCGTATCCGGGGTCTCGCCGAAAGCCGCGATACGGGCCCGCCACGCGCGCTCTTCCTCCGCAAACGCCTCGCCAAAGCTCCCTGCTAGAGCCAGCTGCCTTTTGTAGTGCGATGCGAGCGCGATCGCGACGGGAATCGCGCCGCAGATCGTCCGGAGATTCACCGGAACCGTGCGGGGACCATCCGCCCCGTAATTTTTTTGGATCCCGAGGTCGCGGTCAAAGCGCTCTTCGCTGAAGCCCGGCACCTTGAAAAGCGCGCGTTTGACCGCCGCCGCGTTCCAGTAGACGCGCCCGTAGAACGGCGCGATCCATTCATCCGCTCGCGTCCCGCTCGACTCATCCGCTCGCGTTGCGCTCAACGTATCACGCATGTAAATCGACGGATCGCGCGGCAATAACCGGATCGCCGCGAGATAAGCCGGAAGCGAGCGGCTCATGGCATCGCGGTAGAGAGAGAACATCATGGGCGTGCAAACCCGGGCCGAAACGCCGCCGTCCTTGAAATCCGCGTTCGTGAACTCATCGACGTCGTCGCGCCAGCGGATCGCCGTGACCGGCCGTGACTGCAATATCCAGAGCACGCCCGAACGGTCGATCGCCCATTCGATATCCTGGGGTTTTCCGTAATGCGCCTGGATCTCAAGACAGCGGCGCGCGAGCTCACTCAAAGCCGCGTCGCAAAGGCGCGCGTCCTCCGAACCCGCCTCGCTCTCGACGACCGCGCCGTCGCTGAGATTCAAAACGTAGCGCGAGGGCGAGACGTGACCGGATACGAGTTTTTCGCCAAGACCCCGGCAGCACTCGACGTAGGCATGTTCTTCGCGCCCGGTGACGGGATGAATCGTAAACGCCACTCCCGCCGTCGAGGCCGCCACCATCTTCTGGACGAGCACCGCAAGACGGCTTGCTTCGGCGGAAAGGCCTTGCCTGGCAAGGTAAGCGCGCACCTGATCGCTGAACGCGGAGGCGCGGCAGCCTTCGATTTTCGCCAAAAGATCCCCGACGCTCGAAACGTCTAAATACGAAACGTACTGCCCCGCGAAGCTTGCGCCGTCTAGGTCCTCGAGATTTCCGCTGGAGCGCACCGCGACCGGAAATCCTCCGATCCGCGCGACCGCTTCTTCGAGCTCGCACGCCGAAGGAAGGCCGGCGGCCGCCTCGAGCACGAAGCCTTCGGGAACGCGAAAGCCGGCGCGTTTGAGGCGATCCAGCTGGAGCGCCTTTTGTCCCGCCCTTGCCGCGTCGAAACTTTCGCCGCCGAGAAACATGATGTGCTCGCCCATCCCGGGTTTCGCGCCGTTCGGGCTACGCATGGTTTTCAGCCATCCTTCCTAAACCGCCGATGACGGAGATCTTCTTAAGCGATCCCAAACCGATCCCGGCTTCGCGCGCCATCTCAAGGATGCGAAAGACCTGAGCCTTGCTGAGCGCGCCCAGCGAATAGTCGGAGCCGTGCCCAAGCAAAGCCAGCGTCAGCGTTTCAGCCATGCACGCGTAGGTTTCGCCGTCAGGAACCGGAAAAAGATCGTCGCCAAGCGATTGACCCGCGGGCAGACGCGCGTACCCCCCCTGAAACACTTCGACGTCAGGGCGTTCGGCAAGCACGAGCGGATGAACGTTGGAAGGCACCGAGATATCCAGCACGATCGCGCCGCGTTTAAGATGCGCCGGCAGCAGAATCTGACGGGAGGAATTCGTTCCCAACACGACGACGTCGCAAGCGGAAAGCTTCGCGAGATCCACCGTCGTCTCGATGCGATCCTGGGTCATTCTCGATCCCGCGAGAATCCGGTCCACGGCTTCGCGAAACTTCGGGCTTCTGTCGATCGGCTCGCGGTGCGCAGCCACGAGCGCGGCTGCCTCGTCGGCCAGAATCTGCGCGAGCACGTTGCAGATGTTGCCCGCGGCGCCTACCACTCCGACGCGAAGATCGGACATGCGTTTTCCGCGCTCCCGAACGAGCTTCGTGAGCGCTTCGTACGCGAGTCCTACCGTGAGACTGTTGCCCGTAGTGAGATAGCCAGAGAGATGGCCCGCGCGATCACCCGCGCGGTCAACGGTCGAATTCCTCGGCGCGCCATTCTTCAGAAGCAAACCGTTGTCGCTCACGATGCTCGTGTATTGGCCAAGGCCTACGTGCGTGGCTCCAGCGGCGTACGCGCGGGATACCGTGT
This sequence comes from Deltaproteobacteria bacterium, assembly GCA_016186905.1. Taxonomy (GTDB): domain Bacteria; phylum Bdellovibrionota; class UBA1018; order UBA1018; family UBA923; genus JACPKS01. The sequence continues at coordinate 6,964 of JACPKS010000063.1, forward strand.
CGGAAACCGCGTTAAGAGCCGTGCGATCGCCCGTGCGCAAACAGCGCTCAAAGAAGCCGCTGTCCGCTACGATTCCGTAACATTGCAATAAAACGCGCTTACCGTTAGCGCCCTCGATCGGCTGCTCATGATAGATAAATCCCTTCGACAGCGGCGCGAAACCTTCAAGGAACTCGGCGCGGTCGCGCGCCGCTATCGCCGTGAGCATCGGGTCGAGCTTGGCGAAGTGCGCGACATCGATCGTGTGCGAAAGAAACGCGGCTTTCGGGAGCGCACGTTCAGCACTTGAGCGTTTCTCGCGAAAGCGCGATACGAGAAGCGATCCTGAGAAGTTCTTGCCCTGGCTGCGCGAGTGATCCCATAGATGGGCCGTCAGGTCGAGATACCGACCCTCGCTCAGAAGGAGCGCCAGATTCTCGATGGCGTCCATCACCCTCAAAGTGGCCTCTTCGGAAATCAACGCGCTGGGTTCAAGCCGAATCGTATTGGACTGGTTGAGCGTCGGCGCGACGCGCACGCCGTGCCGGTGCAGCAAAAAACTCGCGAAAAGATAGCTTACGTAGCCGGACTGGTTAAGTGCTGCGAGCACGTTGGGCGCGCGACCGTCAAGAAGCGGATCGATTTCGATCCCCATGAAAAATCCCCGCCCGCGCACGTCGCGGATCACGCCCGGGTATTTGCGGCTGATCTCAAGCAAGTGCCGCCGCACCTTATTTTCGAAATCGCGCGCCCGCGCGGAAAGCCCGCGGTCGCTTGACAGAATCTCGAGTGCCGCGAGTGCGACGCGACTCGAAAGCTCGTCTTCGGCGAACGTCGAGGTATGTTCGACACCGAACCGCTCGACGTAGCGGCTCGCGCGCACCATCAATGCCGAAACTTTGACGAGTCCGCCGCCGAGGCTTTTGCCGAGCAGGAGATAATCGGGCTCCACTCCGGCGTGCGCGCACGCGAGAAACCGGCCGGTGCGCCAAACACCCGACTGGATCTCATCGGCGATAAGCGGAACTTTTTCAGCCCGGCAGGCCGATGAAAGAGCCTGAAGAAATTCATGCTTAAGCGGATGCACGCCGCCTTCTCCCTGCACGGGCTCGACCATGATTCCGATCACGCGGGAAAAAGATCTCCCTCCCGGCGTGACGACGCGACGCCCGGCAAGTGCTGCTTCGATTTCATCGGCGTTCGCCGTCCTCGGAATAAAAATCGTTTCCACCGCGCGCTCAGGATACATCTCGCTGTATTTCGGGTTCGCGGTGGCTGAAAGCGAGCCCGCGGTCTTTCCATGAAACGAGCCGTCAAGCGCCACCAGCGTCGGAGCCGAAGCGCGGATCGCATCGATCGCCGACTCGTACGCCGTGAGCGCGGCCTCGCCGGCTCCCGAAGCGATAAGCTTATTGCGCGACTTTTCGAGCTGAAGCACGAACATGGCCTGCTTCTCGCGCCATTCCATCAGCGCATGCTTGATGGCGGCCTCAGTGGCTTCGGTGCCCGTGCTGAGAAGGTGAACCTGAAACTTTTCGCGAGTGCCGCCTGGAAATTCCCGCCAGAAAAGCACGTTGAGTTTGGCCGCCAGAAGTGCTGCGCCCGGGCGGATCGAGGCCTGAGCCTGAACGGGAGCATCCTGGTCGAGCGCGGCTTGAAGGACGCGTTTCAACCCGGAATGATTATGCCCCAGGATCGTCGAACCGTAACCGCCGAGCATGTCGATCACGGCGATCTCGGCGCCGTGATCGCCCCGATAGAAAAGGTTCTTCCCCTTGGCGCGGGTAAAGACGACGTCAAGCTTGAGCAACTTTAGAAGCCGCGCGACCGCGGGCTTGCTGTATTCCGCGTAGAGCTCGCGCACGCCGGACTCGGCGTGAATCGCTTCGTTCAGCTTCGAAAACTCGTCGCGGAACTCACCAGAAAACCCGTGCGAAAAACCGGTAGACATGTCCATTGCGCTCGCTCCAAAATAAGGAAGACGCAATATACTATAACCGACAAAGATAATCAACTATTATTACGCCCATGAGGAGCTTTTAAAATTAATAATTTCGCAGAGTTAGAACCGAGGCCGGCACTCCAAAACACCATGATCCGCAGGATTTATCGCTTCATCCAAATCATGTTCCCCGTTTTTCCGGCGCAGATCGCGACGGCATCGATGTTCGCGTCGAGCTATCTCGTGCTCGCGGGGCTGGTTCTCCCCAAGCGCATCCACGCCGGCGAGCTGATTGCCGGAAGCCTCTCGATGCTTCTCTTCAGCCTGCAGCTGCGCGCATGCGACGAACTCAAAGACGAGCAATCCGACCGCGCCAACTTTCCAAGCCGGCCGCTCGTGACCGGTGTGGCGACAACTGCCGACGTGCGCGCGCTGCTTGCCGCATGCGCTTCGGCTCTCATCGCGCTCAACGCGCCGTTTTTTGGCCGGCCCGCGGTCGTCTCGATGTTCGCGGTGGTGATGACCTACAGTTTCCTGATGTGGCGCTGGTTCTTCGCGGAGAAGACCATCCGCGCGAGCCTTCCGCTCGCGTTTCTCACGCATCATCCGATCGTTTTTCTGCTTCAATTTTATTTGCTCGCATTCTTCTCCGATTCGATCGGCGCGCTCTTCCGGCATCCGCTTCATGCCTACGCCTTCGTTTTCGGCGTGGCGCTCGCCGCAACGGCCTGGGAAATCTCGCGCAAGATCCGCGGGACTCTCGATGAAACAGACTACGCCACCTACTCCAAGGTCTGGGGCGCAAAGCCCGCTGCCCTTGTGCTGGCGGCGGTAGTGATCGCATCGTTAGGGTCGGCGTTTTCGGGGGTGCATGGCCAGACGCTCGGACCCCTCGTGCGTACGGTCTGGGCGCTGCCCATGATCGCCGCGATAAGAGTGATCCTGCGTCTGGCTCGCTTTGTCCGGAATCCGCTCAAAACTCCGCAGCTCAAAGCCCTGGTCGAGTCGTATTCAATGCTTCTCCTTTGCGCCGCGCTCGTGACAGGGTTGTATGCCTTATGCTCGCCTTACGGCTCGACGGCCTTGCGATGAAGATGCACTGGATATCCGAACCCGGCAAACTCGATGCGAAGTATCTTGAAAGCCCGGCGGCGCGCGCGCTTTTAGGCGGCAAGGGCACGGCGCTTTCGCGTCTTGCCGCGTGGGGAATGAACGTGCCGCGCTTCGGCGTGCTGACCACCGAGTTCCACCGCGCGTGCCGCGAGGCCGAGTCGCCACTCGAGCTCGCTTGCGCGGCACTTGGCGATCTTTCCGCGTGGAACTGCGAGTATTTTGCCGTCCGCAGCAGCATGTCCGCCGAAGACAGCTCTTCCTCAAGCTATGCGGGCATTTTTGAGACCTTTCTGAACGTGCGCGCGGAGGACGTGCCGGCGCGGGTGCTCGATGTGCACCGATCCGTCGACTCCCAGCGCGCGCGCATATACCACGCACGCGCGGGCTTTGCGGGTCGAAGCCCGTTGGCGGCCGTCGTCATCCAGAAAATGATCGCCGCCGAGCGAGCCGGCGTGGCCTTTAGCCGCGCGCCGACCGGCAACTCCGCCCTCGTGCGCATCGAAGCGGGATGGGGCCTCGGCGAGGGCGTGGTCTCAGGCAAGGTCGACGTCGACGCGTTCCTTCTCGACCGCTTTGGCGCGGAGGTTCGCAGGGAGATCAGAAACCCGCGGCCGGCTTTGACCGGCGAAATGTTTTCGTCCCTGCTCGCGGCCGTGCTTGAGATCGAGCGGCGCATGGGCCATCCCGTCGACGTCGAATTCGGGGTAGCCAGCGGCGTCCTTCACATCCTTCAGGCGCGTCCCATCACCCAACCCATGTATGAGCTCCACTACTACGCCGACACGAATCTTGCCGAGAGCTACCCCGGCCTCACCTCGCCCATGACGGCCGATTTCGTCGCGCGGATGTACACGAAAGTCTTCGTCGAATCGGCAGAGCTCCTGGGGCAATCGCGCGCGCGGTTATCCGCGCTCATGCCGTTTTACCGCTCGCTGATCCGCAGCTTCGGCGGGCATCTGTATTATCATCTCAACAGCTACTACACCGTAATCGCAGCACTCCCTGGCGGAAAAAAGAACCTCGATGCCTGGCATCGCATGGTCGGAGGCGCCGTTTCGCGCTTGATTCCCCTTCACCCGCTTCCGCCGCTCTCGATTCTCGAGCGCGCGCGCTTTGCCGTGCGAATCGCCGCGATCACTCTTTTTCATCGTCCGCTCTTCCGCCGCTTTAACTTCGCGGCCGAATCGCGAATCTACAAGCTCGACATGGAGCTCAAGGCGCTCGAGACCGTTGACGCCAAGCAGACGATCCGCCTTCTTCTCGCCGTGATCGGCACGACGCGCGGGTGGGCGCTTCCCGTCGTCAACGACCTTTTGGTCATGACCGGCACGAAAAAAATCGCGGAATTCCTCGCCGCCAAGGGCATCTTCGAAACCGACACCGCGGCCTTTCTCAAAACCCGCGCCGGGGTGGATTCGCTCGGTCCGCTGCGCGCTCTCGATGAGCTCGCGAATGAAGCGACACCTGAGCGGGTGCAGGCTTTTTTGGAACGCTTCGGCGACCGCGCGTTCGAGGAGCTCAAACTCGAATGTCTCACGTTCAAGGAAGATCCGGAGGCGTTCTCGCGTCTCTTGCGCTGGAAAATGAAGGTGAACGAAATCGGCCGGGCCCGGCCGATGCCGTCCAAAGGCGCTCCTTTCGCGAGGCTCTTCGAGCGGCTCACGTTTCTCGAAAAAATCCGGTTCCGCATGCTTCTCTGGTTTACCGAGAACGCCATTCGCGCGCGCGAAGCGACGCGCATGATGCGAGGAAAATACTACGGCTGGGTGCGGCGCGCGGCACTGCAGACGTTTCGGGCGCTCCAACGCGACCATGCGGAGCTCTTCTCGCGCTACAAAACCGACGAGTTTTGGGGGCTGACGCTGGGTGACCTTCATCGCTATGCCTTAGGCGCGATCAACGAGCGCGAGCTCGAGACCACGCTCGCCTCCAAGGCGCGCTGGCGCGTGCAGGAAGCGGCCTACCCCGAGCTTTATTGCCATCCTGAACCTTATCCCTCGGCGGTTGCGCCCTATTTTCGCAGCCGCGACACCGCCGTTCGCGCTCCTGGCGGCGGCGCGGCGAAGCCCGGCGAACTGAGCGGCACTGGTGCTGCGCCCGGAATCGCGCGAGGGAAAGTTTTGGCGCTCACGCATCCCACCGAGGCCTTCGACCACGCGGATCTGCACGAGCGCATCCTCGTCACGCGCTCGACCGACCCGGCGTGGGTCTTCATTCTCTCGAAGTGCGCGTGACTCGTTTCCGAAAAGGGAAGCCTGCTCAGTCATACCGCGATCATCGGCCGCGAGCTCGGCATCCCCACCGTCGTCGCCGCCACCGGAGCGATGTCCGCTCTTCGCACCGATGACTGGATCGAAATCGACGGCTCAACCGGTCTTATCCGGCGCATCGAACCCCCGCGTCCTTGAGAGCGCGTGACACCCGCGGCCCTTTAACGATAGATTGAGGTCATGTCGACCGAACAACCGCGCGGCACGCGGTCTCAACCCATTCTCTACTGGAACCGCGCCACGGGCAAAACCGCCGAAGAGCTCATCTACGGCGAAGGCTTCATGCGTTGGATTTACGAAACGCCGGCGGGCCGCTTTTTCGCCGACGCGCTCTTTTGCCGGCCCGTGTTCAGCCGCCTCTACGGCGCGTACAAGCGCACGCGCGCGAGCGCGAGCGCGATTCCCGGCTTCGTGAAACGTTTCGACATCCGCATGGAGGAGTTTGAAGCGGGCGACTTCCGCTCGTTCAACGATTTCTTCATCCGTCGCTTTAAGCCCGGGGCGCGCCGCTTCAGCGAAAAGCCTGAAGAGCTTTGCGCTTTCGCGGAAGGACGTTACCTCGCCTTCGAGCAGCTCACCGAAGGACAGCGCTTTCCCGTCAAAAGCGCCGCCATGAGCCCCGAGGGCTTGCTTTCCGACGGCGAAAATGGGGGCGAAAAAGCGCGGCTCTTCGCGGGCGGCCCCGTGCTCGTCGCGCGCCTGTGCCCGACCGACTACCACCGCTTCCATTATCCCGACGACGGCGTCACGGTCGAGGCGTACCCCATCCCCGGAAAGCTTCATTCGGTGAATCCCCTGGCGCTTAAAACGCGCGCCGACGTTTTCGTCACGAACGAGCGGCGCGTTTCGATTTTGCGGACGAAAAATTTCGGCGATCTCGCCTACGTCGAAGTCGGCGCGATCTGCGTGGGAAAGATCGTGCAGACGCGTTCGGAACTCGAGCCGTTTTGCCGCGGCGACGAGAAAGGCTATTTTCTTTTCGGCGGATCGACGGTGATCGTGCTTGGAGAACCAGGCGCGTGGCGGCCCGACGCGGATCTGCTTGAACAGACGCGGCTCGGACGCGAAACCCTCGTCCGCTTGGGCGAGCGGGTCGCGAAAAAATGCGGGCAGTAAAATGCAGGCAGTAAAATGAAGCTGAGGTGGAAGCTCGAAATCCCGTCCTGGGCGCCGTTTCTTTTCTTCGCCGCCCTGCTCGCGGCGCGCCTGGCAGACCCGCCGGCACTCGTATTCGACGAGGTCCATTATATTCCCGCCGCGCGCGCTCTCGCTGAGTTTCGCGCCGACGAGAACGCTCACCATCCACCGCTCGCGAAACTCATCGGCGCCGTTTCCGTCGCGGCGCTCGGGCCTTTGTTTGGCGCCGATTCGCTGATCCCGGTTCGTTTGGCCTCGGCGGCCTTCGGGCTTTGGCTCCTTTGGGGGCTTTACCGCTGGATGCGCCGGCTTGGCTTCAGCGCCCCCGCTTCGCAGGCCGCCGTCTGGCTCACGGGGTTTAATTTTCTCTGGTTCGTCCAGAGCAAGGTCTTCATGCTCGAGACTTTCTTCGCCGCATTCGGAATCTGGGGGACGCTTGAAATTTTTCGCGGACGAAGCATCCGTGGCTGGCTCTTGCTCGGAGCCGCGGTCGCGTGCAAGTGGTCGGCGCTTCCTTACCTCGCGGTGGGAATCTGGCTCGAACTCTCTCGACGGGAACCACGGGGCCTTCTTCGGATCGCGCGTGGCCTCGGCCTCTCCTCGGTTGTTTACGCCGCGTCTTTCTTGCCGGCGCATCCCGGCCGTTTCGCCGATTTCTTTTCGCTCCACGCCGAAATGTGGAGAGGACATCTCTCTCTCGCAAACGCGAATCATCCCTACTCCTCGCGCTTTTGGACGTGGCCGCTACTCATCCGCCCGATGTGGTACCACTTCGAGAACGTGCTCGGCGGCACGCGCAGCGTGTTCGCGGGCGGAAATCCGGCGCTTTTCTGGGGCGCGCTCCCCGCGATGGGTGCCGCGATCTACCTCGGCTGGCTAAAGCCTCTTTTCCGCGAACGCCGAGTGCCGGGTATGGCCGCTTCCGGCACTGCTTCATTCGATTCAACCGCGTTCAATCCGGCAGCATTCAACCCGGCCGCGGTGATCGCGCTGCAATTCCTCGCGTCGTACCTTTTCTGGGCAGTTTCGCCGAGAAGCACCCAATACTTCTACTATTACTTTAACCCGTCGCTCTGGCTTGGACCCGCAGCAGTTTTGGCGATGGAGCGACTCCATTCGAAACTTCCGTTCCGCATGCGTCCGTTCGCGCTTCCCGGATATGTAGCGCTTTGCGGAGCGCTGTTTTTGCACTTCCTGCCGATTCTCGACGGGCGCATCATCCCCGACGGGAGTTTCATGTCCTATATGTGGTTTCAGAGCTGGATATGAACTGAACGCGCCGTAGGAATCGTGGGCGTGTCCATGCGGCATAACGCCCGGGGAATCTTCGCACAAAATACCTTTGCCCGCGGATGAATTCTTTAAAACTCGGTCACCTAACCGCCTTCAGTCCGCACAGTCCCATCCCGAATCCGGAATACTCTCGGCCCGCGCGGCGTCAGCAATTCCACGCCCTCTCCCTCGAAAAGATTTTTCGTGACGTAAATCCGCGCGTTGGTGAAGTCGCGTCCCCATTCGAGAACTCTCGAATACGGAATCGTGTCCCAGAATCCGGAGTGCGCGCCGTCTCCCTTGCCCTGAACCGCGGTCGCCATCGCCCGCCCCTTTTTCGCGCCCGTAACCTCAAACGCGATTCGCCCGGACAGGTACCGAATGAACGCCCGGTAAGAGTCGTGCGTGCGGGCTTTGAGCACGAAGTGGATGTGATTGCCGACGTTCGCGCGATCGTAAATTTTCACCGCGAAGCGCTGCGCCGCCCCTTTAATCGCACGGTCCACGACTTTGCGCTTTTCAGGATTGAGCAACGACCAGCTTCCTCTTGCCCTGCTCGAACGCAGCACGACATGCATCGCTCTTTTTGTCGCGATCGGACGGGCGGTCTTTCGCCTGCCGCGAGTCGGCCCACCGCCGAATTCAAGCGGGTGTTTTCCAAACAGGTCCGGCTGACGCGCTCTGCTCTTCTTCACGGGAAAGTAATTACCGGGTTTGGCTTTGGAAATCAACCTTATTTTCGACAAAATACCATCGCCCCATGATGTTA
>JACPKS010000028.1 GCA_016186905.1 Deltaproteobacteria bacterium
CGCAAAAAAAATGCTGGACCGCCATGTGCAAATGTCAAAAATGTTCGGTTTCGAACAAAGTGACAGTTGCATAGGGAAATCGAACAATTGACATTTGCACATGCCGAAGAGATGCGCCGCCGATGGGGCGGCACCCTTTAATCGGCGCGGCAATAAATACCCCGCTTACGCTAAGCCCTTGCTTAGTAAATCGCAGGTTATTTACCTCAAATGTCGAAAAGTGAGGGATGGGTACTGCGTCGCATTACATTCGGCGCTCGATCGCCGTTTTCGCCGTGAGCTGGATCGCGGCGTGGGGCGTCATATCTTTCGCGCAAACCACCGCGCCCGCGAAACCAGCGACCGACTGGAACAAGGAACTCGCCGAGCTTTGCACGTATGACCCGGAGTATTGCAAGAAACTAAAGAACGAAGACGGTACGTGGGTGCGGCCGAAAAAAGAGATCCTTGCGGCTCTTAAAAGCCTCAGCCCAAAAATCCAGACGTACTCAGAAAAATTCGGCGTTGACCCGCGCGCGGTAGCCGGTGCCGTGCTTGCTGAGAATTCGCTCAATGTCTCAATCTCAGACAATGTTCAGGACTTTCTTGTAAAATACGGCCTGGCAAGCGGAGGAGACATCCTCGGAAAGAAATTCTCGTTTGGTTGGGGGCAGCTTTACATGGAAGCCGCCCGTGAAGCCGAAAACTTCGCGGCAAAACTCGAAAAACGCGCGCCAAAAACCGACGACCAACTCTCCGAAGATCTTCTGAAGCCAGATCTCGCCATTTACTACGTCGCGGCCCTGATGCGGACGATTCAAGATGAGTATCAAAAGCAAGGAATCGACATCTCAAAAAATCCTGAGCTACTAGCGACAGTCTATAATTTAGGCAAGCCGCAGGAGCGATCCGCGAAGACGAAGGCCTCCGGAAAATCCCCGCGCGTGAATTATTTCGGGTTCTTCGTGAAGCACTACATGGATGATATCGAAACGGCAGTGGGTAAGCCCAAAGTTCAGACCCTTGTGGCCGATCAAAAAGACGTAACTAAAAAAGATGGTACCGCTACTGCGGTAGCGACGAAATCCGCCGCGGTCTCGACGCCCTCTCCTGAAGCTGAGCCCAAAGTGTGGCGTACGGTGATGATTAAATCTCTTGCGCTCTACGTTGCGCCTCCGACATGCAAACTCCAAAATGGTCAGGGGAGCGTGAAGGCCAAGTACGAATCGTTTCAGAACTTCGCGTCGTCAGGCATTGCCGAAAAGGCGACCGGCTACAAGGTGCTCGCACCCGCGATCGACTGCGAAGCCGAAGCCTGGTCGCTCGTGCGAACCGATGACGGCACGACGGGCTGGGTGAAAAATTCGGATCTTGAAAAATCTTCATCGAAGCAGCTTGTCGTGGCACCGAAGTGCACGAATTTCAAAGTCGGGTCTGGTTTATTTGAGGCCCGTGACGGCAGGTGGCGCCGCGGATTTCAAGAGCCCCGATTGGAACTGCTCGGGCGGATCTCAAGTTTACGGCGGCATGTCGGGCGGATACAGTGGCGGAGCAAGCGTTAGCGCGACGAATCTCTCTGGTTCGATCACGATCCCCCCAAAAAAGCTCGCTCAGCAGTTTAATCCCGTTCATACCTTGGAAGAACTTAAAAGCATGAAATCGCGCTGGGACGCGAAGGCGGAGGAAATGCGAACCCTCTTCGGGCTCGAAAAAAACGAGGGCATCTATTCATCTAAAAATCCATACACCGTTGCTTCCAGCTTTGGACGCATGCCCTTTCTTCTACAGCAATGTTTCGACGCGCAGGCCGGGCAATTAGACTTCTGTAGTTTTGACTTAAAGGCTTTTGAGCAGATTCTTGCCTCCATTACACTCAAAAAAAATCCACCTCTTTCCGAGTTGAATCAACTGGATTCCGATATAAATCGCTTTATGAACAATTCTAACCGAGGCGTTATTGGAGGATTGTCTGGTTTTGGCTATGGGTATGGGAAGGAGACAAGCATGTATTCCGCGACACTCGATGATCTTAAAGCCTGGACGCTTGAGGACGTGAAAAAGGAACTTCAGCGATGCGTGGATTTTTATCGTACGCAGTCGATTTGGTCAAAAACCGTCGTAGCTCCTTCCGACCTTACCGAGATCGCCGATCTTAGTAAGAAACTGGATGAAAAGACATTTGCAGTGTCTGCCGCGTATTTCATATCCGCCGCAAAGGGATGCGGGAAGACCGTGGATTTGATCTCTGGCAAGGGCGATAAGGGTGCGTCATCTAGCGATGTGTCGGGCATCTGTAACCCAACCCCCGAGGTCATTCCGTTTCGCTGGATGCTTTTCAATAGAGATGTTGTCGCAGGTCTTTTGAGAAGCGATTCCGACGAGGCTTATACCTACATGACCAATATGATGCGTTTTGAATTTCCAGATCAAATTCGACAGCAGGTCAAAATGTTGCTCAACCCACCGACCACAACGGCTTCGGCCGCGACACCGACTCCCACGCCGACGTATGAGCCTCCAAAATCGTATTGCCCGAACCGCACCGCGGAATTTATCGAAGAGCTTTTGAAAAACAATCCCTGCGTTCGAACGGTGTACGTGCCCGACCGGTGGCTCGTGAACCGGCTCAACGAATTCGGAAGCAAGGTGATGTACCGGCCGTTCGTCGAGGATGACCGTTACGCCGTGGATATCAGCAAGCAGGTGTGCAAATGAGGAACGCGACGATGAAAAATGCGATAATGAAAAAAATGAAGACGAGAAACCTTCTGGCGGTTCTGACTGCATTCAGTATTTTGAATATCGCAGCGGCGGCAGGCGCTTCAGCACTTGAGTGCAAGCGCACGCAGTGGCCGTTTTCGAGCAAATACACGAAGAGCGAATTCGTGGCGCACATGAACGAGCTGCCGCGCCAAAGCGTTTACGAATATTTCGTTTACGAGCTGACGTCAGGCGCGAAAGACGTGAAACTCGGGCGAGACCTCGCGAAATTCTTGATCAACACTGAAGCTTCGCCCGACATGAAATCGTTCTTCGAGCTGCTCTCCTATTCCGCCGATCTCGACAAGAAAACCCCGCGCACGCTTGATTTCAACGACGTCTGCGCGATTCATGATCGCGTCGGAAAGTTGCGTTCTCCTTCCAGCGTAAAAAAATAATTCGACGTGATCGCATCGGAAAAATTTCTGTGGTAATATTCCCCCGCGAATTGGAGGGACCCGTATGCAACACGCCCTGAATCTGGCCGATAAAATCCACGAAAAAGCGATCGATGCATCCACGCGATACAAAAAAGCCGAGGGAGAGCTCATCGAAATTCTTCAACAGGCTGAGCAGTACAAAGTCTTTCTCGAGAAGGGACACGCAAGCTTGTTTCTTTATGCCGTCAAAGAGCTGCGGCTTTCTGAGAGCGTCGCGTACAATCTCATCGCCATAAGCCGCAAGGCACGCGAAGTTCCTGAGCTCAAAGCCAGTGTGCAGGCTGGGGCAATCACAATCAGCAACGCCAAACGAATCGTTCCCGTTCTCAATCGCGACAATCAATCGGAGTGGATCGCGAAAGGATGCACTCTGTCCCAAAGACAGCTTGAAAAAGAAATCGCGCGTGTTCGGCCTGAAGCGGCGACGGTAGAGCGAGCGACTTACGTGACGGAAACTCGCGTGAAGCTGGAAGTAGGTCTTTCAGAAAAAGAAATGCTGAGGCTCAGACGAGTACAGGATTTACTTAGTCAATCCCGACGGTGCGCCATAAGCCTGGAGGAAACGCTTGCGAGACTTATCGGTGAGTTTTTGAGCCGCCACGATCCGCTCGAAAGAGCGAAACGCCGCCGAGTCAGAAAAGGTTTTGCGCCGGCAGCAAAGCCGGAAAGCAAGAATCCGACTGATCCGCTCAAAACACTGGTCGCGAGACAAGTGAGGCCTGGAATGCGCGAGCCGATTCCGGCCGAGGTACTTCATCAGGTGAGTTTACGTGATCAGAGGCGGTGCGTTTTCAGGAAGGGCAATGGCGAAAGGTGTTCGCAGAGCCGTTGGATTGAGGTTCACCACAAGATTCCGGTAGGTAAAGGAGGGGAAAATACCTTGGAAAACCTCACGACACTCTGTTCTGCGCACCACGGGTGGATTCACTCAAGGGAAAATGAAACGCGGACGTGCGATCTACAAACTGCAACTGTAATAAAAACAGGAACAGAAACGGGAACCGCAACCGACCCACCATAACCGTTTACTGTAACTATCAGCGTTAACTGTTCACCGCTAACCGTAAACTGAGCGGTTGGAGTGCGCTCCTTGGGCTGGACAGGTGGACGCGCTCCATGTCACGCCGGCCTTCGTTTGAGCGCGTGGATTTTCATGAGCTCGACGATGCGATGAGCGGCGTCGGGGCGCGAAAACGCCGCGATGTTCTCGCGCATGCGCGCAAGCGTTGCAAGATCGTCGCGCAAAGCGCGGATGCGTGCCGCGAGCTCGGTGCCCGGCGTGTCGACTTTGGCGCCATCGCGATCTTTACGGAACTGCGGGATCATCACCCCCGCCCCCGCGCGCTCGATCAGCTCGGCGTTGCGCGCCTGGTGGTCCTGCGCCGCGAACGGAAACGGAATGAAAAGCGCGGCATTTTTCGTGGCACCCAGTTCGGCGATCGTGCCGCTTCCGGCGCGGCAGACGACGAGAGAGGCGCGGTCGTACATCGACTGCATGTCGTCGATGAAGCGATGGACCTCCGCCGGAAATCCCATTTCGCGATACGCGGCCACGACCTGATCGAACTCGCGTTCGCCCGTCTGGTGGATGATTCGAACCGTATTCTTTTCTCCGGCAAACTCACGCGCGGCCTCGACCATCATGCGATTGATTCCCGAGGCGCCTTGCGAGCCGCCGAACGCGAAAACCGTGAAGGGCCTTGCTTGATCTGACTGCGCGCCAACAACCTGCGGTGAGTTGAGTCTCGCTTGCTTGGAAGCCTCGGGCCGCAGGCCCACGCGCACGGGGTTGCCGGTGAACGTGCATTTCGCGGCCGGCAGTCCCGCGGGAATCTCGTCGAAAGCCGTGAAGACATGGCCGGCAAGCCGCGCGGAAAGGCGATTCGTGAAACCCATGACCGCATTTTGTTCCAACACTCCCGTCGGAATCCGCAGGAGTCTTGCCGCCAGGATGCACGGCCCCGCGGCGTAACCGCCGACGCCGATGACCAGATCGATCTCGTTTCGCCGCAGGATGCGTACGCACTTTAAAACGGCGAATGGAATTTGAAGAAGCGTCAGAATCTTGCGAAGAAAGTTTTGTCCGACGAGTTTTCCGAGCTTTAACGTTTCGAGGCGAAAGCCGGCCTTCGGAACAAGGCGCGTTTCGAGGCCATACTCCGAGCCGACAAAAAGCACGTCGTTCGCGCGGCTCTGCGATTTGAACTCCTGCGCGATGGCCACGCCGGCGAAAATGTGGCCGCCGGTGCCGCCTCCCGCGACCGCGAGATTCAAGACTTCTTCTCCGCCAGACGCGCCAGTATTCCCAAGAGAAAGAGCATCGTGATGAGCGCCGTTCCGCCGTACGAGATGAGCGGAAGCGGAAGTCCCTTCGTCGGAAGCAAGCCAAGGACAACGGCCATGTTGAAAAACGCCTGGATGCCCACGAGCGACGTGATTCCAGCGGCGAGGCCGCGCTCAAACGGGTCGCCCAGCCTTTCGACGGTTTTCAAGCCTCTCGAGACGAGCACGGCGAAGAGGCCGACGAAAAAAACCACGCCGAACAGGCCCAGCTCCTCGCCCACGATCGCGAAGATGAAGTCGTTGTGCGCTTCAGGAAGGTACAAGAGCTTCGCGTGCGAGTTTCCAAGGCCGACGCCGAACCATTTTCCCGAAAAAAAGGCGAGGAAGCTTTGGATGACCTGAAACCCTTTGTGCGCGGGGTCTGACCATGGGTCTAAAAATCCAAGCACGCGCTTCACGCGATAAGGTTGCGTGAGGATAAGAATCGCGGCGGCCGGAATCATGAGGCCGATCGAGGTGAGCAGATAGCGCATCCGCACGCCGCAGGAAAGCAGCATCAGAAACGTCACGGCGGCGCAGACGGCGGCCGTGCCGAAGTCGGGCTGGTTCAGCAGAAGTACGTAGATCGGAAGCGTTCCGATGAAATACGTGAGAAACCCCGAGCGCCAGTTGTCTTGCCGGTCGAGTTTTCTCGAAAGCTGTGTCGCGACGTAAAGAATGACGGCGAATTTGGCGAGTTCGGAGGGCTGAAACGTGAATCCCGCGACGTTGAGCCAGCGCGCGGCCCCGCCGGCGTGGCGCGAGAGACCGGGAATAAGCGTTGCCCCGAGGGCCGCGGTGACCGCGAGAAGCATCGGAACGGCGGCGGCTCTTAACTTTTCGACCGGCAGGCGCCATGCGAAAAGAAACGCGCCGATGCCGACGGCGCTGAAGACGAGGTGCCGCTTGAAGAAAAAAAGACCGTCTCTGTAGCGGTCCTTCGCGAAGATGAAGCTTGAGCTGTAGACCATGACCAGTCCCGCCGCGAGAAGCGCGAAGACGGCGAGCCACAGCGTGCGGTCGGGATTGAAGGTGCCGAAGGCGCGCTCTCTTAAGGCGCTCCAACTTCCCTTAAAGCTGCGTTGTATGCCGGCGCGCAGTCCGTCGCGCGCAAATAGCGCGCGCAAACGGCCAGAGCCGCGTTGCATTTTGGCGGGCAGCTTAGAGCTGCCCGACCAACTTCTTGAAGTAGTCTCCCCGCTCCTCATAGTTCTTGAACATATCGTAGCTCGCGCAGCCGGGGGAGAGCAAGATCACGTCGCCGCTGCGCGATTTTTGGTAGGCGAGCAGAACCGCCTCTTCAAACGTTCCGACGAGGAACGTTTCGCTGAAATCACCGATGATGCGGTTGATCTTCTCTTTGGCCTCACCGAGCAAGATGAGATGCTTCACGCGCTGTCTTACGAGGTCAACGAGCGGGCTGAAATCCTGGTCTTTGTCGCGGCCGCCGGCGATGAGGATGATCGGCGCGGTGAACGCCGAAAGAGCGCGGATCACGCTCGCGACGTTCGTGGCTTTCGAGTCGTTGTAGAAGTAAACGCCGTCCTTGCGGCGGATGTACTCAAGCCGGTGCGGGACCCCGCGGAAGTTCTCGATCGTTTTCTGGATGGATTCCTTCGAGCAACCGACGGCCTTCGCCGCGCAGGCGGCGGCCATCAGGTTTTCGCGATTGTGATCGCCCGCGAGCCGGCAGGTCATGAGGTTGAATTCCTCGTCCGTTCCATTTTTATCGCCGCCGTTTTTCTCGCTCTTGATCTTGACGACCATTTTCGGTTTCTGGAGGTATGCGCCCTGGAACCGCTCGGCGAGCGCCGGACTTCTCGACATCGGGCTTTGTTTCGTGAAGCTGTAGATTTTTCCCGGAAAGCCCTGGGTAAGACGGGCCGCGCGCTCGTTTTCGAGATTGGTCACGAGCACGGTGTCTTTTCCGGCGTTGCAGAGCAGCCGGCTCTTGGCCGTGTAGTAACTTTCCACACCCGCGGGATAGCGGTCGAGGTGGTCGGGCTCAAGGTTCGTGAACACGGCGATCTTCGGCTTGAACGTGTCGAGGCTTTCGCACTGAAAGCTCGAGACTTCAAGCACGACGACGTCGGCCTGTTCGGAACTCTGAAGATAGTTGAGAACAGGCGTTCCGATGTTGCCGCCGAGGAAGACCTTCTTTCCGTCGTTTCTCAGCATCTCCGCGATGAGCGCGGCAGTCGTGGTCTTGCCGTTGGTTCCCGTGACGGCGACGATCGGAGCCTTGATGAATGGATACGCGAGCTCGATGTCATTGATGATCGGGATTTTTTTCGCGCGCGCTTCAACCAACCCGTCGATATCGGAAGGAACTCCAGGGCTCAGCACGATGAAGTCCACCGAGGTGAAATACTTCGGGCTGTGCTTTCCGAACTCGAAGTCGATCTTCACATCGGCCAGACCTTTGATCGCGTCAGTGAACTCGGACTTCGGTTTCGAGTCGGTCACGATTACTCTGGCGCCCTGCTTGGCGAGGAATCGAGCCGACGATTGCCCGGTCTTTCCAAGTCCGATCACGAGAGCCTTCTTGCCTTTGAGTTTCATCATTTCGAATGCCTCCTACCTCAGTTTCAATGTCGATAACGCCATAATGGCGAGAAGAATCGAGATGATCCAGAACCGAACGATCACTTTCGGTTCTGGCCAGCCCTTCAGTTCAAAGTGGTGATGGATCGGCGCCATCTTGAAGATGCGCTTTCCGGTCGTTTTGAAAGAAAACACCTGCATCATGACCGAGACGGCCTCGAGCACGAAGATGCCGCCGACAAGGGCGAGCAGGATTTCGTTTTTGGTCAGCACCGCCACGGTGCCGATCGCGGCGCCCAAGGGCAGCGACCCCACGTCGCCCATGAAAACTTCCGCGGGGTACGCGTTAAACCATAGAAAGCCCAGGCCCGCCGCGGCCATCGCCGCGCAGAAGACCGTGAGCTCGCCGGTGCCGGGAATGTACGGGATCTGAAGATATCCCGCGATCTTCGAGTTGCCCGCGAGATACGACAGCACCGCGTACGTCGTCGCGGTGATGATGATGGGGCCGATCGCGAGGCCGTCGAGGCCGTCGGTCAGGTTCACGGCGTTGGAAGCGCCGACGATCACGATCATCGCGAACGGGATGTAAAGCAGTTTCAAGTTGATCGCGAGATCCTTGAAGAACGGAAACGTCAACACGCCCTGTTCGGAGTTCGCTTCCGGATGGAAATAAATGAAGGCGCCGGCCGCGAGCGCGATGAGTCCCTGCCAGAAGAGTTTTTGCCGGCCGCTCACTCCCTTTGAATTTTTTTGAACGATCTTGCGCCAGTCGTCGATCCAGCCGATCACGCCCGTCGCGAAGGTGACGAAAAGAACGGTCCATACGTGACGATTGCCGAGGTCGGCCCAGAGAAGAGTCGATATCGCGATCGCTCCCAGGATCATCGCGCCGCCCATCGTGGGCGTGCCCTTCTTGGAAAGATGGGATTGCGGGCCGTCGGCGCGGATGCTCTGGCCGATCTGTTTTTCGCGCATCTTGCGGATGAACCACGGGCCGATGATCATGCTCAATACGATGCCCGTGATCGCGGCTCCGAAGCTGCGAAACGTAATGTATTTGAAGACGTTGAATACGCCGACGTGCTTCGAGAGCGGGTAAAGAAGCCAGTAGAGCATAGGGTCGCAGTAACTTAGAAAATACGTGGGATGCGTGTCAACAGGTTTAATGTGAACTATTTAGAATTATTGAAGATTATCAATGATTTGGGAGGCGATCGCGCGGTCGTCGAACGCGATTTTATGCGTGCCGATGATTTGATGGTCTTCGTGCCCCTTTCCCGCGAGAAGCAAAATGTCTTCGGGAGCCATGCCGCGTACGGCTTCGGTGATCGCCGCGGCACGGTCCTCAATCACTACGGGTCGAGTTTTCATCCCTCTCAAAATATCGTCGATGATTTTTCGCGGAGCTTCGGTGCGGGGATTGTCGCTCGTGACGATCACGCTGTCGGCGAGCTCCTCGGCGATGGCGCCCATCAGCGGGCGCTTGCCGGGGTCGCGGTCGCCGCCGCATCCGAAAACGCAAACGAGCTTTCCGCGGCAAAGGGGCTTTAAGGTTTGCAAAACTTTCTTCAGCGCATCGGGCGTGTGCGCGTAGTCGACCAGCACCGTGAGGCCTTTTGAGTTATGAACGCGCTCAAGGCGCCCCGGAACAGCCGTGACCGACGCGATCGCGCGCCCGATGACGTCGAGTGGAACGCCGAGTCCCACGCCCACGGCCGCTGCGCCGGCGATGTTTTGCATGTTGAAGGCGCCGAGGAGAGGCGAGCGGATACGCAGGCGCGTGGGTCCGCATGCCGTGCGGACCCCGATCGTTCCGAAGATTCCGGCGTGGCCGGCGGTGAGACCGCCTTCCTCGAGATAGGAAATTTCGCAGCCGCGCGCGCCGAACGCGATGGCTGGAAGCCCCGCGCCCTTGCAGCCTTCGAGGAGCCTGCTTCCGAAAACGCCGTCGGCGTGGATCACGCGCACTCCGACGTCGTATTCGAAAAAAAGACGCGCCTTCGCCTCGAAGTAATTTTCCATCGTAAGGTGATAATCGAGATGGTCTTGCGTGAGGTTCGTGAAAAGTACTGCCGCGAAACGGGTGCCGCGTACCCGTTGCTGATCGAGCGCGTGCGAAGAGACCTCCATCGCGACCGACTCCGCTCCCAGCGCGAGAAAGGTTTTGAAAAGATCTTGAAGAGAGATCGCGTCGGGAGTCGTAAGCGCCGATTCGAACTTGGTCTCGCCGAAGCGGGTTTCGACCGTACCGATCAGGGCCGGATGCTTTCCCCACTCCTTCAAGATTCCTTCGATCAGGTAGGAGGAAGTCGTCTTGCCGTTCGTGCCAGTGACCCCGCAGACGAGGAGCTTGGCGGACGGATCGCCGCAAACGCGCGCGGCGGTTTCGCCGAGCGACCGGCGAGTGTCGACGACCGCGACGCAGCGGCCGGGCCATTTCGCGAGAAGCGAGGCGGCGAGCGGGTGCGAAGCGCGAATGACCGCCGCGGGCGCGCCGGCTTCGAGCGCGCGCTCCACGAAGAGATGTCCGTCCCGTGAAGAGCCCTCGATGGCGAAGAACACGGTGCCGGGGCCGGCCTTGCGGCTGTCCTGAGTGACGGACTGAAACTGAACGCGGCTTAAGTTCATCGAACTTCCGTCAGGGTGCCTCAAAAAAGAGGCGAATCTTCGTGCTGGATTCGACGCGCTCATGAGCCGCCGGTTCTTGAGCCTTAAGAATTCCGGAACCGATGATCTCGACATCAAGCGACGGCGTTTCGTTTTCGGCGCGCAGCGCGCGCAACGCTTCGCGAACGGTCAGGCCGTGAAGATCCGGCACGCGCCGTCCTGAACCCGCCGGATTTTCAGACGCTGCCGTTACATCGGATGACCCTGCGATCGATTCGGCCGCGGGTTGTGGAGCCAGCTCGAGAAGCGCGCGCACCTGCCGGCGATTCTCGCTTTCGATCGATTCGATCATGTTCTTGTTCGCAAGCTCCGCGATTTTCGAGAAACCGGTGATCGGAGGCACTTTTTCGCGAAGAAGCGCTGCGCGCATGACTTCCCGAAAAGCGGGCGCCGCCGTTTCGGAAGCGTAGTAAGGATGTTTGGGCTCATCGAGCATGACGAAGGCTACGATGCGCGGGGATTGGGCGGGCGCGAAACCCGCGAACGATGCGATGTGGCGCGTGCGCGAGTAGCGGCGGGTCTCGGGATCGATCTTCTGGGCGGTTCCGGTCTTGCCGGCCACCGGCCATTCCTCAAGTTGGGCTTTTACGCCCGTACCGCCTTCCTGAGTCACGGCTTCGAGCATCCTTGAAACCGCGCGCGCGGTCGCGGGCGCGAGGACCGCGCGTGCTTTCGGTTCGTTGCGGGCATTGAGCTTCCAGCGCATCTCTCCTTTTTCGAGTGAATCTTCGCTTTCAGAGACGATCGCTTTTACGAGCTTGGGCTGCACCCAGCGGCCGCCGTTGGCGATCGCGAGGTAGTAGGTGAGCATCTGAATCGGCGTGACGGTCACGCCGTGGCCGAAGCCCACGTTGGCGAGCCGGACCGGCGAGCGAAGGCCCTCGCGGCTTGCCGAGCCCGCGACTTCGCCGGGCAGATCGATGCCGGTGCGGGTGCCCAGGCCGAAACGCTCGAAGAGCTGCCCCATCGTGGAGGCCCCGAGCTCGAGCGCGAGTTTTGCCGCGCCCACGTTGCTTGAGAGTTTCAGGATCTCGCCAAGCGTGAGCCACTCGAATTTCTCGTGCGCTTCGGCTTCGGAGATCCGGCGGCCTCCGACTTTGAACGAGCCCTTCTCGCAGTAGATGCGCGAGCCCGGAGAGCGGCCTTTCTCGAGCGCGATTCCCGCAAGGAGCGGCTTGAAGGTGCTCCCGGGCTCGAAGGTGTCGGTGATGGCGCGGTTGCGGCGGTGACCGGGTGTCGCGGCCTTGGGCTGATTGGGATTGAAAGCGGGGTCATTCGCAAGCGCCAGAATTTCGCCGGTCGAGGCGTTTGCGACGATCGCAGTGCCCGCTTTCGCTCCGAAATCGTCAACGGCTTTGCGGATCGATTTTTCGGTTTCGTATTGGATCGATTTGTCGATCGTGAGGAGCACCGATTGTCCGTCGCGCATGGCGAGAATGCCGCGGCCGTCCTCGAAAATGCGGCGGCCCATCGCATCCTTGGTCGAAGAGATGCGCGACTGCTCGCCGGCCAATATCGACTCGTACTGAAGCTCCAGCCCTTCGAGCCCCTGCCCGTCGATGTTGACCGAGCCGAGCACGTGCGCGGCCAATTCGCGGTTCGGATACGAACGGCGCGTTTCTTCGATGAGGCCCAAAGCGTTGTCGTAATCGAGCGCGCCGTGCTCACGCAGACCCTGCTCCTCGGTCTCGGTGAGCTGCCGCTTGATCCATGTGAACGCCTTGCCCGATTTCATTTTCGCGTGGAGCTCGGCTTTGGGAATATGGAGTACCCTCGAGATCGCCCGCAGAACCCTCTCGACTTCGCGCGGAGGCGCTTCCTTTTTCAAGAGATCGGGGTGCAAAAAAAGCGAACGTGCCCGAAGGCTGATCGCGAGACCCTCGCCGTTGCGGTCGAGAATCTCCCCGCGGCGCGGAAGCGCGATGACTTTACTCTGAAACTGGCGCCGGGCCAGGCGTTCCAGCCGCGGGTCCGGCATGGTCTGAAGCCACACCGCGCGCGCGATGATCGCGATCGTGAACGACAGAAAAAATATCTTGAGCAGAAAAACCCCGCGCCGCCGCTCTCGGGTTCGGTGAAACGCTCTCATTCGGATTCGCTCAGCACCACGATCTGGTCGGCACGCGGGGCCTGCATCCCGAAGCGCGTGCGCGCGAGGCTTTCGAGGCGGTATGGCGCGCGGGCCTCGTGCACCTTGAGGTTTAAGCCGTTGTTTTCCTCGCGCAGGGCACGTTCTCGTGACTGCAGTTCGTGGATGTCATAGCTGATCCCCACGATTTGCAGGCGCACCCAGACGAAGGCCGACGTAAGGAGAGTGGCGGCGAAAATAAAAACGATGAGAAAAGTGAAGTGCCGGCTTCTCATTCAAACTCCGTTGCGTTCGTAAAGCCTGAGCTTCGCGCTTCGCGAGCGCGGGTTGGAGCGGATTTCCGCTTCGCCGGCCGTAACCGGTTTACGCGTCACGGCGCTTAAGCTCGCGGAGTTGCGCTGGCCCCAGCGTTTCACCACGCGGTCCTCGAGCGAGTGGAACGTGATCACCGCGATGCGCCCGCCCGTCTTGAGTTTGAGTATAGCATCCTCGAGAAAATGATCCAGATTTCTGAGCTCGTCGTTGACCGCGATCCGCAGCGCCTGGAAGACCAGCGTCGCCGGATGAATTCCTTCTTTGCCCTTTCTTTTCCGGATGCGTTCCAGCAACGATGAGAGGCTTTTCGTGGAGTTCGTGAGCTCGCCAGAACGCGCGGCCTCGGCGATCTTTCGCGCGAGCCGGCGCGACCCGTGGATCTCGCCGTACGCGCAAAGAATGTCGGCAAGCTCGCTTTCCGTCGATTCCTGAAGAAGTTCCCACGCGCTAGTACCCTGCGCGGGCCGCGCAAGGCGCATGTCGAGCGGCGCATCTTCCTGGAAACTCATTCCGTATTCGGCGCTTTCGAGCTGATTCGAGGAATATCCGAGATCGAGCAGGACCGCGTTCCATGGCGGAGCGAACGCGGGCGGCAGCGTCGCGCTGTTTTCCTCGAGCCGCGCGAAATTTCCGTGAAAGAATTCCAAGCGCCCCGATTTCACGGCCTCGCCGAGCTTTGAGCGCGCGGCTTGAAGCGCCTTCTCGTCCCAGTCGCAGGCCAGCACGCGCGCCGACGGGAACCGCGCGAGAACAGCCGACGTGTGGCCTGCGCCGCCCAGCGTGCCGTCCACGAGCGTCGCGGAAGAAGAGGCGAGCGCCGGCGCCAGCGCCGCAAGCGTTTCCTTGAGAAGAACCGGGATGTGGACGTTAGCGTCCATTGAGCGCGATGAGATTCCTGAAATAAGACTCGAAGGCCTTGCGCGCGACCTTCGACGCTTTCATTCCCCGCCGGGCGCCGTGCACGCAAAGAGCCGCGACGGCGAGCTTGGAGCCGCCGTTTTCGGCGAAGCCGACGAACCAGTCGTAGCGGCCCGGCGGATCCCAGCCGTTCAGCGTCCCGGTTTTTCCTCCGATGAAAACGCCGGAAAGCGCGGGCGCGCGCGTGGCGCCGCGAAACGATCCGCGCGAGGTGCCGTTGGTGATCGTGCGGCCGAGCATGATCCTCAGTTCTTCGGCCGTCTTGCGGTTCGTGGCGGCGGTCAGCGCGGTCGGCTCGAACGAGTAGAGGGCGTCGCCGTCGTCGCGCGCGACCCTTTCCACCACAGCCGGTTCCATGATCACGCCGTCGTTGACGACCGCGGCGGCGAGCATCGCGCCGTGAAGCGGGCTCATCGTGTTGAGCTTCGTGAATCCTGAAGCGCTTTCGGCGACTCCGTAGAGGTCGTTCGGGATCTCGGCGCGGCTTGCGCCAACCGGCAACTCAAAGGGGATGTCGCGGTTGAACGCGAACCGCGCGGCGCTCTTGCGGATGCCTTCGGAGCCGATGCCGAAAATCCCGACTTTCCCGAAAACCGAGTTCACCGATTTCGCCATGGCATCTTGGAACGTGATCAGGCGCGCGTAACGGGGTATGCGCTCAGGGTCGATTCCGCCGGCGGAAAACAGATTTCGTTTGTAGAGCGTGTGATCGCTTCCCAAAACGGGAATGAGACTGTTGTGCGTGAGCTTTCCGGCTTCGATGGCGGCCGCTGCGGTCACGATCTTAAAGATGCTCGCGGCGGGGAACGTCGAGCGGAGCGCGAGATTCGCGCCGCGTTTGCCGTGGCTTACCATCGCGAGCACTTTGCCGGTTTGAGGTTCGATCGCGACAAAAGCGCCGTACATCACGCCGGCGCGCCGGTAAGCCTCCTCGATGATTTTCTGCAGGTGCGGATCGATCGTGTACTCGACCTGAACCGTGTCTTTTTCGCGCGCGATGGTCTCGTAACGCGAGGCTCCGATCGCGGGCAGGCCGGCGCGCCTCTCAAGAAGCGCCGATAGCCCGGCTTTCGCGATTTTTCCGCGGAAGACTCGCTTTTGAAAAAGGCCCGCTGAAAAATTCAGACCGGCCACGAGCACCGCGGCCGCCGCGACGACGGCGCCTATGCGGAACACCTTCATAGGTCAGATGATACGGGATCTTTCTTGTCCGGCAAATAGGAAGAGAGTTCCTCATCGGAAATATCGCCGGCCTTGAGCATGCGCGTGAGGATCGCCTCGACGCGATTGGCGCCGAAATCCGAGAGGCCGCCGCCGGGGCGGAGGCTGTGCTGATAGCGGTTGGGATTGGGAAGCATGAACGCCAGAACCGCGGCGTCGCGGGGGCTAAGTTCCGCCGGCGACTTTCCGAAGTAGCGGCGGGCGGCTTGATCGATGCCATACACGCCAGGGCCCCACTCGGCGATGTTGAGGTAGATCTCGAGGATTTTCCGCTTCGAAAGAACGTGTTCGAGCTCGATCGCGAGAAGCAGCTCGCGCACTTTTCGCGTGAGGGTTTTTTCCGGCGTGAGGAAGATGTTTTTCACGACCTGCTGGGTGATCGTGCTGCCGCCGCGTTTGATTCTCACGCCGGGCCGGCGATTGTATTCCCACGCCGCGCGGATGGCTTCGGCGTCGTAAGCGCCGTGCTGATAGAATCCCGCGTCTTCCGAAAGCAAAACCGCTTTGATCGCGAAGCGCGAGATTTCGCCGAGGCTTTTCCAGCGTGGCGGGCGGGATTTGGAGAGTTTGAAGAGGATGTCTTTTCCGTCTTTTCCCACGACGACGGGGTAGGCGGATTTAAGGAGCGAAACGTCGGGGAGAACGGCGCGGTAGCCCCGGTAGAGCGCGAATCCACCAGCCGCCGCCGCGGCAACCGAGCCGAGGATGACGAGGCTCACCGAAAGCCGGTATTTGTTACGAAGAATCCAGCGCATGTACCGGATTCTCTACCATAATCGTCAACGAAAGGCCACGATGACGGCCGCGAGAATCAAGGCGAATGAAATCAGGTGCATCGGGTTCCTTTCTAGGCGAGCTGCTGCCTAATCGCCTCGTAAAGCGCGACCGATACGGCGTTGGAAAGATTGAGGCTGCGGATTTTATCCGAGAACATCGGGATGGTGGCCGCGCGGTCGGGAAAGCGCGCGAGGATTTCCTCGGAAAGGCCCAGCGTTTCTTTTCCGAATACGAACGCCGCGCGATTCGGAAACCGGATCCGGTAGAGCGAGCGCGCGGCCTTTTTGCTGAAGAGATAAAACGGCGCGCCGGGTTCGTTTTTCTCGAACCATGCAAGCCAGTCTTCGAACGAGGCGTGTTGGATAAGATCGACGTGCTTCCAGTAATCGAGTCCCGCGCGGCGCACTTCTTTGTCGTCGATCGAGAAGCCAAGCTTGCCCACGAGGTGGAGCGTGCTGTTTGTCGCGACGGCAAGGCGGCCCGCGTTTCCGGTGTTTGGCGGAATCTCAGGCTCGACGAGCACGAGGTGGTAGTGAAAGGGGTTCTTGGTAGCGCGCATAACACGACTTCTTCGCTCACCAGCTCTCGAGCCGAAGGCCCGGAACTCTCGTGAATTCGTCAGAATTTCTAGTGACGAGCACGAGATCGTGTGCTTCGGCGATCGCGGCGATGAGGGTGTCGTTGGGACCGATTGGCGTTCCCTTTGCTGCGAGATAAGCGCGGATATGGCCGTATCTTTCCGCAGCTGCGTTGTCGAAGTCTAGTGAATGGAATTGGCTGAAGAAAATCTCCAGGTGGCGCAAGTTTGCCTGGACGGCATGGCTCTTTCTCGCGCCGAAAAGCAACTCCGCCTTGACGATGCTACAAAGGCGAAATTCACCGGCATCACGCTTGGTGATTTTTTCGCGAAGCGCGGCATCGGCTCCCTTGAGGAGCGCGATACAGATGTTTGTGTCGAGGAGATACATCACAAATCGTCGCGTTTTTCAGGTTCGAGATCTTCAATTTCAGGGAAGTCGCCTTCCCAAGAGCCAAAGGTCGCTATAAATTCGGGACTCCATGCTTTGGGCTCGATTTCACGCCGAACGATTTCCGTTAGATACGCGGAAATGCTTTTCCCCTCCGCTTTGGCGCGAGACTGGATTTTTTCCTTGAGATCTTCAGGAAGATAGACGTTAAGCTGTGCCATATGTAGCAATTATAATTGCTAAAGTATACTTTTGCAAATTTTAATATTTATATTAAATTACGAATAGTTAGGCTTAATTTTTTTTTATTATGGCCGAAGTGTATGAATCATCCGCGGAAACGGGATGGTTTCGCGCACGTGGTCGAGGCCGCAGATCCACGCGACCGTGCGTTCGACGCCTAAACCGAAGCCCGAGTGGGGGACTGAGCCGTAGCGGCGAAGATCGAGGTACCACTGATAATCGTCGAACGGGAGGCGGTGCTCTTCCACCGCGCGTTTGAGGGTTTCGTAACTTTCCTCGCGCTGGCCGCCGCCGATGATTTCGCCGTAGCCGTCGGGCGCGATGAGGTCGCATCCCAGAGCATAGCGCGCGTCTTCGGGGTCTTTCTTGAAGTAGAACGCTTTGATCCGCGCGGGGAATCGATGAACAAAAACGGGCATGCCGCCGAATTCCTCGCCGAGCGCGCTTTCCTGGGGGGCGCCGAAATCTTCGCCCCACGGCACGCCCACGCCGCGTTTTTCAAGAACCTTCAATGCCTCGTCGTAGCGGATGCGCGGAAACGGCGCGCGAATCTTTTCGAGCTTCGCAAGATCGCGTTCGAGGATCTTGAGCTCGGGTGCCCTGCGCGCGAGCACGGTTTGCACGACGTACTCGACGAATTTTTCGGCGAGCTCCATATTGTCGTTCAGGTCGTTCCACGCGACTTCGGGCTCGACCATCCAGAATTCGGTGAGATGTTTTCGCGTTTTGGATTTCTCCGCGCGGAAGGTGGGTCCGAAGACGTAGACCTTTCCGAACGCCATCGCGCCGACTTCGCCGTAGAGCTGGCCCGACTGCGTGAGAAACGCCTTGCCGTCGAAGTAGGGCGTCTCAAAAAGAGTGGAGGTGCCTTCGCAGGAACTTGGAGTCAAGATCGGGGCATCGAAGAGCACGAAACCCTGGTTGTCGAAAAACTCGCGGATCGCGCGGATGATTTCCCAGCGCACGCGCAGTGCCGCGTGCTGTTTTGAGGAGCGCACCCAGAGGTGGCGGTGTTCCATCAAAAACTCGACGCCGTGTTCTTTGGGCGAAATGGGATAGGGCTCGGCGATCTGGTGGATTTTGAGCGACTTCACACCCATCTCGTAGCCGCCCGGCGAGCGCGGCTCCTTGCGAAGCGTGCCGGTGACGATGAGCGAGCTTTCCTGCGTGAGTTTGTCGAACTCCTCGAACGAAGCGTCCTCGCACTCGCCTTTGACGAACACACCTTGCATGATCCCCGTTCCGTCGCGCATCTGCAGGAACTTGATCTTGCCGCTGGAGCGTTTGCCGTAGACCCAGCCCTTTACCGTGACGGTCTGGCCGTCGAACTTGGAGGCGTTTTCGATGTAAAATCGGTTCATAATTGCGGATAAACTAGCGCTTTTTGCATCCCTTCGCAATCGGGCAGGCGATGATCTCGATTCGAGGAAGGTTTCGGACAGACTTTCGGATGCTTTCCGGAAGGCGCGCTTCCTCAAGCAAATCAACCCTGAACGGGAGCGTGCTTTCCTCGAGTTCGCTTCGGAGCTCCCCAAAAACAGAAAGAGGCAGTTTAGAATCGCTCACGAGCAGAAGATCGAGATCCGAGTTTTCGCGAAAGCGTTCGGTGGTGCGAGACCCGAAGGCGAAGACGCGGACATTGTATTTTTCCAAAATTTTCCGCAGGATGGACTTCAAAAATTCCAGGTTTTCGCGGCTTACGCCCTGGAGGTTCATGCTTTTGCGCTAACCCTGGCCTTGAGCTTTTCGAGAAGTGTCTCGGCGACAGGCGGAAAATCCTTGGCTCGCGAATACACTTCATTGGCGGAAAGTTCGTTGTACGTGTGGGAGGTGAAGTTCCTGGCCTCCAGGAACTCGAACCATTGTTGAATGTCACTGATCAAGTTTTCCTCGAGCGCGTCGCGAAGAACCGGCTTTGGACTGCTGCTGACCTCTTTTCTTCCAAGCTCGAAGAGACATTTGCGGATGGATTTCCATGCCATCTCGAACGTGTACTCAAACCTCTGGATGACGCCATCGCGCTCAAGCTCGTTCTTAGGTGCAGTGGCTACGGCTTTTTTAAGCGAGTCCAGTGCTTTTTCAAGCGGCTCAAAGCTGATGGTTTTCGACGGTGTACTCATGCATCGCCATTATATACGTAGGCGCCCACATCAGGAAAGCCCTTCATTCTGAAAGCCGCGAATGAAAGCGGTCTGTCAGAATTCGTAACTCCCAAACTCAATAATTCTCCGCATTCCTTTGAAATCACGATCCAGCGACCAGAGCTTCAACGAGTGTTCCCTGGCCACGGTCGCGACCAGGCAATCCAACGTCGTCGGAGTAATGCCGTTTTTCCGGCATAAAAAAAAATTCCATGCGGATTTGCCCCAGATTCGATCCGTGACTTCAAAAAAGCGGAACGCAAGCATGGAATCCCACATCCGATGAAACGCTTCCGGAGACCTGGCGCCCTGACAGACCTCGGCTTGAATGGGACGAATACACGCAATCTCAGCTTCCGACTTCAAAAGCCGCTTTAGCTGCAAGCACTCCTTGTTCCTCGGATTCTGCGCCGCGATCCAAACGCTGCTATCGACGAGGACGCTCACGGCCCTTCCTCGTTGGCTTGTACTCGGGACGAATGAGATTTGAACCAAGCAGCCCGATCATCGAATCCCTGCGCTTTTTGGTGATGTAGGCATCCAAAGCCTCGTCGACGATCTGCCGCAGCGTCGCCGCATCCGAGAGCCGTTTCGCCGTTTTTACTTTTTCGTCGTCGAGTTCAATCGAGGTTTTCATGCTTCTCCTCCCGCCAGTGAGATATCTAAAGTATACTATATCAGATATATTGGAAATATGCGAGATTCGGGCCGACAGGCGGTAACCGAAACCGTTTTCCGTTACCGAATCCGTTACCGAAACCGTTAACCGTAAACCGATAACCGGATTTAACTACAGTTAATGTAGATTAACTCAACTCCCAGACTTTTAGTCGGCCTTCAGCCACGGCGAGCGTTGTCTCTCCGAATAACGTTTCAAACATATTGAGAAAGTTTGGCTTTATCCTCCGCTTATTGCCGGTAATGGCCGTCATCTCCGACACGATAAGCTCCAGAAGTCTGTCGAACGATAGCGGTTCGGCTTTGTGCATCTCAACCACCGTCTCGAGATCGTTTTGCTGTCCGCGAATCATCTTCATTAAAACAAAGTCATGGCGCTCAGGAACGAATACCTTGAGATGCTTCGCTCCTGAAATGACATGCTCAAGCAGGCGATCGGGATAGTGATGAGGGCCGTCTTCAACGCCCACCCGTCCCATTGGAATTTCCAAGCCTGTTTTTTTCTTCGCGGCTTCATAGGCCTTTTGGATCGCTGCAATATTATTCACCGTGTCGATGTCCTTGGTGAAGCTGGTCACATGATAGGCCAAAGCAGCGGCTGTGCCGCCAATAATGATGAGATCGAACCGTTCACTTAAATTTTCATCGATGACGAGCAAAAAGTTTTCAATCTCGTCTCTGCCGTAGGTTTTCACGTGGCGTCCTCAAGCTCACAAACTTTTCAAAATGAGATCGAAAATTCTCAAAATCCATATTCATTCTAAATTTCCACCGTTTTGCGACTTTTGGAGTGTTTCGTGCTTCCATCCTCTTCGCATATTTTCCTTGGGGCTGATTCACAAAAAAACTTTCACTTTTTTTAAGCCGGTTGTCATGCAGCTTTCTGGCCACGTCGCGGAGGTGATTCAGATGGGCAAGCTCTGAAGTAAGATCCAGAAAAAAACCCAACGTCTTTTTCTCGCCTTCTTTGAGGCAAAGAGTTTTCAGTTTTTCAAGGTTTAGAGCACCCAGGCTCTTGTAAAGAGCAACCGGAAGGACACGCGCCACAGTCGCATTTCGGCGAGCGAGCTTGAATGCAAGAGCGAGTGTCTCCTCGTCAGAAAGCACGGGCTGATGATTCTCGGCCTTGCTTCCTGGAGCCCCGCTCATTCTTTCCAGGTTTGCCAGAACTGTCTCGGAAGGACGGTTTTCTCCCCGATTGTCCGAGCTGAGAAGAGACCTCAAGAGAACCGCATCGGAGCTGTCGTCGTTGGCCCGGAAAAATACTCTTTTCCCTTCGTATTCGCTTTTCGCGAGTCCAGCCAGTTCCATGGCCCTCAGTTCCGCGTAAGCGGTCGAAAAACTCACCTGAGCTAACTTTGCAAGACTGGAAACAGATTCCCGTTTCCGCTCTACATGGAGCAGTTTGAGAAGAGTACGGCGAGATTGCGAGGGGACCAAATATTCCAACATACTTAAATCTATTATCGGATAAAACGATAATAAAGTAAATAGGTTACAGATAATTGATATTATTGATATAAACCAAGAATAGACTTGTTGAGGCGCGGGCAGGCCCATTGTGGAGATGCATGGAGTTAGCATTCCGCAAAAATGCTGGGAACCGCGAAAAGCCATCGCAATGACACGCGCGGCCCCATTTGAATTAACGGCTGTTTAATGGCAAAATAATGGCAAGTGTTTCGGCCAAAATTCACCATTACCTCGAAGATCACGAATGCGCTGATGCGGATTGAAGCGGCAAGGCAGGCGGTGGCCGATCTTCCGATGACGCCGAGGGTTCAAGCGCGATTGCGCGAGACTGCCCGCCTTTTGTCCACGCACTATTCCACGCGGATCGAGGGCAACAGGCTCACGCTCGAAGAAGCGATCCGAGTGATTCAAAAAGACGAACGCTTGCCCGGCCGGCAGCGGGATGAAAAGGAAGTCTTGGGCTACTATCGCGCGCTCGACGAGTTGGAAAAACTCGCGGCTAAAAAAGCCAAGGTAACGGAAACGCTCATTCAAACCCTTCACGCACTGGTGATGGGCGGCAAGCGCGGGAAGGCGAAGCCGACCCCTTACCGAGACGGACAAAACGTGATTCGCGACAGCCGAAACGGGGCGATGGTTTATCTTCCGCCCGAAGCTAAAGACGTTCCGCTGATGATGGGTGATCTCGTGAAGTGGCTGGAGACGAAAGAGAAGGAGCGGTTGCCTTGCCCCCTCCTGGCGGCGATCGTCCATTATCAGTTCGCGACGATCCATCCTTACTACGACGGCAATGGGAGGACGGCTAGACTTCTGACGACCCTGGTTCTTCATCTCGGCGGCTACGATCTCAAGGGCTTCTTCTCGCTGGAAGAATATTATGCCCGTGACTTGCCGGCATACTACCATGCCTTAGCGGTCGGGCCGTCGCACAATTACTACATGGGGCGCGCTGAGGCTGAAATCACCCCTTGGATCGAATATTTCTGCGTCGGGACGGCGGACGCATTTGAAAATGTTCGGCGCCGGGCGAAAGAGGAAGCGCGTTCAGGGAAGGGAGACAAGTCGCGGATCCTTCGCCAACTCGATGCCCGCCAGAGAATGGTACTGGGGCTTTTTCGCAAGTCGGAACGGATTACCGCGGCACAGGTCGGGAAAACTCTGGGCCTCACCGGAAGAACGGCCCGCCACCTCTGTCAGCGATGGGCGGAGGAAGGATTCTTTGTCGTTGTCGATCCATCAAAGAAGGCGCGCAAGTATGGATTGAACGCAACGCTTGAGAGAACCAAATGAGATTTATCACTCTAACAAAACGGATGCTATCTCTGGCTCTCCTAGGATTGGGCTCAGTTTTCTACGTCGGCTGTACTCATCCGAACGTCGTAAATTCCGAGATTACGGCTGAGATTACCCTTAACGATGTAGAGGACCTCAGCATTGGACAGATAAAGCAGAGTGACGTGTCTCGCAAGTTTGGTAGCCCGCAGCAGGTCGTGCTTTCTACGGACGGAAGCAGAGTGGTTTGGATCTACGTTGACAAGAGACTAAGACTGCCGAGGCTGTCATTGTATTTTGATGCGCAGAGCGGGATTCTTCATAAGAAAAAATGGGAAGTCTACACCGGAGAAGCAGAACTCAATCTAGAAACTCTGAAGACCCGTTATCAAGCCGCGAAGCTGACGCGAGTTGATCCGAAATGGAAAAATTCAGATGCTGCTCCCGGAGTAGCGTATTTCATCGATCAAAAGCACGGGTTATCGATTGAATTCAATAAAAGTCGGCGCGAAGTAGAAAATATTACTTGGAGTCTGAAAAATTCCCGTTCGGTGGCCGATTCTGAGCCGAAAACAAAATAGAGCTGACCAATTTTATAAGTTCGGTCGAGCATGTCTTATTGGGCTGCTCATGGGAGCATGTTCCCATCCAAATCCCCAAAACACCGACTCCGGACGTCCCTTGCGTTTCGAAACGATTGAGCAGTTCGCGATTGGTCGAACGTCGCAAGAGGATGCAATTCGAGGTATTGGCCAACCCGACAGAACCTTTTCTCTAGAGATCGAAAATAAGGTCGTATGGATCTATTTGGTTGAGTGGAATTTTACAGGTGGGAAAGCTGAAGTTCCTCGGGCCACTCTAACCTTTGATGCGAAAAGCGGAACGCTGCAGAGCAAGAGCTGGGACGTGTACGAAGGAGAGAGAGAAAAGACGCTTGATGGAGCGAGATCCCGGTTTAAATCGGCCTTGTTTAAGCGAATCGACGCTGAACAAACGAATCCCCATGCGGTACCTGATGAAATCTACTTTGTAGATGAGAAGCAGGGGATTTCGATTGAATATCGAAAAGCACGTGGCGAAGTGAGTTCTATTTCATGGTGGAACCCGAGTGATCGCTCAGTTGCAGAATCCAGAAAAAAGAAAAACGGCATAGACCCTCGTTATAAGCTCTGATCCTGCTCAAGCGGGATGGACCAGCCGATAAATCCGTCACCGTTTACCGAGACTGTTAACCGTAAACCGCTAACCGAATAATTGGACTAAGGATTGCTAGGCAGTGCGGGAGGAGGTTTCACCGGTAATGTTTAATACCCTCAAATATGCTAAAATTCTTGAAGAGGTCGGGTTTTCACGCGAGCAGGCGGAAACGTCGATCAAAATATTGGTGGATATTATGGAAGATAAACTCGCATCCAAACAAGACCTGGAAGAGCTGGAAAGACGGCTCGACTTAAAGCTGGAGTCGAGGCTCGCGCTTGTCGAGTCGAAGCTGACGATCAAAATGGGAACAATGCTTGCCGCGTCGATCGCGATCCTTACCGCGATTCAAAAGCTGGTTTGAACGGGATCCAGTCCCCAACCGAACCCGTATCCGTAACCGAATCCGTTACCGTTTACCGAGACTGGTAACCGTAAACCGTTAACCGGTCGTTACTTAAGATTCCTGGCTAAATTAACCAACAAGCGAACGCCGTACCCCGTACTCGATTTTTTCGGATTGTACGGGATGTGGGGAATCGCGTAAGCCACGCTCGCGATATCCAAATGAACCCACTTCGTTTCCTTGCGGATGAACTGCTGAAGGAACATCGCGCCCTTGGCGGTGCCATTGGCGGGAGTATCGCCCGCGTTGCGCATGTCCGCGTAGTCGCTCTTGAGATCTTCGAAATATTCGTCGAAGAGCGGAAGTTCCCAGACGCGTTCGCCCGACTGCGCGGCGGCGTCTTTCACCATGCGGTTAAAGCGCGCGTCGTTGCCCATGAGGCCGGCGCACACTTTTCCGAGCGTAATCGTCGCGGCTCCGGTGAGCGTCGCGAGATCGATGACGTAGTCGGGCTTCATATCCTGAACGTAATCGAGCGCGTCGGCGAGAACCAAACGGCCTTCGGCATCGGTGTTCGTGACCTCGACCGTTTTTCCGTTCCGCCCGCGAAGAATATTGCCTGGCTGAATCGCTTTGCCGTCGGGCATGTTTTCGGCCGCGGCAATTACGGCAATCACGCGGACGGGCAGCTTCAGGCGAGCGCACGCCGCGATCGCTCCCGCGACAGCCGCGGAGCCGCACATATCGTGCTTCATGTCTTCCATCCGAGCCGAGGGCTTGATTGAAATGCCGCCGCTGTCGAAGGTGATGCCTTTCCCCACGAAGGCGATCGTCTTCTTCGCGCGCGGCGGGGCGTATTCCATCACGATGAGGCGAGGGGGATTGACGCTTCCCTGGCCGACGCCCAGGAGAAGCCCCATTTTCTCTTTCGCGAGATTGCGCTCATCGAGAACGGAAATCTTGAGACCGTGCTCGACGGCGAACTCTTTCGCGCGATCCGCGTAGAGAGCCGGATGCAATTCATTGGAAGGCTCGTTGCCGAGGTCGCGGCAGATTTCAGCCCCGCGGACGAGGGCTTTGGCCGTGTCGAGGCCCTTCGTGTATTTCAAAAGCGACGAAGCGTCGGGGGCGACGAGCTTTACGCTGAGCGCCCCATCCTTTTTCTTGTCGGCCTTCGAGAAATATTTGTCGAAACGGTAGGACGCGAGTCCCATTCCCTCCAAAAACGCGTAAGCCGCGAGGTCGGCCGAAACCGCGAGCGCGGTTTCGCGTCCGAGGAACGAATCCAGGTACACGTTCGCGGACTTGATTTTTTCCGCGGAGAGTTTGTGCGCGACTTGCGCGCCGAGCCTGCGCAGCCGTTCGGCCGCGCCCAAGGCGTTGACGCCGCTCTTGTCAGAGCCGGTGCCGACGAAGAGCACGTGATCGGCGCCGCGCATGCCAGCGAAGCGCACGAGGCAGGTCGATCCCGCCTTCGAGGAAATCTCTTCGGCGCCGGCGAGACGGCCGGCCAATACGCGGTAGTCTTCGAATCCTTTTCGAACGAGAACGGAGGATGACTTTTTAGCGGCCTTCTGATTTTTCAGGCCGCTTTTTGGCGCGGATTTGTCTTCGGCCTTTGCCGCCGGGGCCGGCAAAACCGCGATGATCTCGCACTGCCCCTCAGGCTTCGGGCCGCGGGCGGCGACGCGGGCGACTTCCGCTCGCAAAAAACGGCTAAACTCGGTATTCTTTGTCTGTTCGGCGGGTTTCATATAAGACTGCCAAGTACCAGAATTTTTTTGAAAAAACGATGCTTAAAAAATACTATTCGGTTTTCGGTCCGGCGCTCAGGGTTCTCGATGCAGTCATCCTCGTCGTCTGCTGGATCGCGGCGTATTACCTGCGAAAAAACTACCCGCTCGGGATCATGACGAACGCGCTTCCGCCGTTCGACCAGTATTGGGCGTACTCGATCGTGATCGTGCTTCTTTGGGGCACGGTTTTCTCGCTCTTGAATCTTTATTCCAGCCACCGCATCAGCCGGCGCACGGCCGAGGCGTACAAGGTTTTGCGCGCGCACGGCCTGGCTCTCTTGGTTTTCATTTCGCTCACCTATCTCATCACGGCGTACAAGCTCTCGCGCGGCGTGTTCGTGTATTTCGGCGTTTTAAGTTCGATCATGCTCGTGGCCGCGCGCGTGAACCTGCGAAACTTCGTGCGGCACATGCGCGCCAAGGGGTATAACCTGCAAAGGGTTTTGGTCGTCGGCACGGGCCCCGTCGCGGTCCAGGCGGTTCGGCGGCTCACGCGCCATCCCGAGCTCGGGCTTCGCATCGTGGGATTCGTCGCCGCGCGGGCCTGCGCCGCGCAGGACACGCATCCGAACCCCGCTTCCGGAGCGGTCGACGGCCTGCCTATCCTCGGCTCGATTCGAGAAACCGCCGATCTCGTGCATCGGCATGACGCCGACAAGCTCGTGATCGCGCTTTCGCGCGCCGAGGCCGGACAGATGGAGGCGGTGCTTGAGAGTCTCAAGGACGACATCGTCGACGTGATTCTCATCCCGGATATCTACGATTACGTCGCTTTGGGATATCAATTGGAAGACTTCGACGGCCTGCCGCTCGTAAGCTTGAATGAAACGCCGATCATGGGGTTCAATTTTCTTCTCAAGCGCATGTTCGACGTTCTCATCGCTTCCGTCGCGCTGATTCTGCTCTCTCCGATAATGCTGATTCTCGCGGCGCTCGTGAGGCTCACCACGCGCGGCCCGATTTTTTACGGCCAAGAACGCATGAGCCTCAACGGAAAACCCTTCCGGATGCTTAAATTCCGCTCGATGGGCGTCGATCAGAAGGGCGATGTCGGGCTTCTCACGAAAAAAGACGATCCGCGCGTCACGGCGGTGGGCCGTCTGATGAGAGGAACAAGCCTCGATGAGCTGCCGCAGTTTTTCAACGTGCTGGCCGGCGACATGAGCATCGTGGGGCCGCGGCCCGAGCGTACGTGGGTGGTCGAAGAGGTGCGCACGAAGATTCCGCGCTACATGCTCAAGCACAAGGTGAAGGCCGGAATCACCGGCTGGGCGCAGGTCAACGGCTGGCGCGGCGATACGTCGCTGGAAAAACGCATCGAGTACGATCTTTTCTACATCAAGAACTGGTCGATCATGTTCGATTTGAAAATCCTTTTTCTGACCGTCTTCCGGATCAATCGCAATGCCTATTAGCCGATCCTCGCGCTACATCCTCGCCGAAGTTTTCACGCCGTTCATGGGCGGATTTTTGTTCTTCATGTTCGTGTTCTTGATGTTCCAGCTCGTGCGGCTGGCCGACTTTTTCATCAATCACGGAGTGGGATTGTGGCTGCTCACCAAGCTCACGGTCTATATCTCGGCCGCGTTTCTTCCGGTCGTGCTGCCCGTGAGTTTTCTCGTGGCGATTCTCGTGGGCTTCGGGCGATTGAGCGCCGACAGCGAGGTCGTCGCGTTCAAAGCCTCGGGCCTTTCGCTGCTCAAGATGTACCTGCCGGTAGGCTTCCTCTCGCTCGCGGTGGCGGCGGCGATCTTCTATCTTACGAACTATTTCATTCCGTGGGGCAACTACCAGTTCAAGCGCACGCTCGTGCGGATCGGCAGCACGAAGGCCGTCGCGAACCTGCGCGAAGGCACCTTCACCGAGGGATTCTTCGATCTGCTCGTGTACGTCGACAAGGTGGATGCCGAGCATAACGCGCTCAAAGGCGTGTTCATTTACGACGAGCGCGATCACCGCAACCCGAACACGATTCTCGCGCGCGACGGACAGATGATTCCGGTGCGAACCGAAAGCGAGCTCAGCACGGCGATGATTTTGAAGCTCAACGAGGGCGCGATTCATCGTTCAAGCCTCAATCGCGATGCGTACGAAAAAATGGATTTCGCGGAGTACCGAACTCTTCTGAGAGTCGAGGAAGCGTCGTCGGCCGACCTTACCTATCCCAAAACGCTTTCTTCGCCGAATCTCGTGAAAAAAATCGAGGAATACCGCGCCGATCCCGCGAAGGGGCTTGAATACGAGGTCGAGTACTGGAAGCGGCTCGCGCTTTCGCTTACGCCGCTCGTGTTCGGCGTGCTCGGCGTGGGACTCGGCATCGTGAAGAACCGAAGCGTGAAATCCTACGCCGTTTTCGTCGCCTTCGGCGTCGTCGTGCTCTACTGGGGACTTCAAGTCGTCGGGCAGACCTTCGCCGAAAAGGGCTGGCTGACGCCGTTTCTTGCGCTTCAGCTTTCAAACCTTGCCGCGGTTCCCTTTGCCATCCTAAGTTTCAAGAAATCTTCGTGGTAATCGCTGCCCGGAAATGGCTCTGGTAACGGAGTTTTGGGGACGTCTACAATATTGGCGTGGTGGAAATATGTGTATTTAGCATACGAATCGCATGGAACTACGAATACTTATCGGCTGTGGATAACCGGGGCTAAGCTGTGGATAATTCAATATTTACTGCGGGGCAGGTTGAATAAAGGGCTGTGCCAGGTATTGGGGCTCTGCGTCTTTTGGAATGATCAGGAGCCTCGTTCCCGGGGTAAAGGGTCGGAACTCGGTGTTGTTTGAAGAGATTTCAGTTCCCTTCGCGTTTCCGGTCATAAACCGAATGCTGTTTCGCGCGCGGATGTAGACCTTCTTGTCTTTCTTGAGCATGAACTGTTTCATGGGCCGGTCGTCAGCCTGGTACTTCACCCACGAATCTTCGACCGCGCGTACAATCAGACGGTGTTTCACTTCTTTTTCCGGAATCGCGGGAAGGTTCGAAGGCGCCGGTGTGGGCGTCGTCGTCACGACGGGCGCGATTGCCACGGGTTGCTTCGCCGTGGGCGCCGGTTCTTGTTTCGCGGCGGCAACCGTCGGCGGAGGCGCCGCGGGCGTGGGTTCTGGAGTTGGCGCGGCCCGCGGAGTCCCGGCGGGTTTGGCGGGCGCCGGCTTCGGAGCGGCAGCCGTCGCCGCTTCCTCGGACTCCGCCGAGGGAGGCAGCGTGATGAGCGTCGGGGGCGCGGGCACGGTCACCAGATCTTCGTTCGTGACCGCGGCCTTTTCCTTGGCTTTTGATTTGCGGTGGCGAAGCGAGGGCTTGAGCACTCCGACGGCGATCGCGCCGATCACGATAATTCCGATCATCGTGATTTTGAGGCCGGTCTTCGCGCTTTCGGTTTGCCCTTCCTTGTCCACGAAGATGTGGGGCGCGTCTTCGAGCGAGCGATGCTTGCGGGCCGTTTTTTCGTCGAGGAAGCTCTCAAAGCGCGAAAGCATCTCGCCCGGATCGATTCCAAGATAGCGCGAGTAGCTCGACGCGAACCCGCGTACGAAGGGTTTCGCGGGAAGCGCGTCGTAGTTGTCGCTTTCGAGGGCGTGGAGGAGTTTTACGCTGATTTTGGTCGCGGATGCGATTTGCTCGATGGTGATGCTGCGTTTTTCGCGTTCAGCGCGGAGGTATTCGCCGAGTCCTGCCGCCGTCGCCGGGGAGTCGTGCTCCATCATTCAGGGAATGTTCCTAAGCTGGTCCCCGGCCCTTTGCGCTTCGACGGTCTGCGGGAAGGCCTGCACGAGAAAAACGAAGGCGTTCTTCGCCTTCGGGAATTCGCGAAGTTTCAGGTATGCGAGGCCCAGCTGGTAATGAGCCGTTGGGTTGTTCACGCACGAGCCGGCGACCGATTTCGCGAACGCCTCGGCGGCGGGTTTGGCGTCGTTCTCGCGGACGAGAAGCGTGCCGAGGAGGAAATGAGTCAGGCAGTAGTCGGGGTTCGCGGCGAGCGACTCGCCGAGAAAACGGCGGGCTTCGGCGTGGTTGTTTTCGCTGAGCGCGAGCTGGGCCAGCGCGGTAAGCGCGCGATGGCGGTACTTGTATTCAAGGTTCTCGAGCGCTTTGTGGTAGTAGCGCCGCGCGAGCGCGTTGTTCTTTTCTTCGTACGCGAAATTTCCGAGATTGATGTAGCCGTCGGAATATTTGGAGTCTTCGCTGACCGCGCGGCTCACCTCTTCTTTCGCGAGCTCGCGCTTGCCCAGGCCGTAGTACGCCAGCCCCAAGTGATTGTGGGCAACGGCATTCGAGGAATCGAGCGTGATCGCCTTGCGCAGATCCTCGATGGCTTCGGGGTACTCCTTGCGCGTGAGGGACCCGGTGCCGAGCTCGACGTAAAGTGCTGCGAGCTCTTTCGGGGATTTTTTTTCGGTCTTGGGGGCCGAGGAGCATCCGGCGAGAAGTGACGTGGAAATCGCGAAAACGGCCAGCGCGGACGCGAGGGTTGGCTTCATGCCTTAAGAGTAGGAACGTCGGCATTCCGTGTCAAGCGGCTAACGGCGCTCAAGACTGGCGCCTAAGACCAACGACGGCCTCGATGTGATGGGTCTGCGGAAACATGTCGATGAGCGCGATACGGGACAGCGCGAAGCGCTTTAAGATCGGGATAAGATCGCGAGACAGTGTCGACGGATCGCAAGACACCAAAATCAGCGAGCGAGTATCCAATGAGGCAATGAGATCAGCGGTGCCTTCAAGACCGGATCTCGGCGGATCCGCGATCACGGCGTCGATAGGGCTGTCGCTCCAATCGCGCCAAAACTGACCCGTGAGGAACTCTTTCGTGTCCGCGCGCACGAACGTGCGGCCGGGAGGAAGCGGCGGCGCGATCTCGGACGGGTCGCCCCCTTCGTTCACGGTGTCGACGCTGATGATCCGCTTGAAATGCGAGCGCAGATCGCCGGTGAGGTTTCCGTCGCCGCCGTACAAATCAAGAAGCAGCTCGCGCCCGGAGGCCGCGCGGGCAAGGTCGGCGACGATCTTGCGTAACGCGACGTTCTGTTCCTCGTTGATTTGGAGGAAGCCCGTGACCGCGTGTTTGCGGTTGAGGTCCATGCGCACCATTCCCGCTTCAGAAATTCGCTCCACGCGCTTTGGATGTCGGGATGCGCGACGAGACAGCGATCGGTGTGCGCGATGTCGTGCGATCCGCGCGCGAAAAAGCCGACGCCGTTCTTGTCGCCGTGAACCTGGACGCGCCGGCGGTAGCCGAAGGGGGCGGGTGCGGCGTGCACGGTGGTTTTGCTTCCGAGTTCCTCGCGTGGAAGGCGCGTGGACTTCGCGAGCTGATGGAGGAGGATTTCTTTTTTGGCTTCAAGCTGCGCGGGGTAGGAGAGGTGCTGCCAGGAGCAGCCGCCGCAGCGGTCGAAAACCGGGCAAGGCGCGACGACGCGGTCGGGCGAGGGTTCCAGGATTTCGATGAGTTTCGCCTCCCAGTAATTTTTGTGCGGGCGCGTGAGGCGGGCGCGGATTTTTTCGCGGGGGGCGGCGCCTTCCACGAACACGACGATGGAGCGGGGGTCTTGGGGAACTTGCGCTGCGCTGGCGTCCTCGTTGAGCATGCGAGCGACGGCCGAAATGCCGTAGCTCATGCGCTCGGTGGTGA